>DASUKF010000025.1:0-17384 GCA_036278875.1 Saccharimonadales bacterium (SeqCode) | reverse complement strand
GGAAAGCGACTTCATGCGCCGCGATATCGAGCGCTTCATGCAGGAGAGGCCATGCCATGCGTGCAACGGAAAAAGACTCAAGCCGGAAGTACTGGCAATAACGGTTCATAACAAAAACATCATGGATGTCTGTGAAAGATCCATCGATGATGCACTAGAGTTTTTCAATCAAGTGAAGCTCAGCGAGAACGAACTGAAGATAGCCCGCCAGATATTTAAAGAGATCTGTGCCAGGCTTAAGTTCCTGCAAGACGTAGGACTCAACTATCTTCAGCTTCAGCGCAGTGCCGTGTCGCTTTCCGGCGGCGAAGCGCAGAGAATACGCTTGGCCACACAGATAGGCAGCGGCCTGCAAGGAGTGCTTTATGTACTGGACGAACCAAGCATTGGTTTGCACCAGAGAGACAACAACCGGCTTATAAACACGCTTTGCCACTTAAGGGATATCGGCAACACTGTAGTCATAGTCGAGCATGACGAAGAAACCATCCGTACTTCGGACCATGTTCTAGATATCGGTCCCGGTGCGGGTGTTCATGGAGGCCATGTAGTAGCCGAAGGCACGCCGAAAGACGTAGCCAAGAATGAAAAGAGCGTGACCGGGCAGTATCTGAGCGGCAAAAAGAAGATAGCCGTACCGAAGAAGCGCCGGCCAGGCAACGGCAAGGAACTAGCGGTAATCGGCGCTAAAGAAAATAATCTGAAAGATATTTCCGTACATATACCTCTTGGCAAACTGGTGGTTGTAACCGGTGTTTCCGGCTCAGGCAAGTCCAGCCTGATAAACGATATTCTGGCCAAGGAACTGCAGGCCAGGCTTATGCGCGCACAGGTGACTCCCGGACGACATCAGGAAGTCCAGGGGCTGGGCAATCTGGATAAGGTTATAGTCATTGACCAGTCGCCTATAGGCCGCACGCCCAGGAGTAACCCGGCAACATATACCGGACTCTTCACTCCCATACGCGAACTGTTCGCCGGTTTGCCGGAAGCAAAAATGCGCGGCTATTCCGCCGGAAGGTTCAGCTTCAACGTACGCGGGGGCCGATGTGAGAACTGTGCCGGAGACGGAGTTATCAAAATAGAGATGCATTTTCTCCCTGATGTATATGTTCCGTGCGAAGAGTGCAAAGGCAGGCGTTATAACCGTGAAGCTCTGGAAATCCAGTATAAAGGCAAGAATATAAGCGATGTTTTGGGCATGACCTGCGAAACGGCTTTGGAATTTTTTGCAAACATTCCGGTCATAGCCAAAAAACTGCAGACTTTGGTAGATGTCGGGCTGGGTTACATAACTTTAGGCCAGCCGGCAACGACACTTTCCGGCGGCGAAGCCCAGCGTATCAAGCTGGCTACCGAATTGTCGCGCCGTTCCACGGGCAGAACGCTTTATGTGCTGGATGAACCTACTACCGGGCTGCATATGGCTGATGTGGATAAACTGCTTAATGTACTGGGCGCTCTGGTAGATACCGGCAACAGCATGATAGTCATAGAACACAACCTGGATGTTATAAAATCGGCCGACCATATAATAGATTTAGGGCCGGAAGGCGGCGAAGCGGGGGGAGAAGTTATAGCCGAGGGAACCCCGGAGCAGGTAGCTAAAATCAGAGGTAGCTACACTGGACAATTCCTTAAAGATATGCTATAATTGTTCGTTAAGATGGCAGAAAAGAAATTAATACCGGACATGTCCACACCGGAAGGCATCGGCGCGGCGTTTGAACACCTGCGCGAACATGTTGCTGTTGAGGTAGACAAAGAACATCTTCCTAAACCGAACGAATCAGATGAACCGGATGATGCCGCAAATGACTTAAGAAGAGTGGTCGATCTTGAATTGTTAAGAATCCTGGAAGAAGCCGGGGTTGAAGGAGCAGATGCTGTTCGGGAAGAGCTGGGCCGTACCCGTGCGGGCACCGGCGAGGCGCTTTACGGGCATGTCGGGGAAATCGGCGAAGTTTACGCCGAACAGGCGGACGAGGTATTAGATGACCCTCTTGAGCAGGCTAAACTTAGCCGTATAGGCAGCATAGCTTATGCCGTAGGCGACATAGCATCCGCCGCAATATTGGTCGCCGAAGATAATGAACCCGAGGCCAGGGAAATACTGGATGTACGGGAAGAAATTATCGAGGGAATGGGCGAGGACGAAGAATCTTTACTGGCCAAAATATCGCTTGAAGAACTTATAGGCAATATGAGATCCGTTCTGCCGACGACCGAGGACTAGGATTAGCTCTTTTTAAATTTGCCGGCCAGCTTGCGGCGGGCCTTAGGATCCTTGAAGATATGATAAACGGTAGGACTGAAGGTTATTACCGTAGCCGCTATGACCAAAGGCAATATGTATTTGTCCAGATTAGGTACTCTCTGTCCGAAATAATACGCCAGCACGGTTACGCCTACGGCCCATATACTGCTGCCTATGATGTTATAGATTGTGAACTTAGCCCAGTTCATCCTACCTATGCCGGCTACTACCGGAGCGAAAGTCCTGATAATAGGTACGAACCTGGCTAGCATTATGGTTTTGCCGCCGTGCCTCTCATAGAAATCTTCGCTTTTTTCTACGTATTCCGCGCGGAAGATAATTCCATCTTTTTTGACAAACAGTTTAGGGCCGGCCTTGCGGCCTATGATATATCCTGTTATACCGCCGAAAATCGCCGCTATAACCACCACACCTATAAGCTCGACTATATTGAAGGCGCCGCCTGCCGCCAATATGCCTCCCGCTATAAGCAGGGTATCTCCGGGAAAGAAGAATCCGAACAAAAGTCCGCTTTCTGCGAAGACCATGAAAGCTATAAGGACCAGCCCGCCGCTGGCTATAAGTTCGTTCGGGTCAAGAAAAGACATTAGGATAAATTATAACAGGTGTAAACCAATAAATTTATGGTATAATACGGCAAACGAAAGGTATGTTGATTTATGGCTGATATAACTCTGGCTGCCCAAAAAAGGGATGTCATAGGCAAACAAGTTAAAAAATTGAGAAACGACGGACAGACGCCCGGCGTTATTCACGAACGCGGCAAAGACTCCGTGCATGTTTCCGTTCCTTCTTTGGACTTTAAAAAGGCCTTCAGCGCTGCAGGCAAGCACCACGCCATCAAGCTGGACGTAGGTGGCAAGAAATACACCACGATTATCAAGGAAGTAGTTAATGCTCCGGCCAGCAGCACCGTGCTGCATGCGGTGTTCCAGGCTATCAAAGAAGACGAGAAAGTTACCGCTGAGATACCTCTAAGGTTAGTCGGTGACATTCCGGCTGAGCGCGCCAGTCTTCTGGTATTGAAAAATCTTGACCACATAACCGTAGAGGCTTTGCCGAAAGACCTTATAGACGTAGTGGAAGTAGACGCAAGCGCCCTGGGAGAAGTCGGCAATAAGCTCCATGTGTCCGACATAAGACTGCCAAGCACCATAACTATCAAGAACGAGGCAGAACAAGTCATAGCTACCGTGGAAATGCCGAAAGATCAGATAGCCGAGGCCGATGCGGCCCTGGCCGAACAGCAGGCTGCCGAGGGCACAGCTGCCGAGGGTGAAGAAGGCGCCGGCGAGACCGCAGAGGAAGGCGAAGCCGCGCCCGAGAGCGGTTCATCTGAACAATCTTCGGACGAAGAAGCTAAAGAATAAATCAATCTTCCAAAAAGCCGCCGCTCTGGTGTTTCCATAGCTCGGCATAGATGCCTTTCTTCTCCAGCAGTTCCTTGTGGCTGCCGTCCTCGACTATGCGCCCTTCTTCCATGACGATTATCCTGTCCATACGCTGTATGGTGCTTAGACGGTGTGCTATTACTATGGCGGTCTTGCCTTCCATGAGTTTCCATAATGCGTCCTGGATAAGTTTTTCCGACTCGCTGTCCAGGGCGCTGGTAGCTTCATCCAGAAGCAGTATCGGCGCATCCTTTATCATCGCGCGCGCTATCGCTATACGCTGGCGCTGACCGCCGGATAACTTCACGCCCCGCTCGCCGATGAGCGTATCGTACCTATCAGGCAGACGGTCTATAAATTCCTGGCTGTGGCTGGCCTTGGCAGCTTTACGGATTTCTTCCTCTGTAGCGTCCAATTTACCGTATCTGATGTTGTCGTCAATGGAACGGTGGAACATATAAGGGTCCTGGGGTACGTAGCTTATATATGCCCGGAACCGGCTCTGGCGTACCTTTGATATATCCTGGCCGTCTATCAGAATGGCTCCTCTTTCGATATCCATGAATCTCAGGATCAGTTTTGTCAGAGTCGTTTTGCCACCGCCGGAATGTCCTACCAATCCGATTTTCTGGCCCGGTTCTATGTTTAAGTTGAAGTTTTCAAACAAGCCTGACTCCTCGTTATCCTCATAGCGGAAACTGACATCTTTGAATTCTATTCTGCCTTCGGTTGCTTTGAACGGCCGTGGTTTTTCCACGTCCTTTATCCCGGGCTCGTCTATGAGCAGTTCGGTAAACTGGGCCGCGTCGCTAAGCGCTGTTTCCATGCGCCGATAAATACTGTTGAATTCCCAAAGGAACCGGGTGAAGAAAGCGTAGTAGCTGAATGTTACGAATACGGCTTCTATACCAGCGCCTTTTCCTTTTGCTATTTCAAGGGCCAATATTATGCCGACAAGGTTGATAGCTACGAAAATAGGGGAGACGATAAGGTCTATCCGCTGGTTCTGAAAATCCCATGACCTCTTGGACTTGAAGGCATAATCCAGCACATGGCTTTTATGATGTTCCTTTTCAAACTTCTCATTGCCGAAGGCCCTGACAGCGTCGACGTTGGAATAAATATCCGCGACATAGCCTGACACCTTGTTACTGGCAGTCTCGCGTACGGTCACCAGCTTGCGCCGCCGCCGGATAAGAGGTACAACCGCTAAAAGCGTAACTGTCATCATGCCTATCAGCGCATAGACCAAAACAGGCGAGTATTGCCACAGTATATAGCTGATGAACGCCAGCGGTATAAGGTTGGGTGAAACGTTGAACAGCAGGGTATCAGTAACTTCCAAGTACCTGTTGGCATAACCGGTGGTCTTTTTAGTCAGTGAGCCGGCAAAGTTGTTATGGAAGAAAGCCAGATCCTTCTCCATCATGTAGCGCATCGCGTCATTGTATAGACGCCTTATACCGTCCGATTCGGCTTTGTTCATAAAATGTACGGCTATGCGCCAGCACAGCTCGCCGACGAACCATAGGCCGGAAAATCCTACCAGGTAAGGTACAAGCTCGCCGGGCCCGGGCAAAGGATGGCCGCCGTAACGCGCTAAAAGCTTGGCTATTATAAGAGGCGGTACATAAAATACCAGTATAGTGCCGATACCGGTAAGTATCAGTCCGCTAAAGCTGTACTTCCAGCTTAAGAGCAGCTGTCGCCAGTAGTGTTTTATAACCAGGCCGTAAGCCTGTCTGCTTCTATGTTCGTCCATTACCGGCTCCTCCTAAAAGCCAGCATGTTTATGCTAATTATAAGATTAATAAGAAGTTTTCTAAAGAGAAACGGAAAAGACCGTGTCAACTAAAGTATCAGGATTGTTAGTCCACATGCTTTTGTCCGGCCCTTTCCTTTATTTTTGCAACGTTAGAATACATTATACCACACCCGGCAAAAAATCCGAAATACTCCGCCGGATTATGTCCGGCCGGACATAATTTGCAAATTTACAGTTCTATAGGTGCTGCTTCATAGACCTGCACGTATTCCTGCAGATTCATCTCGGCTATCTCAGCGCGCAGATGTTCGCGGTAATCGTACTTTGTTTCCCATACGCTTTGCTGAACTTTTCTAAATGACAGTTCCTGCAGAATCATGCGCAGTCTGCGTCTTTTGCGCCGTTCGCTTTCGGGTATATCGAAAATTACTATCAGGTGCGCTCCGAACTTCAAGCGCTCCGGCTGGTAAGTCATGGCTTTGCGTTGTCCTTTGGCTGTAAGACGCGGCATGCGTTTGTCATCCAGTTCTATCAGACCTTTCTTTATCAGCCGGTAATAAGCCGATTCCAGCGAACGTTTTTTTCTGCCGGATTTCTTCTCCAACTCATTGAAGAATAAAGAAGGCTTGAAGGAAAGCAGGATATTCGCTTTGGTGTAAGGAACGAAAGCTTCCAGGACGAACTTGGTTGTTTCGGCGGGTTTTTTCATAAACTTAATAATATTCAAATTATGTCCGGCCGGTCAAATTTTGACGGGAATTATTAACTCGGTTTTTGTTATAATATATCCAGATGAACAAGGTGATTTTATTCTATAAGTTCGTGCCCTTGCCGGACCCTCAGATGGCTATGCTTTGGCAAAAAGAATTGTGTGCCAATCTCGGATTAAAAGGCCGCATCATAGTCAGCCCGCACGGTATTAACGGAACGCTTGGCGGAAATATTGAGAATTTGCGTAAATACAAGCGGGCGATGAACGCGTCCGGCAGGTTCCGCGCAATACAGTACAAATGGAGCGACGGAGATGGCAGGGAATTCTCCCGCCTTAGCGTAAAAGTCCGCGATGAACTGGTCAGCTTCAAAAAAACCGACGAAGTAAAAGTCAATGAGCAAGGTGTTGTCGGCGGTGGCAAGCACCTCAAGCCGGAGGCCGTGCACAAGCTGGTAAAAGAACGCGGCGATGAAGTCATATTCTTTGACGGACGCAATGCTTACGAAGCCCAGGTCGGCAGGTTCAAAGACGCCATAGTCCCGGATACTAAAACGACGCGCGATTTCGTCAGCGAGATTGAGTCAGGCAAGTACGACGATATCAAGGACAAACCGGTAGTCACGTACTGCACCGGTGGAATACGCTGTGAAGTACTTTCCGTGCTGATGAAAAACCGCGGTTTCAAAGAGGTCTACCAGATGGACGGCGGCATAGTGAAATACGGTGAAAAATACGGCGATGACGGCCTGTGGGAAGGCAATCTATATATATTTGACGGCCGGATGAACCATAAGTTTTCCGATAAATCCAAAGACATAGGCGAATGTGTTCACTGTGCCGGTAAAACCAGCAATTTTGAAAATTGTGCCGACAAGTCCTGCAACCGTCTGGTCCTGATATGCGAATCCTGCAAAGACGGTCAGAAAATCTTTTGCGAAAACCATTCCTTGGCCGAAATAAAATGAGCTTGCAAGATAAATTATCAGGGTTGCCGAAGGCGCCGGGGGTTTATTTTTATAAGGATAAATCCGGCGAGATTATTTATATCGGCAAGGCGGCGATCTTGCGCAACCGCGTAAGGCAATACTTTCAAAAGAGCCGGGCGTTTGACCCCAAGACCGACGCTTTAGTAGCTGATATAGCAGATGTAGACTGGCTGGAGCTCGAAACCGAGATGGATGCGCTTTTCGTTGAGGCCGAGATGATACGCCGCTACATGCCGAAGTACAATATACTGCTGCGCGACGATAAAAGCTTCGTGTACGTGCGCATAGATATTAATTCCAGCTATCCTTCGGTATCTTTCACCAGGCGGCCGCTGGACGACGGGGCGAAATATTACGGACCGTTCCTGAGCAAGTTTGTGATAAGCCGCGCGCTCAGGTATCTGCGCAAAGTTTTCCCGTATTCCACCCATGCGCCGACTAACATACCCAAACGTGCTTGTCTGCAGGCACAGATAGGATTATGTCCGGGGCTGGAAGCGGATATGACAAACCTGAAAGATTATAAGAAGAATCTTTCCAGGCTCATTCTTTACATGACCGGCAAGCGCAAGAAACTCGTAAGCGACATGGAAAAACAGATGAAACAGGCCGCCAAGAAAAAAAACTTTGAGGAAGCAGCGGTTCTACGCAACAAATTGTTTGCACTAAGGAAATTGGACAACCAGATAATATTCGGCGATCGTGAGAGCCTGGATATTAGCAAAGACCGCGGTCTGGTAGAGCTGTCCCAGCTGCTTAATATAGATATACCCAGACGCGTGGAAGGCTATGATATTTCCCATATGCAGGGAACAGACACGGTTGCCAGCATGGTAGTTTTTATAGCCGGCGTACCGGACAAGAGCGAGTACAGGAAATTCAAATCGCGCATAAAGGGCAACGACGATTTCGCGCACATGAGGGAAGTGATGACCAGGAGATTCTCACAGACCAATATAAAAAAATGGGGCAGACCGGACCTTATCCTGATAGACGGCGGCAAGGGCCAGGTAAGCGCGGCCCTGTCCGCATTGAGCGAGCTGGAGTTGGAAATACCACTTATAGGTCTGGCAAAAAGATACGAAGAAATAATAATCCCGCAGCCAACGCGCCCTATTGCAAAAAGTTTGCAATATGACGTTAGGGTGCTTGGACATTCCAGTGATGCACTCAAGCTTCTCCAGCGCATAAGGGACGAGAGCCACCGTTTCGCAGTCAGCTACCATAGCACGCTCAAGCGCGGCCGCCAGAGTGAATCCGTCTTGGATACCATCCCTGGTATCGGTCCAGCAACCCGAAGAAAATTACTCAGACATTTCGGAAGTGTCAGTGCTCTTTCCAGTGCTAGACAGGCAGAGATACAAAACTTAATAGGCAAAAGCAAAGCCAGTATATTATCCCGGCATTTATTAAAAAGCCCTTAGGAAACCAGCTCTACAAAATCTGAGGCGACTCGCCCTAAGTTATGCCTTTCCGCGGGAGTGCCTTCTCCGAACTCCCCGGTAGTGCCCCCTCGCGAATAGAATATCAAACCTTCTCCGTTAGCTGGCGATATGGCCAGTGTCTGCAGCTCAACCGGGTGGTTAATTTGTAAGAATGGTTCAAAATCACCTGGCTTTTCCGGCTCTACCAGAATATCGTGGGTCGCTTTATCGCCAAATGAGTTCTGGTGTCCGCTCTGGCTATACTGCATTAATATCAACGGATGATTTTCTGATGAGGGCAATACGAATCGTTGGCTGAAGGGATAAGCTCGCGAAAAGTAAAAACTCGCTTTGCGTCCTGTACTAGCTTCTAAATTTGCGTTTAAGGCGTCTCTAAAAAACTGCAAAAATTCACTAGGGCTAAGCTGGGCCGTATCAACTTCCGGAATTAAAAATCCCTGCCGTCCTTCTATGAATCGTTTTTCTGTACCCACAGTTTTTGCCGGCTGGCTCATTATCTTCTCCCTTTGAGTTCATTTTCTTATCATTGATTTAATTTTGCAAGAGTAAGCACAATCTGACGGAGCGGTGGTTGACCTTAGTAATTGTGATATTATGACTAACTGATTATGAAAGGGTTTGCACCGGAATTTTTTAAAGGCAACAGGCAAAGACTTCGCGGAGTCTTTGGTGATTCGGGACCGATAATTCTGACTGCAAACGGTCTGATTCAGCGCACGCGCGATGACGATACCTATGAGTTTAATCAAGACGGAAGTTTCTGGTACCTGTGCGGTGTCGACCAGCCTAATTTCATCCTGGTTATGGACAAGGATGAAGATTATCTGATAGGTCCGGAGCTGGACGAGCGCTGGCTGGCGTTTCACGGTGGGATTGACCTTGAAGCTCTTGCCAAAAAATCCGGAGTGGACGAAGCCCTCACCGGCAAACAGGGCTGGCAGAGATTGTCTAAAAGGCTTAAGAAAATCAGGCATGCGGCCGTGATGATGCCCTCCGAAGCTTTTGACGAAAGATTCCTTGTGTATACAAACCCGGCCAAGGAACATTTGATTAAGAAACTCAAGAGTCATAATGCCAGGCTCAAACTTTCGGACGTAGCCGGACATATCGCCGAACTTCGGACTATAAAACAACCGTCGGAAATAGAAGCAATTCAAAAAGTCATCGATGAAACGATGGAAGTGTATCAGGTTATAGGTAAAAAGCTGGACAAATATAAAAATGAGCAGGAAATATCCGCCGAAATTGATTACCTTTACGCTAAGCGCGGGCTTAAGCCGTCTTTCAGACAGATAATAGCCGGTGGCAAAAATGCCGTGACTCTCCATTACGGCAAGAATGATTCGCAAATAAACACGTCCGAAATACTTCTGATGGATATAGGGGCGAGCCTGTCGCATTATTGCTCAGATCTGACCAGGTCTGTCACACTCAAGCCGACCAAGCGCCAACAGGCAGTATACGATGCAGTAATGCAAGTCAGGCAGTTCGCTCTAGATATGCTTAAACCCGGTATCCGGCTTCCCGAATACGAAGGCGCGATAAGTGGTTTTATGGGCGAAAAGCTGCAAGATCTGGGCCTGATAAAAATAATAGATGAACCATCAGTCAGAAAATACTATCCGCACAGCACGTCGCATTTCTTAGGTATAGACGTACATGACGTGGGTGACTTCAAAAAGCCGCTTAAAGAAGGCATGGTCATAACGGTTGAACCCGGCCTATATATACCCGAGGAAAACATCGGCATACGTATAGAGGACGATGTGTTAATAACCGAAAGTGGCTGTAGGGTTTTATCAGAGCGCTTGTCGCGGGAACTGGGCTCGCTTAGAATATTATCTGAATGATAAGCACAAAACACAGCCCCGTTTTCGCCCGATTCATATTCCGATGGTTCGTTTCATCGTTGGGTTTATGGGTGGCTGCCGGACTTCTGGGCGATAGCATAGATTATGAGAGCAAGTTCCGTGTCATACTTATCGGCGGACTGGTGCTAACCATAGTGAATACCCTGGTAAAGCCCATAGTTGTGCTGATATCACTTCCGGCATTACTGATAAGTCTGGGCCTTTTCATGATAGTTATTAACGGCCTGATGGTGATGCTTGCAAGCAAGCTTTACGGCGATTTGCATGTTACTAATTTCGGTGCGGCTATGCTTGCGGGCATGGTTATCGGCTTGGTAAACTACCTTGTGGTAGCTATAGTTGAGTAGACATTTATGAATATATTCGGATATATAACGATTGTTTCGATGGTGCTTCTGACGGTGCTGATACTTATTCAGACCCGTGGGGCCGGTTTAGGCGCGGGCTTAGGCGGAGGCGCAGAGGTCAATACCGTCAGGCGCGGTTCCGACAGGACCATACACTACGCGACCATAATTTTGGTAATAATTTTTTCATTTTCTTTGATACTGGGGATACTGGTCTAGCGCGGCATTTTAGATGGCTAAGAAAAATAGCATATTCCGTTTGCCGAAAGCTATAAGTTCCCCGCAGAAGAACATAGGCGAACTGGGCAGCTATACCGAAGAAACCATAGATAAACATTTCTTTCGCCGGTTGACCAATCTGGCAAAGGTACGCAGATTCGTTATAGGCTGGCTGCTTCTGATGAGCTTGATACTGCTAGTAGGAGTTTTGCAGATAGGCATGCTTCGGGCCAAGTATCAGAAACTATATTACGAACCGGGCGGTACCTTTACCGAAGGTATCGTCGGTACCTACAGCAATGCTGACCCGATTTATGCTTCGAGTTCCGTTGATTCATCGGTGTCCAAGCTTATATTTTCGGGCTTGTACAAATACGACTCCAACCAGAAACTGGTGCCCGATCTGGCCTCCGGCATGAGTATAGACAAAAGAGGCAGGAGCTACACGGTCACGCTGAAAGACAATCTATATTGGCATGACGGCCAGCGTCTGACAGCCAAAGATGTAGTCTTTACGTTTAAGACCATACAGAACCCTGATGCGAAATCATATCTTCTATCCAGCTGGCAGGGAATCAAGATAAGCCAGAAAGATGATAAGACAGCAGTCTTTACGCTGCCCAGCACGCTAAGTTCGTTCCCGGATTCGCTGACAACTGGAATAATACCCTGGCATATACTAAAAGACATACCCGCACAGCAGCTGCGTTCCAGCGATTTCAATACTGTTCACCCCGTGGGCAGCGGTCCGTTCAAATATGACACGGTCGAGGTTCAGCCGGACAGTGATAAATCCGGGGCCACGCTCCAGCATATAGGATTTTTAGCGAACGACGGATATTACGGCGGCTCGCCCGGAATAAAACGCTACATAATAAATACCTATAATAATCAGAACGAGCTGACACGTGCATATGATTCCAAAAAAGTAGATGCCATATCCGGCCTGGGCACGATAGACGAGCAATATTCCGAGGATCAGGACAACAATGTATACTCGGTTCCGATAGCCGGACAGACCATGGTTTTCTTCAATAACTCCCAGGATATCCTGTCCGACCCCAAGGTGCGCAGAGCACTTGTACTGGGCGCCAACCGGCAGAAGATAATACAGAGTACCGGGCAGGTGCTGAAACAGAGCGATGAGCCTTTGCTGGTTTCCCAGCTGGGTTATAACAAGAAATTTGCCCAGCAGACCAACGATACAGAGCTGGCGGATAAGATTTTAAACAAAGCAGGGTGGAAGATTGACAGTAAAACGGGAATCCGGACAAAGAAGCGTAGACGGCTTTCTATCAAACTGTTCGCACTTTCTAACAATGAATACGGCAAGGTCGCGAACGAGCTGAGGAACGAATGGGCGGACCTTGGTATCGATACCCGGATAGTTACGCAAAGCGACGAAAATTTAAAGGATACGGTTTCGAATCATGGCTACGACGCGCTTCTGACGACGATTTCCGTCGGAGCTGACCCCGACGTATTCGCCTTCTGGCACAGCTCGCAGATTTCTGCGAAGTCAAAAGCCCGGCTGAACTTCAGCGAGTACAAATCAAGCAGGGCCGACATTTCGCTCGAAGCAGGCCGTTCGCGCCTGGATCCCAAGATAAGAGCCGTGAAATACAAAGGCTTCCTAAAGGCCTGGCATAATGATAATCCGGCCCTGGCGCTATATCAGCCCAATTATATCTTCATAATCCGATCGCCTTTTTCCGGGTTCGACAACAAGAGTCTGGTAAGTCCGGTGGACCGCTATACAGACGTCAGCAAGTGGATGATAAGACAGAAGAGAGGATAACAGAACTGCTTCCCGGAACCTGCCAAGCCGCTTCAGCTTGTGTTAATATATTACTGATTAGTGTGTTAGGGTACGTCGGGAACTGCTGATAATAAAAATGAATAAAGTAGCGCATTATCTACAGGAACATTTAAGCGGCGAGGTAGTAACCTCGGTTGATGCTTTGCGCTATTTTTCAACTGATTGCAGTATCTTTTCCATAGCGCCTTCGATAATCACATATCCTCGAAATGAGAATGACGTGCGAAAAACGGCCAGGTTCACTTGGCAGCTTGCCGAGCGCAACAGAATAATCCCTATTACGCCGCGCGGTCTGGGCTCCAATGTTACGGGAGCCGCTATCGGAGAAGGAATAATAACTGTTTTTCCGGCGCATATGAACCGTATACTCGAGCTTGATTCCCGCTCCGGAGAAGTCACGGTCGAGCCGGGCCTTAATTTCGGCAAATTGCAGGAAGCTCTGTACACGCATGGCAGGTTCCTGCCGGCATTTCCCAGTTCTATGAACTATTCGACCATCGGTGGGGCCGCCGCAAACAATTCCGGCGGAATAACATCCATAAAATACGGCAGCCTGGAGAACTTCGTAAAAGGCCTTAGGGTAGTCCTTTCCAACGGCGAAATTATAGAAACCAGACGCCTGTCTAAAAGAGAGCTTAACAAAAAGCTGGGACTTGCCACTTACGAGGGCGAGATATACCGGGCCATCGATACCCTGATAGAAGAGAATCATGACACTATAGAGAAACTGCAGAGCTTCCCTGTGCGAACCTCCTCGGGCTATAACCTGGCCGATGTGAAAAGGAAAGACAAGTCGTTTGATCTGACGCCGTTGTTTATAGGAGCGCAGGGTACCCTTGGCATTATTACCCAGCTTACTTTAGAAACAGAGCCACACACGCCCGAAACCTCGCTGATAATCGGATATTGCGACGATGTGATGCAAGCCAATACGGCTGTCAGCAAACTCCGCGATCTGAAAAATGTTCCCAGCACGATAGAGATGATAGACGCCGGCCTGCTTGATTTCGTCGACAAGACCAATCCCAACCAGCTGAAAGGGCTTATCAAGAAACCATTCCCGAAAATCATCCTGTTAATAGAATTTAATAACCCGGCCGACAGGGCCCGTTCCAAATTTAGTAAGAAAGCCAAGAATATACTGGAAGATTCAGGCATAGATTATAAGATTGAAACGGATTATTCCAAGCGCAAAGAGGTATGGAAGCTCCGCGACCTGGCCTCGGCTATTGTAAATCACGGGGAAGGCAACAAGCGCGCATTGCCGATAATCGAAGACGGTATAGTCCCGTTCGAACAGTTCCCGGTCTTTTTGAAGGGTCTTTATGATATTTTCAAACGCAACAATCTGCCTCCCGCCGTGTGGGGGCATGCGGGCGACGCCAACCTTCAGGCGTATCCTTTGCTAGACTTAGGCCAGCTAGGTGACAGGCAGAAAATATTCCGCATAATAGACGAGTACTATAACCTGGTAATTGCCCTTGGCGGCAGTACCAGTGCCCAGAATAATGATGGCAGGTTGCGCGGCCCGTATCTTGAAAAGTTATTCGGCGCTGATGCTTATTCTCTCTTTGAGAAGGTCAAGCAGGTATTCGATCCGTATAATATATTGAACCCCGGCGTTAAGTTGGGCGTGAGTATTGAAGAAAACAAGTCTCTACTCAGAACTTCATACACTTTGGACAAATTGCACGACCATCTGCCCAGGGCTTAATTAAAAAAAGACAGCCGATGACTGTCTTTTTTTAATGGTGGGGATGAAAGGACTTGAACCTTCACGAGCCGGAGCTCACTAGCTCCTGAAGCTAGCGCGTCTACCAATTCCGCCACATCCCCGAATTGTTAAGCTTTGGTGGGCGAGAGAGGACTTGAACCTCCACAGGATTGCTCCCACTACCACCTCAAGGTAGCGCGTCTACCAATTCCGCCACTCGCCCGAAAAACCAATGTCTTGGCTACTCTAACAACCTATTGTACTACATAATCTTCTCTGTTAAACAAGATTTGCTTGATAGTTAATATTTGTAAAGTGCTCTCATTTATTTTATATTAACAATATAAGAAATATTCCTTACTCTGAAAGGAGACGAGCCATGGATGCTTTTGGCGGACCACCCGGATACCCACCCGAATACCCTTCGGAGTTCGGTTCCTACGGTAATTTAGACGGGCCTGAGTATGTGCATGAGTACCCGACTGAATACGGTCCATACGTTGCAGGCGGCGATTACCATACTAGCGAAGCGGCTTACAGGGAGGCTCATATGGGCGGTGCCCCACGGCAAATACCTGGCCACGTAAGCCCTGTTCCGTATACCGTCATACCCATGGAGGTGCCTAAAGTACCTTGGATGAGAGAGGATGTGGCAAGTCAGGCAGAGCTACTGACAGAGATAACGAAAGAGATATATTACGACCCTGCCCATATTATTAGAATCGGAACACTAAAAGATATGATTGAACTGCAACACCGGCGGCATGGGTTGCAAGGCGGTTCAGGCACCGAGAGCGAGGAGCCAGAACGTAAATATACAATACCTTATATTAGACTGGATGCATTAAGCGCTGAAGAGACATTTTCTACCGGGTTTCACCCTTTAGGGAGTTGGATTAGTAGCGCAGACCTGGATTCTGCAAGTGTAAAAGGGGTACTGGAAGATATAGTTGAAGAGATACGCTCCCAAGACTATATTTCAGATGCAGGACTACGAACTATAGTTGAGCAGCGAGGTATCTCGCAAACCGGTTTGGGCAATAGGACCAAAAGCCAAAGCCAGGACCTTTCAATGGTAGCGCTTCCACCACCGCCGCCACCACCGCCGCCGCCACCGCCGCCACCACCACCGTCAACTGCTTCTGAACCGGGGCCAAGCTATGATGATAAAGATGAAACAGAAGCAAATGTTATAAGGGATTCCGGACATCACTTACGGCCGGGCGTGATTTATATAGGTACAGCTCCTGATGGTGCTACTGCGAGATATAGAGTATTGAAGCCTGGCAGCGATTTGATAGAATTTTCTTTAATCAATCCAGGTGAGGAACCGGGCACCGAGGAGGACTACCCCTACGGCGAGCAGAGGTTGATAGAGGTTTCCGGACACTTTGAATTACTAAAACTTAGTAGATCACAATGTGTTTCGGACCAATGAAAATGTCTCCGACGAATAAACCCGTAAGTGTTAAATATGCTATACTCAATTAGCAAATGTGGCTGGCGACGACACTTAGCTCGCGGCTACATAAAACCAATATACTGGTTTTATGGGTGATTAGCTCAGTTGGCTAGAGCATCTCGTTTACACCGAGGGGGTCGGGGGTTCGAGTCCCTCATCACCCACCAGCGGCTCTTTAGCTCAGTTGGTAGAGCAGAGGCTTGAAGAGCCTTGTGTCCTCGGTTCGAGTCCGAGAGGAGCCACCAACATACTTTATCCACATTGTTTCAACAAGTCTTTTTAATCGGTCCGGCATTTGCAGTACACTGGAATATGTGACTAACGGGGAGTTAGAAAGGTGAAATTGGGAGGATTGGCTATAGGCTTATCATTGTTTATAGTTCTTATTGCTTCTGCACCGGCATCCGCTGCAACCATAAGCCTGTATAACAACATCCCCGATCCGGTTCCAAGCAATGTTGCCAGCCTTGGTTTTGAAGCTACCGAAACTCAGGAGTTCGGTAGCCAGGTAAGCCTGGACGGTACGCCTGGCGCCGATGTAAAAGTCGCGGTGCTTATGAGCAGCTGGGCCTGTCAGAAAAGCACTTGGGACACCGGCGATTGCGAGAGCGCGCTGGGTGCCAGCTTCAAACACCCTGTTACGCTAAAGATTTACAAAGTCGGGCCCAACAACTCGGTCGGAAATCTAGTAATCAAGCACACAAGAGAATTTTCTATGCCCTACAGGCCTTCCGCCGATTCCATTAATTGCACCGGGGCAGATTCCGGCAAGTGGTTTGACGGAGCTTCATGCAACAACGGCAAGGCCTTTACGATCAGGTTCAACCTTGGCGGCGTAGATTTGCCGGATAAGTTCATCGTAGGGATTTCCTACAACACTACGCACTATGGCTACAAACCCATAGGAACCTCTGCGGATTGTTATGGCAGTTTGCACGGGTGTCCCTATGATTCGCTTAATGTAGGTACCAATCCTGCACCATCCACAGGCTCATACTTACCCTCGGCTGACGATGCTTATTGGAATACTTACGTGCCTAATTATTATGCCGATTCCGGATTAGGAGGCGTAGGTGCTTTTCGCCTGGATTCGGGAGGATGGACCGGCTATCTGCC
The DNA here is from genome assembly GCA_036278875.1 of Saccharimonadales bacterium (SeqCode). GTDB lineage: Bacteria > Patescibacteriota > Saccharimonadia > Saccharimonadales > 2-12-FULL-41-12 > JANWLD01. The sequence goes on along the minus strand of DASUKF010000025.1, from coordinate 259 downwards.
TGCTATAAGAGTTTATGTAAATGGACCGGACCCGCTAAAAAACCACAGCAATCAGATTGAGAATAATAGTGTCAAGGCTGACCCGCCTGCTTCATATCAGGGTAACAACTCGAATTCGGCAGGCAGTTCCTCAGGGCAGGGAAATAGTGGCGGAGGCCCAGGCACCATAATCAATCCTGTAGTTAATCCTATAACCAATATTATTCCGGACAAGCCTGTAAAGCACACATATAAGAAAGTAGTTAATACTCTTAATAAT
>DASUKF010000024.1:0-22693 GCA_036278875.1 Saccharimonadales bacterium (SeqCode) | reverse complement strand
TGTAGTAATTTTTGCTATAATATACTTTATAGGTTGATTATGCTTATAAGTGATACAATTAACACTGGTATAAACCGTATAATTTTATGGCAAAAAGAAAAAAACGAGCAAAAAAAAGCGTAAAGAAAAAGGTTGAAAGCTCCAACAGCGATTTTTGGCAGCTGTCTGCCGCGATACTTATGTTCGTAATCGCATTTTTTCTGCTCCTTGGAGGATTCGGCACGGGCGGTTCGCTCCCGGTCGGCATGTTCAAGCAGGTATATAGCGCGCTCGGCTGGGTGGCCTACTTAACACCTTTCGCATTGATATTTTTCGGTTTTCACAAATTCAACAGCGAAGACAGAAGAATACCCCTGATAAAACTTGCCAGCATGCTCGGTTTTCTACTGGCATTATCTGTGGCTCTGCATGCATTTTTTGCGAAGAAAGACGCTTTAACCGATGATTATTCCGGCGGCCACGGCGGGTATGTGGGCGAAGTCATTGGCAATGCGATGCTTCTGGCACTGGATAAAGTGCCGGCTGGTATTGCTATGCTGGTTGTAGCGCTGCTGTTCTTCTTTCTGGCATTCAATATATCACTTAAGAAGCTGGCCTTGCTGTTAAAACCTTTGGTGCAGAAAAGAGAACCTACGGATACGGATCTGGCCGATCTGAAAGCAAAAGGCAGCGGGCTAAAACTCAATGAAGGCGTGCCCATAGAGCATTCGCCGAATCCGGAAGATGCGAAACCGAGGTTGTCTACGCTGAAAAATACTGCCAGGAAACTGGCTGAGAACGAAAACCATGAAGCACTCACTACCTCAAGCGATAAGGACTGGAAATTCCCGCCGCTGGAGCTTTTGAACCAAAAACAGGACAAGGCCGATGCGGGCGACGTACAGACAAATGCCGATATAATCCGGGATACGCTTAATAATTTCAATATAAAAGTGGAGATGGAAGGAGCCAACATAGGCCCTCGCGTTACCCAATATACATTGAAGCCGCCTACCGGGGTGAAGCTGACTAAGATTACCGCTCTGGACAATAACCTGGCGTTGGATTTGGCGGCTCATTCTATCAGGATGGAAGCTCCGATACCGGGCAAAAGACTGGTCGGTATAGAAGTGCCGAATATAAAGGCTTCTACGGTTAGGATGAGCAGCGTACTGACCAGTGATAAATGGCAGAAAGATAAAGGCTATATAAGCTTTGTTATAGGCAAAGATATAGCCGGAAGTCCTATAGTAGGCGACTTGGCTAAGATGCCGCATCTCCTGATAGCCGGTCAGACCGGTTCCGGCAAATCAGTGATGATAAACACTATTTTGACCAGTATGCTATACCGCTACAGTCCGTCGGATTTGAAACTAATAATGGTAGACCCAAAACAGGTAGAGCTTACTCCGTATAATGATATTCCTCATCTGTTAAGCCCGGTAATCCACGAGCCTGAAAAATGCATAAGCGCGCTTAAATGGGCCGTGGCGGAGATGGAAAGACGGCTTCGCACCATGGCCGAAGCCGGCAAGCGCAACATAGTCGAATACAATAACCTGAAAAAAGAAGAAGGCATGCCCTACGTCGTGATAGTCATAGACGAGCTGTCGGATTTGATGATGATGGCTGCAAGGGATGTAGAGTCACTGATAGCCCGCGTAGCCCAGAAGGCCCGTGCCGCGGGGATACATCTGATACTGGCTACGCAGAGACCGAGCGTGGATGTAATAACCGGCCTTATAAAAGCCAACGTACCGGCGCGGATAGCCTTTACCACCACCAGCCAGGTGGATTCCAAGACTATCATTGACGGAGCCGGCGCAGAAAAACTGCTGGGGCAGGGTGACATGCTGCTTCTGACTGCTAATATGCCAAAACCGAAGCGTGTCCAAGCGGCTTACATTTCAGACGGCGAAACCAAGAAAGTCACGGATTTCCTGCGCGAACAGCGACCGCCGCAATATGACGATGAAGTGGTCAGCCAGCCTGTTCAGATAGGCAAGGGCGGAGTCGTGGCGGAATACGGGGCGCAAGATGCGGATGATGACCTTTTCCGTGATGCCGTACAGGTAGTGATAGAAGGCAGGAAAGCCAGCACCAGTTTGCTTCAGAGGAGACTGCGCGTAGGTTATGCGCGCGCGGCGCGTCTGATAGAGACGATGGAAGAGCAGGGCATAGTAGGACAGGCGGACGGTTCCCGGCCAAGGGAAGTGTTGGTTAGTAGCATGGACGAAGTGTTCGGCGGAGGCGAAACCGGAGGCGACGTATACGACGACATGCCAGACGAGGACCCGATTGTAAAGTAGCATCATAAACATGAGAGCAATAAAAGGTAACTATTCCTCGAGGCTTGGAAAACACACCGTATCGGCGATTATTATCCTATGTCTGATGGCTGTAGTTGCGTTCGGTGCTTTGTTTTTTTTGAACGAATCTACCATAAAAAAAGTAACGCTGCCTCCGTCAGTAAAAGATGTTACCGACCCGTCGCTTGTCGACTACCGCAGCAAATTGATTGATTTTAAATATCCGGCGGGCTTTAAAGTTACGGGAATAAAGAATTATAGGGGCTTTTTTGACATACAGTTCTCAAAAGACGGTGACTACAATAAGCCTTATCTAGGTCTGACGGTGAACGATCTGTCAGATTTGCCCGGTGACACGCGGGAATTACCTACAAGTATAGACGATTATGGTTTCTGGGAGGCTAACAGCGGCGGTGAGCAGGTATATGGCAAGACTTTTAAGAGAATAAAGATTGAATCCGCTGATGCGGTTTTAGTCACCGGCAAATATAGAGAAAGTAAGTTCGATGGCGAAGGTAACTATAAAGGGAAGGGCAGCCAGATAAAATTTGAAGACGCGGAAGCAATTGTAAACAATAAAGACGTAAGGTTCTTTGCGAAAGCTAAGACACCCAACGACAGGTTTTTCAAGCAATTCGAGGAAATAATTGCTTCCGCTACTATCAAGTGAACACGACACTTTACATACAGGGGTGGATTTGCTACAATTTACGGACTATTAACTCAGCTTGCGGCTAAAGCGCGCAGGCATAAGCCAAAGGAGGATTCTCTTTGAATCAATATGAGATAGCGGTTTTATTTGACCCGCAACTTGAAATAGATCTTAGCAAGCCGACCGCTAAGGTTGAAAAAATATTTACCGAAAACAAAGGCAAAGTCGTAAAGACAGACAATTGGGGTAAGCGCAAACTTGCTTATCCTATACGCAAGCAGGACCACGCCGTATACGTATTCTATACCGTAGAATTGCCGGCTGAAGGCATACAGAAAGTCGAATCCACTCTGAATATAACCGACGAAGTAATACGCTACCTGATCAGCCGGCCGGACCTGAGAGCTATAGCCAAAGCCGAAGAGGCAAAGGTCGCCAAGGCCAAGAGGGCTGCAGAAAGAAAAGAATCCGGCGAGGAAACGGAAGACGAAGAAAAAGAATAGTAGAATGATAATTGACAAGATACGAAGGAGTTAACGATGGCAAGGAGTTTTAACCAGGTAACATTGATGGGTAATCTGACCAGGGATCCGGAATTGCGCCAGATTCCTAGCGGGCAAAGCGTGTGTAATTTCAGCCTGGCGCTGAACCGGGCGTATAAAGGCCAGGACGGAGAGTGGCAGGAAGCTACTGATTTCGTGGATGTTGTTGCATGGGGACCGCTCGGCGAGCGTGTCGCACAATATGTTACGAAAGGCAGGCCGGTGCTTGTAAGCGGACGTTTGCAAAGCCGGAACTGGGAACAGGACGGACAGAAACGCAGCAAGCTTGAGGTTGTAGCTATGGATGTTACCTTCTTGGGCGGAAGAGGCGGCAGTGACGACTACTCGTCCGGTTCTGAGGCACCCGCAAAACCGGCTAAACAAGCCGGCAGCAAGAAAGCCGATAAGGACGTATCTATAGAAGATGTTGATGATGAACCTATCAATCTGGATGACATACCGTTTTAATTTATAAAAAGGAGAGATTAATGGCGAAGATTTTTAAACACAAGACGGACATAGCATATTTTGATTACAAGGATTTCAAAACTTTGCAAAGGTATATAAACCAATACGGACAGATAGAATCCCGCAAAAAGACCGGACTTAGCGAAACCCAGCAGAAAAAGCTGGCCGTAGCGATAAAACGCGCGCGCCATATAGCACTTCTGCCTTTCGTACAGAATGGGTAGGCAAAGTCTATGAGCTTATCGATAACCGACTTAAAGAAAGGAACTATTTTCCAGCTGGAAAATGTCCCGTATAAGGTGGTTGAATATAAACAGAAGGTTCTTGGCCGGGGCGGTTCCATAGTGAATGTTAAAATAAAAAGCCTGCTGGACGGAAAAGTGCTCGAAAAGACTTTCAAGGGAAATGAGTCATTAGAATCCGCGGATATCCAGAATTCAAACGTCCAATTTTTGTATGCAGATGAGAAAAATCTACACTTCATGGATGCTGATACGTATGAGACTTACGAGGTATCCAAAGCAGTCGTGGGTGACCAGGCAAGGTTCCTGACGGAAGGAATGGAAGCGGTTGCACAGAGTTTCGACAGGAAAGTGATAAATATTGAGATGCCAAAGAATGTGTATTTGAAGGTTGACTATGCCGAAGATGTCGTACGGGGCGATACGAGTTCTGCCCTTACCAAAGATGCTACTCTCGAAACGGGAGTTAGTATAAAAGTTCCCGCCTTTATAAAAACAGGCGATATTATCAGTGTTGATACAACAACGGGCAATTACCGCGAACGTAAAAAAGCATAATCATGACTAGGAACAGGCTGGATCACTACCTTGTTGCAAGGGGTCTGGCTGCTACCAGGAGCCAGGCTGATAACTATATAAAACTGGGCAGGGTAGAGGTTAACGGACAGATAGTTATGAAGTCAAGTTATAACATTGCAGAAAATGCGGTTGTTAATCTTACATCGCCTATAAAATATGTTTCCCGGGCAGCGTTGAAGCTTGAATCCGTAACAGATAAGTTCAGGCTGGATTTTAGCGTCAAAGTTGTACTTGATGTAGGAAGCAGTACCGGAGGGTTTACCGACTACGCTTTGCAGCATGGAGCGAGCAGAATAATCGCCGTCGATGTGGGTAAAAACCAAATGGACGGCTCACTCAGACATGATCCGCGCATAGAGCTGCACGAACAAACCGACATAAGGAACATTAAAAAACTGAGTACAAAAATTGATTATTGCCTTATAGACGTATCTTTCATAAGCATAAGGCCCGTTCTGAAGCATCTGCACGTACTTCTTGAAAATGATTGTATGATAATAGCTATGGTCAAGCCGCAATTTGAAGCAAATAACAGAGAGTTCAAGCATAAAGGCGTAATCAAAAATGAAGGTATGCGTAGAAAGATACTAAAGGATTTCGAAGGATGGGCCCGTTCGCGCTATAAGATAATAGATAAAGCGGATTCCAGGGTAGCCGGGCCGAAAGGCAACATAGAACGGTTTTATCTGCTTAAGTCCATTCAGTAAAACCCTGGCTTTTTTTGTTTCATCTCATGATAAACTAATTTTTAGATGAGATATTTTGCCGACCGTCAAGAAGCCGGAAGAATCATCGCCCAAAAATTAAAAGACCACAAAAAAGAAAACTGCGTGGTGGTGAGCTTAAGCGAGGGGGGTGTAGTTGTAGGCGCCGAGATAGCCAAGGAGCTGCATACGGCTCTTTATCTTCTTGTCATGGAAAATGTTGATTTGCCGGGCGAGCTCAAGCCTTTAGCCACCATGAGCTCGGCAGGTACATTCACCTATAACAACGAGTATTCCGCGGGGGAGCTGGAAGCGCTGAACAATGATTATCGAAGCATCATAGAAGAGAGGCGGATGTTTACTTTCCAGAAGCTGAACAGAATAGGCGACGGGGAGGCGGATATACCGAAACAGCTTCTGAAGAATCACACGGTAATATTGGTGTCGGACGGATTTAAGAGCGGTATATCGCTGGATGTCGCTGCGGATTTCCTGAAACCGATAGTGACCCGCAGGACAATAATAGCCACGCCGGTAGCCAGTGTGGAAGCGGTAGATAAGATGCATCTTATCGGCGATGAGATATGCTGCCTGGGAACCGTCGAAGATTATATCGACACGGACCATTATTATCAAAACAACGAACTTCCGGAGCACGAGGCGATAGTCGAAACGATGAAGAACATCATTCTAAACTGGTGAGCAACCAAAGAATACATTATTTGCACCCCGGTCAAACCGGCATAACTTATCCACAGGCTCTATCTAGGACCACCGTTCAGCTAAATGCTATATATTAACACCTGTAAAGTGTTTTTAAACAGACAATTAAAAAATTACTCAGCGACCTGGTTTTTGTGCACAAAAAATTGGTCTTGCGTGTAATTTTTCTTACTGCTAAGTTAAGCACTGGCAGCCTCGGTTGCTTAAAACGAAACAAAACGCTAAAACAACAAACACAGAGAGCCTGGCAGAAAATATTTTTGGTCCGCACGGGCTGGATGTTTTCTCCAGGCTCTTTTAAATAAAAAAATGCTCAAAAACAAATTTAAAATTTTACAATCTGGACGTAGTACTTATTTCCATCACCGCTATGGTGCTATACGCCGGACGAACCGTTTCCGGACTATGGCACTGCAGACAAGCGTAATGCTTGTACTGGGCGGTGGTTTTTTTGCTTTCACGAATCTTGCCTTGCCGGCCATACGCCATATAGGCGTTCTGCAGAGCAGAACCGGGGTAGATATAAACTCAGTAGCCTTGGCCGAGCCGGAATCGGACAAACGGGCATTGCCGGAAATAAGACGGGAGAACGAACTTCTCAAAGAAAGTATCAGCCGGAAGCTGGCAACATTTCCCGATACTCAGAAGTGGTCTGTGTATATGTACGACCTGAACGGCGGAGGCACAGTGAACATAAACAGCGGCAAAGCCATGGCAGCGGGCAGTGTTTACAAGCTGTTTCTTTTGGAGGCGCTGGAAAGCAAGCTGCCTTATGACAAGTGGCAGTATACATGGATGGATGACGGCAAGAATATCAGCGATTGCGTATTTGAGATGCTCAGAAGCTCTGACAGCGCCTGTGCCGAAGGCTTAGGAGATTACATAGGCTGGAACTATATAGACGGCATAAACCATAGGGACGGGTTCAAGGATACCAGGATGACCAAAGACGAGGGCCGGGAAACTACGGTCGCCGACGCGGGCGAGCTGCTTATCAGGTTGAAAAAAGGGCAGATTCTAAGTGATAATGCCCGCAGGTTTGTGTTTGACGCCATGTACCAGCAGATAAACCTCAAAGGCATAATGGCGGGCTGCGGCAACTGCCGGGCCGCTGACAAGATAGGTATCATGGACGATGTAGCGAACGATGTCGGTATAGTCACTCACGGTGGGCACAGCTATGTTCTGGCTGTCATGAGCCAGGGCGGCAATTTGAAACAGATAGCCGAACTGACCAGATTCATTGAGGCGCAGAGAAACCCCTAGGACCTTAGCTTATATCCGCGGTTGAACAGCCGATAATTTATAGCTAGCAGCGTCAATCCGACAAGGGCTATAACCGCCAGGCTTAGATGCGGATTGATATCGGCATGTCCCAGTATCGAGTATCTAAAAACGTTTATCATGTAATAAATAGGATTGAACCTGGTGATAGTAGCGAACGGTTCAGGCAAGAGGCTGGCGGAATAAAACACGCCGCCTAAGAATATCAGTGGCTGCAGGATAAATGTCTGATAAAGTGTCAAATCGTCGAATTTCTCAGCCCTCAGACCGACTAGCACGCCTGCCATAGAAAAGAAAAGCCCTATAAAGATAATGCTAAATATAAACATTATGGGGTGGGTTAAAGGCAGGTCAGGCAACAGAACCTTGGCTGTTATGAAAGCAATGGAGGTAATGATGCAGGCGCGGATAAAACCTCCTAAACCAAAAGCCGCAAGTATCTCCGTATTCGACACCGGGGAAGCCAGCTGGTCATCAATGGCCCGCTGAAGTTTCTGCTGGAGCATAGAAAAAGCGTTATTGGTGAAGATGTTTATTGAAAAGCTCATCAAAAGCAAGCCTGGGATTATAAAGATAATATAGCGGAAACCGTCCAGCTGACTTATACGGCTTCCCAGAGCCGCGCCGAAGATACTGATATATAAGTAAGTTTCCAGTAACGGGGCGAGTATTGTCTGGCGTTTTATGGTCCAAAAACGGGTAAGTTCACGGCGGAGTACTGTCCAAAAAGGCAGCCATCTGTCTATGAAACGGTCTTTCATTTTATACCGCCGCTACGAGTAAGCTCACTGCGGCCTACTATCTTGAGATAAACATCTTCCAGGGTAGACTTTTTATAGTGTTTTTTAAGCCCGTCACTCGTACCCGTCTGTACTATTTTGCCTTTGTTTATGAGGGCTATGTTATCGCAAAGCTGTTCAGCCTCTTCTATATAATGTGTAGTCAGAAGTATCGTAGTGCCGGCTTTGTTAATCTTTTTCATGTACTTCCAAAGTTCAAGCCGAAGCTCTACGTCTACACCGGCGGTCGGCTCGTCGAGTATCAGCATCTTCGGTCGGTGCATTAGAGCACGGGCCAGGATTACTCTTCGCTTCATGCCGCCGGATAGGAATATAGTCCGGTCCTTGCGCTTATCGGTCAACGAAAAATCCTTTAGAAGTTCGTCGATCCGTTTGCGCCGGTCCGCTTTTCGCATACCATAGTAACCGCCGTGGAAGTCCAGAGTATCCTCTACGCTTAAAAACCAGTCCAGATTAGGCTCTTGAGGCGCTAGTCCTATATGGCCGCGGGCTTTCTGATAATCATCGACTATGTCGTGTCCGAAGACGGTGGCTTTGCCGCCTGTCGGCATCGCCAGTCCCATGATGCAATGTATCAGGGTAGATTTTCCGGCCCCGTTAGGTCCGAGCAGACCAAAAAAAGACCCTTCGGGAATTTCTAAATCTATCCCGCGAAGCGCCTCGGTGCCTCCTTCATAAGTCTTTTTCAGACCTTTAACATCAAGCGCATTCATTCTTAGTTATAAGTTTATCAGACATTGAATCTGAATTCGACGACATCGCCGGGCTGCATTACATAATCTTTGCCCTCGGTGCGAACTTTTCCGGCCGCCTTTGCTGCCGTTTCGGAACCGGCCCGTATAAGCTCATCGTAATCTATGACCTGGGCCGCTATAAAACCCCGCTCAAAATCGCTATGTATAACACCGGCCGCCTGCGGTGCCGTGGAACCCTTTCCAATGGTCCAGGCGCGCGTTTCTTTTTCACCTGCGGTAAGAAAACTCTGCAGACCCAAGGCTGCGTAGGCACTGTGTATGACTTTATCCAGACCTTTTTCACTGACGCCGTAAGTCTGAAGCAGCTCCTCGGCTTCATCCGAAGATAAACCCTTCAACTCTTCCTCCAGTTTGGCACATACGAAAACCGTTTCGGCAGAGCCAACCAGGGCCTGCAATCCGGCCTGTTTCTTTTCGTCCGCCAGCGTATCCTCGTCAACATTAAACAGATAGATCACGGGTTTCATGGTTATAAGCTGTAAATCGTCCAGGAGCTTAGGCTCAAGTTTGTCTAAACAGTGGTTGAGCGGCGTACCGCTATCAAGTATATGCCTGGCTTTTTGCATTTCTTCCGCTATGGGCCGTATCTTTGGATTTGCTTTGGCTTCTTTTTCAATTTTGGACAGTCTTTTATCTACGGTTTGCAGGTCGGCCAGCATCAGTTCGGTATTGATAGTTTCTATGTCTTTCTTAGGGTTATGGGTTTCATCGACGTGCTGTACGTTATTATCCTCGAACGCGCGTACTACGTGGCAAATGGCATTACAGCTGCGTATATGGCTTAGAAACTGGTTGCCCAGGCCTTCTCCCTCGCTGGCGCCTGCTACCAGCCCGGCTATATCTACAAAGGTTACTGTCGCAGGGATAATTTTCTTCGAGCCGTACATTTCGGCGAGCTTATCCAGTCGCGGATCAGGTACTGGAACTATGCCGGTGTTGGGTTCAATTGTTGCGAAAGGATAATTCGCCGCCAGTATGGCGTTTCCGGTGAGAGCATTGAATAAAGTGGATTTTCCGACGTTCGGTAATCCGACTATGCCTATACTAAGACTCAAAAGCCAGCCTTTCTTATCAGGTTATATGCTAACGAATGATATCATAAGACCGCAAGTCTAAGTGAAGGGCAGAAATGAAGAAGCGTTATCTAAAGACGGCTCTGAAAGTGGTATTGAGCGCCGTCATAATCCTGCTTTTACTGATAGCTGCCGGCGTAGCATACATAAAGTACAGTGGCGGCCAGGATGATTCCGGGCAATCAGTGCCCCAGGCGCCCGCACGCCCGGTCATAAAGCCGCCAAAAATTTCTCCGAAAGCCAAGGAGAGCGCGGCAGTGCAAACTATAACTTCTCCTATAAAACGCGGTTCTAAGGCTTCAATCAGTGTTAAAACGAACCCGAAATCGAAATGTACTATACAGGTTAAATATAAAGACAGCGCGGGTAACCAGATCGTTTACAGCAGCCCTGCTCTTAAAAGTAAGAAAGCGGACGAATTCGGACTGATTGGCTGGGACTGGCCTATAAGCCCGTCCGCGCCCGCCGGCAAGTGGACGGTTACAGTAAATTGCGTTTATAACAAAAAATCAGCAGTAGTTATAGGGGATATACTGGTTAAATAACGCTAAATCTTATTTGAGCGAATTTATATATGCGGCCCACTGGCTATTGTTAAGAAACGAAGTGGATCTTATAAGTATAAGCAAGTCAGCTTTGCTTAGAATTATCGACTGGCCATTTTCCGATGTGCCTATGTAGGCAAGCGTTTTGCCGCTGGTTAGCTTGTCATAAGCGTTAAAATTCTGGGCCACTTTTGCTACCTGGGAGTCTGTATCGGTTTTGAGCTTTTTTGGTAGCGGTTGTTCACTTACTGCGAGCTTGGCGGAGCCGACTTTGTCGGTATAAGCGTATACAGGATTGCGGTTCGGCGGGCTGACTCTTGTCCAGCCGCCCAGCTCGTTTATGTTCTTACCCGCGGGCAGGATAGTGTCAAACTTGGGAGTACCTTTAGGTAGCCGGACCGTATTATTTTTGGCTATAAGTGCCGCACGGTCATCTTCATTCTGATTGCCCGTTCGCTGACCGCCACCGGAAAATATACTGTGGCCGACAACCAGAATGATAATGGCGGATAAAGCTATTGAAGCCGCTTTATATTTAGCATCGGCAGATTTGAATTTGTCTGCGATACCCCTATACAGATTGGAAAACCGCATGTTAGGCAGAGATATGTTTATTACTACTGTTTTACCGTCGGGTCCTGATTGTGCCTGGTCGTTGTGGGCCGCCTTCTCATACAGCCCTTTGAAAATTTTCTGCCAGAAGAGCTGTTTTCTTTTTATATCTTCATTTGAATCGTTCCTGTGGAATTTTTTTTCCACCAGTGCGCCGATTCTCACGGTTATTCTTTCCAATTCATTGCCAAGGTCTTTTACCTTTATAGGTATAAAACTTCTCTGGTTTTCGTTCCTGACAAAAATTCTCATAAATTTCCTGACTTAATTATAATACGCGATTAATTATCATAATACGGCGTGTCGTCCGGTTGCTGAAGTCCTCCGGTGAAAGTCCGGCCGTGCATAAGGCGTTTGTCCGGATCTGCAGTGAACTGCAATGTCAGATCGGTTATGGTTGGACCGCGCGAAATATCATCAGGATAGCCGTAGGCCCGGGAACTGTCGACCGTAACGGAAAGATAGAAGAATCTGGCGCAATTAGTATCACTGCCACTGCCGTCAAGCGGCGTATACAGGCCGGGAATACCCAAAGCGACATCTCCAAAGTTGGTAGTTTGGCCCCATGTAGTCATCGCCGGCGAGGTGCACGAGGTAGTGGTATTGGTCATAGAGCGGTAGCTTAACTGCCACTTGGCACCTATGGAGTTGTCGACACCATTAAGCAGCCAGGTTTCCGGGAAGACGTCCGTGTCCGTATCAAGCATTATCGAGTATTTCGCTACCTGCGGCTGGGACAGCAGGGAAGTCTGCTGTGAAACAGGACTGGCATAGGTCAGGCTGGAGGTTCCGCAGGCGCCGCCAAGAACATATGCTTTGCCGTCATTATATACCGCCGCCGCCCCATACCTGTCGCCGCTGTAGCGCTGATTTGTTTCATCCCATTCGCCTATACCGGTAGGGTTGTTTCCGCTGGCAATCGTAGTGTTTGCGCTAATAGGGGCTAACAGGGTTCGCGGCCGGCAGGAAGTGCCGTCATTCGTGCCGCCTATAAGATATATGTAGCCGTTAGCTGCAAACCCGTCTGCGCCGCTTAATGAAGTAGGCAGGCTGGTGGTATAGGACCAGCTACCGGCATTTCCGGTGCCGGTATTGATTTGTGCGTATTGACTGTCGCTGAGATAGTGGGAACCGTCATAACCGCCTAATAAGTACAGATTGTTCGCATATGCTATGGCAGTCAAGCCGCTCCTGGCTACGTTGAACGAACTGCTGGAAGCAGACCACGCCGAAGTAATATTGCCGCCGGAACTTAAACTGGGACTCGCGTACACCGTAGATGTCGGCGTACCGCTGCCGTCTAATCCTCCGGCTACGTAAAGCCTGTCATTCCAGACCGTAGCGCCGAATTTCGTTCTAGCGGACGGCAATCCGTTGGTAGCCTGTGTCCATGAAGTCACGTTTCCTGATGACGGTGTCGCGTAATACACCTGGGATTGGGCGGTGCCTGAACTATTTTGTCCGCCTATGTAATAAAGCGAGCCTCCGGCCGCTTCCAGCTTACCCCAGGCTCTGACAGCGGGCAGAGAGGCGGATGTGCTGGACCATGTGCCGATGTTGCCATCTGCATCTATAGGGGCGTAGGATACGTCGCTTATAGCCGTAGTGCAATCTGTAGTGCTGGTGCAGCCGCCGGCAACGTAGATGTAGCCGTCCAATATGGTACTGCCGGCGCCGATACGGTTCTGACTTGTGCCGTAAGTGTGCGCCGCAGTGCCGTATCCGGCCGGAGAGCCGCTGTTATTATTGTAGATCTCAAATGTCTGCACAGTTGCCTGTAAATTACTGCAACTGGCCGGTGCGGCGCCTGTACTACACCCCCCAAGGGCATATGCGTGAGCTCCGCTGACCGGCACGCCCATACCCCAGCTGGGAGTTATACTGACCGACGATGTAGTAAAAGCATTGATGCTTCCGTCGCTTACGTTCACTTTGGCGAATTCGACACTCCCTAATACACCGGAACTGCTGTTATAACCGCCGACTACATAAAGATAGCCATTGTATCCGAATGCGGATGCGAACTCGCTGGCAATAGGTATAGTGTTCGTTGACTCGGTCCATCCGCCACCACCAGCGGCTACTATATTGTTGCTGTTGTTGAACTTGGCATAGTATACGGTGTCCAGCTCGCTGACACCGGGTGCCTGACCTCCTATCATATAGACATAATTGGCATAAACGGTTCCGCCCGCACCGGCCAGCCCCGCGCCTGAAGCTCCGGATACGGTACCTATCTGCAATTGTCCGGAGGTGGAGCAATTGGCTATGGTACCGCTGGTCTGTATGTCGCATTTGTACACTGCATCGGTATAAGAAGTGCAGGAGGCGTTGCTGACTGCGTCGCATCCGCCAAGAATATACAGATTGCCTGGCGCCGAGCCGGCAGAGGAAGGATTAGCACGTGCATAAGCGAAGTCGTAGGCGACACTGGTAGCCCCGGCTGTAGTAATACTGTCGTATGACCAGCCGCCTGAGTTCAGGCTTCCGTCGCTATTTACCGAAACATGGTATACCTGGTTTGTCAGACCGTTTCCGTTGATGCCGCCTACGAAATAAATAGTATTGTTGAATACTGCGGTACCCGCGGCGGCTACGCCTGTTTTACCAGCGCCGTTGTTACCGAAATTAATCGTATGCGTGCTGTCAACGCACCAGGCGCCGTATAAAGTATTTCCATCAGCGGTGCAATTAGCCGGCGCCGTTAATGTTCCGTCACTGCTTATAGCGACATAAGACGTATTATTGGCCACATTGGTACATCCGGCATTGACACAGCCTCCGGCAACGTAGAGATAGCCGTTTATAACGGCGGTAGCGTTCAGCATCTGGCCGCCCTGGCCGGCACCGTTGCCTAAAGGTGGCATATTGCAACCATATGGACTGCCTCCGGAACAAGGGGCTGTACCGTTTGGCTGGGATTGATTTACCGTGGATATGTCTCCGTCGGAATTAACAGTTCCGTAATTGATGCTATTAAGCGTATTGGAACATTCGCCCGTAGAGCCGTTTTGCGAACTGCATCCGCCCAGCTCATATATATTGCCGCGCCAGGCGAGTATATCGTGTCCCATTCTGCTATCCGACACATTGGCCATAGTGCTCCACTGATCCAAGCTGCCGTCGGCGTTGATACTGGCGAGCTGAGTATCGGATACTACGGAGGTGCAATAACCGCTGCCATTGACGGCCGAACAGCCGCCGCTTAGGTACATATAGCCGCCCCAGACAGTAGTAAAATTACCGCCGTTAGTAAAACGCCCGCCGGTCAGGCTGTTCGTCTGAACCCAGCCATTCAATGTTCCGTCACTGTCGATGTAATTGTAATAAACACTGTTTAGAGGTGCGCCTCCTACACTGCTGGCACCGCCGACAATGTATATTCGTCCGTTATAAATCTGTGCGCCATGGCCATAAACGTTATAGGGGAGCGTGGTTGAACTGGACCAGCTGCCAAGTTTTCCGGTAGGAGTAATATCGGCAATCTGCGCCGTATTCGTAATGGAAACCGTACCGCTACTACTGGTCTTTCCGCCGAGCAGATATATACGGTTTTCGTAGGCTACGGCGGCCGTATAGCTCCGCGGTGATGACAAGTTACTGTCCCTATACCAATATGTCCACGTACTCTTATCCGTACTGGTCGGACTCCAAAGTTGCGGCTCCCCATTAGCTCCCAGCTTGGATATGTATACGGTACTGCAAACCCCATTGTCACCATTACCGTTGCCTGAGGTGCAACCGCTGTCTTCTCCGCCTATCGCATACAGGAAACCGTTATAAGCTACCAGTGAAAGATTTTTGCGCGGAGCGGGCAGGGAATAAGCCGTTTTAGAACACCAGCCGCTACATAAGCCGGCGCCGGGATTAGCGCTATCAATAGCGCCGCTTACAGTATTGAATTTTGCCCAGCTGACAGTATCCAGATTAGTAGCGCCGCTGCCGTACGAAATCACCACCAAACCGCTATTACCGGAGGTACCGGCACCGCTTACACTACCGCCGGAGCCGCCACTACCGGCACTGCCTCTGTCGCCGTCGCTTGAGTTGCCGGGCGTTGTACCGCTTCCCGCCGTATTGGTCGAACTTGTACCTGAAGTATAGCTGGAACCTCCACCTCCTCCACCGGCACCAGTGTATTCGGTATTAGCGCCATGGCCGCTGGACTGCGCTCCGGCGCCTCCTCCTCCGCCATAATAACCGCCTCCGCCACCGGCACCACCGGCGTATTTATTGCTGTTTTCGTCTCCGTTTCCGCCATCAGCTCCGCCTGGGCTGCCGCCATTGTTCCTGCTGCCGGTACCCCTAGTGCTGTTCGCACCGTCCGCGCCACCGCCACCGGAAAGGGAACTGCCCGCTGCACCGCTGTTATCGCCGCCTGTCCCGGCGCCTCCGCCGGAACTTTGCGTACCGCCGCCACCACCGCCGGCACCATTTGAACTGCTGCCGCTAACTCCACTTGTACCGCCACCGGCACCCCCGGCACCACCACTGTAATTAATGGCTCCGCCGCCATCGCCGCCTCCGCCACCGCCTCCTCCGGAAGCAACCATCAAAGGACTACCGCTTCTGAATATTCCGGAGTAACCGCCACCGCCACCGCCATCACCGGCGGAGCTTCCACTATTACCACTGCTGAAAGAGCCAAAACCGCCGCCCGCGCCTACGTTGATATTCAACACTTCACCCGGTGTTACCGACAAAGTCGTTTTGGCATAACCGCCACCACCGCCATTACCTCCTCCATCATCAACACCGCCACCACCGCCGCCACCACCGCCGCCCCAAGCTTTGACAGTTATGGAAGTTACACCTGCGGGTACGGTATAAGTATCACTACCGGGAGAAGTGAAATAAGTGGTTGATCCGTTTGATTGAGTGCCGCCGACGGTATATACATAACCGCCTGCGGCAACAGCCCCAGGTCCTGAAACGCCGGCATTCATGTTCATAGTAGAATCCCAGGAGTTGAAACGAGCGCCTGTCGTGGAACCTTTTTGAATCAGGCTGTCGGCGACATCGAAGTCTATGTTGGTTTCGTTGTTGCCCCTCATAAACTGTTCCGCGCTCTCAACATATATGCTGGGGTCGATGCTGATGGGGTAATTAGCCTTATCCAGACCGGTTACTGATAACCGCAGATTATCACCGTCCAGAGAGTAGCTTGCATGTATATCTGATTGTGCGTCTCCATACTGTTTGATTGTAGGAGCGGGGATATCAAACAGCAGGGTATCCTTGGGGGCGCTTTCCCTGGCTTTTTGAAGCAACGCCGCGTCTTTATCTGAACCGGTGGAAATGTTGCCGCTGAAAAGAGTATTACCATATATACCGATACTTCCGTTGCTTTCAATACGCGCCTGCAGATTATTGCCTGTGTTCAGCGTATAATCCAGTTCCAGACTATTCTTGGAGGAAGATTTTAGCACCACATCTTCCTTTACGCCCACTCCATGCATACTGTAAACGACCCACCCGCGGCCATTCTTGAAAGGATAGATTATACGGTTGCCATCCTGCTTACCCGGCCAAAGGCCGAATTTGGGACTGATGCTGAAATCTATCTGATTAGCGGGGTCGGTAACCGTCACGCCTCTGGACGGGTCCTGGTAAGCAGTCGCGCTAACTTGTTTCGCTAAGGAGCTTAATACGTTTGGCTGTTCGGACTTGTAACCCTGATTGAAATCAAACGTCGCCTCTTTTGTATTGAACTGCAGTTCATCCGCCATAATCTGATTTATGGGAAGCAGCAGTGAATCAGCGGCCCCCAGAGCATAAACGCGCTGACTGAAATAAGGGCTTACGACAGTTATGATTTCTGCCGCTATGATGACTAAGGCCGCAGTTGCCATGAAAGCCCGTATGCGCAAATCACGCAAGAAGGGGAACCGGTCCTGCAATAGTGCTAAATACTTATAGCCACGCTTTTTTACCTGAATTGAGCGTCTTCTCAGCCCCCGGAGCGTTTCCTTGGTAAGTTTTAGTATTTTTTCCGAGTTTAAGTTCAATGGCGCTCCTAATTATTACTGAAGATAAAGTTCAGGTTGCTTACGTACGCATCGGCATTCTGGCTTGCAATGACATCTATCTTGAAAACTATGCTATCACCAGGGGAGAAACCGCATGTCGACGGATCAGCGGCGCCGTCCGCAGTACCGACTTGCCACGAGGACACCGAGCCGTTGGAAACACTCACGGTGGAGCCGCATTGAGCCAGGCCGGTGACGGAATTTTCCCGGTAGACATCATACTCTACGGTCGCGTCACTGCTGTCAGTACGGCCCATGAGCGATGTCTGGCCTGATGAGAATGATTTGAATGTGTCCGGCAGCTGATAAGAAACATAGATGCTGTATGTTTGTGCCGTTGCCTGGGGGGATGTCCACTTATAAAAGTTAAATGTTTCGTTAGTTCCGCAGATTGTCGGCTGGCTGGAAGTACCGTCGTTTATGTGCAGGACATCCGAACAGAAATCGGAAGTCATAGTACCTATGCCGGTTCCGTGCAAGACAGCGTTAGTGTATTCGGGAGATATGGTTACAATGCTATTCGGCGACGAACCGCAAGAGCCCCAGCCGCTTGCTTCGTAGCATTGGATCTTGCCGAGAGTAGTGTCGTAATACATTGAGCCTAATAATGCTTCGTTGTCGCTGGCTATTGGCGCCGACGCCGAACTGTCTAAAGTAAACAGGGTGGTAGGCCCGCCATAAGAGCCGCCGCCGATCTGAACGTTAGGAGTCGTATCCGTAGCAAGGGTAAGCGAGAAAGTATCTACGTAAAATGTACGTCCTGTCGAATCCGTCTGTGTGAAATATATATACGGGGACGATGCCGTGGTCGCGTCGGTTTCCATATAGCAGGTTACTTTGGTAAAGCTGGTTGTGGATGAAGCGATCGTCTGGGTATTGTAGTCGACGCAATCTGTGACATTAGTCCCGCCATCCGGGGTATATCTAACCGTAAAATTATTAAAACCGGAAGTAGTACTGGCAGCATAAACAGTTACCCTGTACAGAGAATTTTTCAGCGGAGCCACGGAAAGGGCATTGCTGACGCCCTGGCCGCTTCCCGTAGTGACTACCTGGGCACTATCACTGGCATCGTTGCCTATTGAGGTGCTGCGGGTCACAGTGGCACTGCCCACCGCGGGCCAATTTGTTGAAAAACCGGAATTGTCATCGACACCTCCATCGGTCGCGTAGTTAAAATCAGCGGCTATAGTAACGCTCAGATTATCGATATAAAACGTCCTGGCGGTAGCGGACGTTTGTTTTATCAGGATAGCGTTGCCCGTCGTTATACCTGACGAGGGGGCGGTGAAGGAACAGTTTATCTTTGACCAGCCGCTGGTGATGATATTTTGGCTTGTATTACATGCTACCGATTGAGTTGACCCGTCAGCCGAGTAATATATGGCCATATCGGTAAAAGCGCCGCTTAAAAGTCTGGCAGAAAAGGAAACGTTGTAATGCTGGTTAGCCGTAAGCGGAGCATCCAAAATATTCTTAACGCCATCGCCGGCTGCGGCGGTGGTATCTGTAGATACCGAGGCTTTACCGGTGGCTATATAGTCGCCTACAGTCGTGTATCTGCCTACAGTCGCACTGCCTATACTGCTCCATGTACTTGACGGAAAAGTGCTTGATGATCCGCCTTCGACTTCTGCGCCTGCATCAGAAGCGTACTCAGTGACGTTGCTGTTCGTGGAAAACAGGGTGGCCGCTGAATTAGTCTGGATACTTACCAGCGGTCCGTTAACGGGATTTACCGAGCTGTCACGGATCGTCAGACCATTAGTATAGGGGGTATGGCTCACAACAAGTTCGGCATTACCTGCGCTTTGCAGAGTGTTGTCATATGCCGCCTGCAAGTCAGTCGAGCTTGAGGCTCCGGCCGCGCCCCAGGCGCTGCCGTTCCATACCATGGTGGCGGTAGTGTTCTCGCGCATTGCCACCTCATTGCCCGTGCCGCCGCTGTTGACCGACAATGTAAAGTTGCTGGAGCCAGGAGCGGCGGCAATATAAAACACCCGCCCGGCTGTCGTATTGTCTGGTGTGGGCAGAGTGGCGGTCTGGCCGGGCTGGCTGAACCCGATTACTGCTCCGGATTTGTTGTTAATGGTCGATGCCGATAAGGTACAGCTTGATGCTACTAATGCCCCTCCGGTAAAACAGTTAGGGTCATTCATAGAGGTAGAAAACGTAGCGGCACTTAATATTACCAGTCCCGAGGTGCCAGCACCGACTCCGGAACCACCGCTTATTGTTACGTTGCCTCCGTTTGCATTGCCTGTTCCTTGGGCATCGCCGCCCTCTAGAGCCAAGTCTCCGCCGGAAGCGGCCGCACCACCGCTTCCACCGTCGCCGGCAGCTATAGTAAGCGATTTGCCCGCCGCGCCCGCTGCCGCGGCATTTATGGATATGGAGTGGTCTGCATTACTGCCGAAATCTATGTCGCCGGTGTTATTTATAGTAAAAGATTCTACACCCGATGATTGCAGGTCGACAATATTGCCGCTTCCGGTCTTATTAATATAAAGACTGTTGTTATTCGATGCATCTGTCTGCAGACCTTGTGCCAGCTGTATGTACTGCGCACTGGAAAGCCCGCCAAGCAGGCCCGAATTTATAGCATACGGAGTCGATGTCAGGCGCTTCATAGGCAGCATCTCTCCATCGGGACTACAGGAAGAGAAGGGAGTACAAGAAGTCCCGGTTCCCCCTATGTTCATAGACAACCAAAGCGTATCCTGATTCCAGTCTATATTACTTCCAAATGGGGTTATCGAGCCCAGTTGAACCGAAAGGAAACCATTCCTGACTTCTACGCCGTTACCGTTGGCGTTAAGATAATCTTCCGTCCACTTCAAGGCTCCCGAGGGTGATCCGGTAGTATCTCCTGCGGTTTGTCCGTCTCCGTCCTGATATATCTTAAACTCTATATTGTAATATCCGTCAGCTACAACTGCTCCCTGGGAATTAAGCAGGCGTCCCTGGAAGTTTATTTCCTGATTAATACCGGAAGCCGCGCTGGCAGGAGTAGTAAATATAAGGATTAACAGAGAAAATACCCCTAGCAATAAGGATATCAAAGATTCTTTATGACCTTTTAATCTTGCCCCTAAACCCATGTTTGTTACCTGACTTTACCGGTAGTCACCCTGGCACATAAAGTACGTTCTACCTTAGCCAAAGCATAAACGCAAGAAGCACTTTTTACAAGTGTTTTAACAGGGTAAAATCACTGTTCAGGCCGAGTGATGTTGAACAACAGGATTTTTAACCAAAACATGCTTTTCTCGGCGCTCTCCAAGCCAAAAACTTACAACCAAGGCCAGCGCGCTGACGTAAAATGGCCATAGGAGCAATAATTTGTTCACAGACTTACCGGATATGCCCCCGGCGGCTACTACGCCGGTCTGTCCGTTCACTATTGCGGCTACGGTCAGAAAAGCTACCCTGGAACTAGAGTCGGTAGCCTGTATAGTTATCTGGTACGTACCGGGTTTGTGATATACGTGAGTGGCACTGAAAGCCAGGTTATTTTTGCGTGGAACAATTTTGTTGCTCAAGTCGCCCCATTGTACGTTGACGGCATAGGGCGCTGTGCCCCCGATGATATTTATAGGCACGTCGAGCTCGTGCTCGGGGAATATCCCGCGGTATATGGCGTCTGTATTTAGGAGCAGCTGTGCACCTCCGAAATTCAGCGGGGCCAGAGCTGCTCCTTGCCGGAAATTATTATCATAGAAAACTATTACTTTGTTAGAGTCCGGTCCGGGCTGGTTTAAAACGTCATAAACCTTAGCCAGTATTACATTGCGGCCGTTTAAAAGGTCTACTTTGACGGAATAATGTCCGTTGACGCATGGTACGGAGCCGCCGAATATGTTGTTTTTGAATATTTCCACTATGGTGTCCTTAGGACAGGTACCCGCCACCGTTATAGGCGAGGATGTGAAGTGCTGTCCTGGACTGGGCGTGGTAATCGTGGCTGGGACGGTAGGCGGATCCTTGGGTAACGTTCCTGAGAGACTTACCGAACCTTCAGCGGGTCCCGGAGTTCCGGCGTAAACCGAGCTTACGGTAAGCACAAAGCCCACTATAACTATTAACAAAAACAGCATAGGGTAGGAAGTATATTCGTGCGGTCGGAGCCTGCCACTGTGGCTGTAATGTATCATTTTGTTTTTGTTTTGGTATTGTTTAAAACATAGATATTATACCATATTTAACCTGGCTAGAGACGTGATTATAGAGATGTTCTAAAAAGACAAGTCTTATTTCTTCTGAGAATTCTGGGCTTTTTTGATAATACGGCGGTTATAACGCTTGATTAGGAACCTAAAGACAAAGAACAGTATTATCAGCGTAAGTATTATGGCCGCTATAAGCTTGTAGGGTATAACCCAGAAGGAAATCTGTCTGTTTACTATTTTTCTATCCTTGCCTGAGCCGTAGGCTAGCTGCAGGTCAGCAGTATAGCGGCCGAACAGTCTTCTGCCACCCAATACGGTCTTATCCAGCGGCTGTGAGAATTTGCGGGTGCTGGCCGGCAGTATATTGCGTGGAGGAAGATTGACGTTAAGTCCTGCTATTGTCTTGCCGAACATGTTTTTTACGGTTATATGTCCCGTAGGCTCCTCATGAATGTTGCCCGAATTGACAATTTTTTCTACAAAATCTATTGGCGGGGCCTCAAATAATTTACGCTTTTTGTCGTCTTGGGTAGTTGAAAATTCTTGTATTGACAGGTCCTCTTTGACAGGACCGTTTACACGCAAGAGAACCAGTGTGCCCAGACTTGCCGAGAGAGATACGCCGGTGCCCTTTAATTTAGGCGGAGTTCCGGTAAAGCGGATAACACCATAATGTCCGCCAGGAGATGCATCTTGAGGTATATTGATGGTTATTTGCAAATCTTTAATATGCTTAGGTTGCAAAGTGAAAGTAGGTAATGGGCCTATCCATTTTCTTATCGAGTATGGGCTATCACTATTCCTATCGAGAATGATTTTTGGTGTTCCATCTTCTCCGTTCGCTACGAAATCGTTGATTTCTCCGCTTACTACCAGGTCTGTCTTAGCTACATCCCTAAGTTTTATGTGTAGAACAATGGTCTGGCCCGGATTACCGGATATGTTCTCCAGGGGCGGGGCTATCTCCAACGCCTGTCCCGTACCCGGCGCACTGTTATTTGCCGCCAGTACCGTAGAAACTGCAGGACTTAGAACAACAGATATAAGAGTAAGTCCGGCAGTAACAATATATAATGCTCTCTTCATACTAGAACGTCGGCGTACAAATATATGTCAGTGTAGTCGTATAAGTACCGGCAGGAAGGTTACCGGAAACGTTAACTATGTATGAAGCTGTGAATATCTGAGAGTCCGTAGGCCCGGCCGTACTGCCGCCATTGGCACTGTT
>DASUKF010000023.1:0-19710 GCA_036278875.1 Saccharimonadales bacterium (SeqCode) | reverse complement strand
GGTTAAAATTAATTTTTAGTGATAAAGTAAGGTCGTTAATATGATTCAAGCTCCGCATTGAATCGACTCTAACCTGCCGGCTTGTTAGAATACCGGCAGGTTATTTCTTTTTAGTACCATATGGTGACTGATTGGTAGGCTTCAGGCTAATACCGAGGTCAGAAGCCTTGTTCTGAACCGCGGCAGGAGTTCGCCCAAGTTTCAGTGCCGCTAGCCTTGTCGGTGTATTACCTGCGGCTAGTTTCTGAAGTTGAGCTTCTTGCCCAGAAGTCCAAGCTTTACCAGAATTTGCTGGTTTTTTGCTCATTGAACATCCTTTCTTGAGCCGTAACTTCGGATACGGTGGCTCTACTTTACTTGTGGCCTTCTTACGCGGAGCAATAAAAAAAGCAGCAGTACGTTTATCCCGTACCCTGCCCGTTAGAAAAATATGTGTTCTAAAGAAAAGGGTGCAGGCTAAGTGTTTGACTCTTGCAATCCACCCCCTTGCACCTCCGTTGTCTCTAAAGAGACAAATCTATATTAGCATATGCTTGTTTACATATATGTAGTAGTTTTTACGATAGGTGCAACGCTACATATAGTGTAGTTAAAATTGAAATCGTACGCGGTTCCAAGCCGGTACGGCGGTTTAAAAAAATAAAGAAACCTCCGGAGAGGCTTCTAAATATGTCTTGGT
Organism: Saccharimonadales bacterium (SeqCode); assembly: GCA_036278875.1. GTDB lineage: Bacteria > Patescibacteriota > Saccharimonadia > Saccharimonadales > 2-12-FULL-41-12 > JANWLD01. The sequence goes on along the minus strand of DASUKF010000023.1, from coordinate 19,031 downwards.
AGCGGGGGCAGGACTCGCCCAAAGATAATTTTCTACTGAAAATTTCTTTCGGCATGCCTCGCGCCGTCGCGCTCCGGCCTTGCGGACTGCCGAGTAGGCAGTCCTCACCTGCGACCTTTAGCGTCGCAAGTTCGAGAGCTACTCTTACCAAAATAAAACCCCGGACAAGCCGGGGGATATTATTTTGGTAGCGGGGGCAGGACTCGAACCTGCGACCTTGTGGTTATGAGCCACACGAGCTGCCGCTGCTCCACCCCGCGTCAAACGCTTCGTTTTACCCAAATGATAAAGAGCGGATTACATAGTAGCAAACAGGGGTAGAATTGTCAATTATAGCCAAAACTTGTAAAATATTTTATAGTATGTTAAAATATACACTTTACTATACGTATTATGAGAGAGTTATATAAAGAACCAGCTGCCAGGCCCGAGTCTCAAAAGCATGGATTAAAATCCAAGCTCTTGCTTAAAGTTATCGGCGGTGCCGCCGTGCTCTCTCTTTTACCGGCAGCAATTGCCGGAGCGCATGGGAAGGAACCATCGGCAAAGCATAAGAGTCCCGCAGCAAAAGTCGCCGACAGATTAGAAAGAAAGATTGAACGGCACCCGGCTGCCAAAGTCAGCTTCGATGCCACGCACGACCTGTTCTGGGGCCAGACTGAAAAAGGCATTTTCCGCTTTAAGACCGAGGTGCCTTTGACCGGACGGGTAGGCGCCCGTCACGTACTGCGATATTTCGGTATAAAAAATGAAGGCGACAGCCGACAGGATATAGATGTTTACCCTATCCCTGCTGATGCGCTGAGGGCTCAGACAATCTACGACGGCTTTTATCATGACGGAACCGATCCAAATAGCCGCGGCACGTTACAGATGGATCCGAAAACGCACAAGCTGACCACACTTTTAACCTATGCTAATGGCGATCCGTCGGTACGGGTGAATGTGGGCGATACCAGTCATTACGATAGTAGCGTAGTCATCCCTCCTCCTCCCGTTCCACCCGGGCCAATAGGCGGGCCTCCTCTGCCGCCTGGATATTCAGCGCAGGGTTAGCAGATATAAACTAACTGAAATATTTGGCTGCCGCTCTTGGAATAGATTTTATATTTGTGAACCTGTGCGGGTCGAATGTTTTAGCCCAGGGGTTATCCTCGCCCGATAATAAATCGTGCAGAATCATGGCGCACGCGGTCGCGTTAGTAAGACCCCATTTCATAAACCCGGTAGCTGAGAATACATGTTTTGACCACGGGTATAGCCTTCCAGCCAGAGGTTTATCGTCATATCCGAGATAATCGCGCGCCGACCATTTATATTCTATGGATTCTATACCTATGTTTACGGCCGCATAGTCGGCAAGCGCTTTGAAACGATTGCCGGATCCTGCGTTAAGGCCGGGCACATGGCTACGGCCGCCGACCAGTAAGTATCTATTTTTCCCCGCGGTTACAGGCAGCAGAGATTGAGGCGCGCGGCCGGGAGTAATGAACATTCCTTTCATATCGTCTTGGAAGCGACAGGCTATGATGTATGACTTTAGCGGATACTCGTAGGCGCAATAATAGCCGTGGGCCAGCCAAGGGTAAGGCACGTTGGTAGCGATGACTATGTCAGAGGCAATCACCTCGGCACGGTCAGTCCTAACCCTGGCCGGTTCACCGTCGTTTATATCTTTCGCCTCGGTTTCTTCAAATACCAGACCGTCTTTTTCCGTTATGGCTTTTGCGAGGCCTTGCAGATAATTGCCGGCGTGTATCTTTGCCTGGTTGGAAAAACGAACCGCCGCCTTGATAGGAAACGGCAACGGAGTATCTTTCTCAAAACTGGCTGGCAGGCCCAGTTTTTTTGCCGTTTTCGCCTCTTCTTTGAACTTCTTCATCTGGGAAGCTTTCTCGGTGAAGACGTAATTGTCTTCTCTTGTCCAGTCACAGACAATCTTTTCGGTAGTAATAATCTCATTTATTTTCTCAAGTGCCGTTTGGTTAGCCTCGCCGTAGATTCGCGCATCGGCTTCGCCCAGCCTTTGGGCTAGATCCGCATAGCACAGGCTATGCTGGGAGCTTACCTTGCCGGTGGTATGTCCGGTGACGCCCAGCCCTATTCCGGACTTTTCCAGTACCGCCACCTTCTTGCCGCTCGCGCATAAAAGATACGCCAACGTAAGGCCGGCTACACCGCCGCCGATTACGGCCGTGTCTACTTTTATGTTCTCTTTCAAAGCAGAGTATTTGGTTCTTTTTGTACTCTCAACCCATAGAGAAACCTCTTTTTTTGGCAACGGAGGCATAGCCTTTATACTAGGCCCGGCTTTTTATTAAGCTGTAATTTATATGACAATCTGGCTTTATCAGCTCTGGGGTGGTATCCTTTTTTTACAAGCAGGTGCGGAGCTTAAACAAAAAATAACGGGGTAAGCATATGTGGAGCAAGCAGAACAAATTAATAGCATTCATAATAATAGTAATCGTTGCCGTCGGAATCTTCGTCTGGAAGGCTACGGACAATAACAATAACCAGGGCCAACAGAACCAGACTGCCGTACAGAAGAACAAATCGCAGGTCAGCTATGAAGGCGTGCAAGGACAAACCGCACTAGCGCTCTTAAAAGCAAAGTACGAGGTAAAGACCAAGTCTTTCAAGGGTCTGGGCGAACAGGTCACAAGCATCAACGGAGTTAAGCCGGATAGCAAGCACTTCTGGGCGTTTTATGTAAACGACAAGCTCGCTTCCGTCGGAGCCAGTTCTTACAAGACCAAGAAGAACGACACCATAACCTGGAAACTTGAGGCCATTCAATAATGCTGGCCGCCGTATTGGTAATACTGGGGGTAGTGATGCGCCTGGTGCCGCATATGGCGAACTTCGCGCCGATTACGGCAATAGCCCTTTTCAGTGGAGTGTATCTGAAGAAAGATTACGCGCTTATCCTGCCGCTGGCGGCTATGGTGGCTTCCGATGCGATTATAGGTTTTGATTCGTTTGAAAGCAGACTTACGGTTTACAGTTCGTTCCTGCTGGCAGGCCTGATAGGACTGCTCGTACGTAAGAAGAAAAATATAGCTACGATAGCCGCGGGCAGTATAGCCGGTTCGGTTATCTTTTATCTGATTACCAATTTCGCTTATTTCTACCCTGCAAAAATGTACGCGCATAATATGGCGGGTGTATTTAGTTCCTATTACAATGCCCTGCCTTTTTTCAGAAATACCCTGGCGGGAGATTTGTTCTACACGGGACTTTTGTTCGGCCTTTATGAATTCGCTCTTTACATGGCGAAATACAGGTCGTCTGCATCCATAGCCTGATTATATCCGGCTGAACGATACGGCGGTGCTAAGCAGAAAAGGCAGAAACCAAACGAACGCAATATATAAAATAAATAGTATTTCCGGGATTATCAGTACCTTTAGAACTTTGGTAAATCTGGAATCATGCATTTTACTTCCTCCCTTTGCTATATATAAAAGCAGAAAATACTGTTCGTTACTGTGGCATATGTTACAGGAAAGGATTTCGCATGATTTCCGGTCTGGGACGGACAATGATGTAGAATGTAATTATGCTTAGTGAAAATGCCGGCCAGGGTCTGGTCATACGGGGATTAAGCAAAAAATACGCAAAATCAGACAACTTCGCCCTGCATGACCTGTCTCTCGAAGTAAAGCCCGGCGAAGTATACGGATTTCTCGGTCCTAACGGCGCCGGCAAATCCACGACCATCCGCCTGCTGATGAATTTCATCCAGCCGACCGGCGGCAGCGCGACCATACTGGGCTATGACATTGTCCGTCAGGCCAGATTGATAAAAAGACACGTGGGATATCTTTCCGGCGACTTCGCCGTGTATAAGAAAATGACCGGCAAGCAGTATCTGCAGTACTTAAGCGAACTTCAGCCGCTCAAGACTAATGGCTATGAGAAATCTCTGGCTAAACGATTGCAGGCGCAGATGGACAAGCCGCTCGGCGAACTATCACGCGGCAACCGTCAGAAAATCGGGCTTATCCAGGCTATGATGCATGAGCCCGAAGTCCTGATACTCGACGAGCCATCCAGCGGATTCGACCCGCTTATCCAGGAAGAGTTCTACAAACTGATAAACGAGGCAAAACAAAAAAATAACGTAGTGTTCACCAGCAGCCATATACTAGGCGAAGTTCAGAAAATGTGCGACCGCGTAGGCATAATCCGCGAAGGAAAACTTATCGTGGAGAGAAGCATAGCGGATATGGCATCAGAAGCGGCTCAGACCTTTGATATATCTTTTAAAGGTAAGGCTCCTCTAGGCGGGCTCAAGAAGATAAAAGGATTGGAATTAGTAAGCCAAGACAAGAACCGTGTAACCATACATATACACGGGCAGCTATCGCCGCTCTTCGACCTTCTGGCCAAGAGCGATGTCACCGGCATAGACACCAGAACTTTGGATCTGGAAGAGATGTTCCTGCGATTTTACGAAAGTAAGGAGAAAGCCAAGTGATACCCGTAATACGATGGACGTTATGGCAAAGACGCGTCAGCACTATCTGGTGGTGCGTGGCGGTATTTGCACTCATTTTCATAACCCTGATAGTCTATCCCCCGTTCCGCGATGAGGCGGCTCAGCTCCAGAAAAGTTTCGAGAACCTGCCTGATGCGGCGCTGCAGCTTTTCGGCGGAAGCGCGGATTTCTTCTCGCCTGTTGGCTATCTTAACAGCCAGATATTCTTCATAACACTGCCTATAACCCTGGGTATCCTGGGTATTACCCTGGGCCACGGCCTGATTGGCAAAGAAGAGCAGGACCTGACTATAGAATCGCTTCTTTCCCGGCCTGTTTCCCGTACCAGGCTTCTTATGGCAAAAGCCCTGTCCGGAGTAATCATCCTAACGCTGGTATCGGCCGTCGGGCTCATTACTACGCTTATAACTGCGCGCCTGGTAAGCCTGGACGTAGCCGACAAACTCATATTGCAGACAATGGCGGCATGCTATCTTCTAGCTCTTAGTTTCGGCGCGATAGCCTTCCTTTTCAGTTCTATAGGCAGAGCCCGGGGCGCTGGTATCGGTATAACTACTTTTATTGCATTAGGTGGTTACATAATTAGTTCGCTGGCTGGGACTGTCGACTGGCTTAAAGTACCGGCAAAGGTATTCCCTTTTCATTACTATCAATCGGAAGCGATACTTAAGCAGACTTTCAATTGGAACAATATCTATTTCCTGATAGCCATAGTAATAGTTTGCGCAGTAGCATCATGGCTGGCTTTCCGCCGTCGAGACATATATTAATCTTTACCAAAGACACTTCTTCAAGTTGCTATAATCAAGCTAAAGGAGGACATTATGAAACTGATAAATGAGCTGCTTGATTTACAGGGCAAGAACGCTATAGTCACAGGAGGAGCCAAAGGCATCGGTTTCGGCATTGCTTATCGATTAAGCGAGGCAGGCGCCAAAGTACTTATAGCCGACCTGGACCTGGAAGCGGCACAGACAAGCGCAGCGGAACTGCGCGATAAGGGCTGGATAGCGAAGCCAGCCGTCGTAGATGTTTCAAAAGAAGATGACATCAAAATGATGATAGCCCGCTGCAAGGAGCTTTTCGGCTCGGTGGATATCATAGTCAACAACGCCGGCATCTACCCGAACAAGCCCATAGCAGACATGAGCGAAGAGGAATTTGACAGGGTCATGCATGTGAATCTGCAGAGCGTATTTCTTGCAACAAAACATGTCTCCGAAGATATGAAACAAGCCGGACATGGCGGTAAAATAATAAATATTACATCAGTAGATGCCTTGCATCCGTCGATGATAGGGCTGGCACATTATGATGCATCCAAGCATGGGGTTTGGGGATTTACCAAAAATTCGGCGCTGGAGCTCGCTCCTTATAACATATACGTGAACGCAGTAGCGCCGGGCGGTATAGCCACTCCGGGCGTAGAAGCCATGCAAAAAGCACAGAAACTACCGAAAGGTGCTGATCCTGCGAAAATGGCTGAAGCATTCATGTCCAAGATACCTATGCGTAGAATCGGTGAACCAGACGACATAGGTAAGGCGGTATTATTCCTGGCATCGGATATGTCCTCTTATATGACCGGGGCACAGATAGTAGTTGATGGCGGGGTCTTACTCAGCTGAACATGAATCTTGACGAAGTCATAGCTATCAAGGGCAAAGACGCCCCTGTAGACGTAATCCGGCAGCTGGTCCTAATAGATCTGCCTTTTGCTGATTTCAGCGGAAAATCCCGGACCGGACAGATAGTCGTGCACAAAGAGCTGGCGAATGAGATAAAAGATATATTTACAAAAATCAAAGAAACCGGTTTTCCTCTGGAAAGCATGGTCCCGGCCAGGCGCAGCAGGCCGAAGGGCCCTACTAATAATACTTCTTCGTTCAATTACCGTAAGATAATCGGGACGGACAGGTTTTCGCAGCATAGCTACGGCCGGGCTATAGATATTAACCCGGCGCTTAATCCGTTCTTTTCCAGACACGGTATCGTGCCGGAAGGAGCCTCCTATGACGAAACGCGGCCGGGTACACTCACCGAAGACAGCCCTCCGGTAAGAATATTCGAGTCCCACGGCTGGCTATGGATGGGCCGGAAGAAAGAGCACAAGGATTATATGCATTTCGAAAAACCAGCTTAACTTGGACGCATTTTCTGCATAACCCCGGGAACAAAATCCAAAAGTTCGTTTATCAGCAGACCCGCCGAACCGTACTCTTTTCGCCACTGCTTAGCCGCTTTGGAATGGATTGCTACAGCAGTGCAGGCACAATCAAAAACAGACAGCTGGTTCGGATAGTATTGCGCCATAAGACCGCCTACCAATCCGGCCAGAACATCACCGGTACCGCCGGTGGCCAAGGCTGGATTTTCGCCTTTTTCAACCCATTTTTCGCCAGGGCTGTAAATTTCAGTATTATGGCTTTTCAGTATCAGCGTACAGCCGAGTCTTTCGACCAGATTTCCTGCATCCTTCACCGACACGGCTTCAGCCAGTCGCTGGAACTCCTTAGGGTGGGGTGTAAGTACGCATTTATCATGTATAAGCTTAAAAAGCTCCGGGTATTTGGCCAGGGTGTTGAGCGCATCGGCATCTATAACAGTAGGCTTATTTAGAGCAAGGACCTTCTTCATCAGCTTTATATTGTCACGGTTTACGCCCAGCCCCGGACCTATGACTATGGATTGCCATTTACCTGAGATATCAGAAAAGCCGTCCGAGGGTATTACTCCGACCGCCTGCGGGACCAGTCTTATCAGATGAGTCAGCAGCTCTTTAGGACCTACGAAAGTTATAAGGCCTGCGCCGCTCCTTATGGCCGCCTGCGCGGCAAAAACCGGGCTGCCCAGCATAACACTGCGGCTGGATATCGAGCCTCCCACGATAGCTACCGTACCGAAAGTACCTTTGTGCCCCCTATTATTACGCGCGGGTAATCTTATATCCATAAATCAATTGTAACTGTTAGGCGTATACGCAGCTTATCATTTAGGCTATTTTTAAGCTAAAGCTGTTTTTATATCATAGATGATTTAAGCTATAGCTTATATGTAAGCGTTTTTGCCGAAAACGCAAAATTATTTAGTCTGATAGCTTAAGCGTTGATAACCTATATTACATAACTTTATAGTTCAACCCAAATAAGGAAAAGCATGTCAGGTTCATCAGATTCAGACTCAAGCTCAATAAGCGGACAGCCCATCCGCGTGTTCATAGTTTAGATTTAATACTACGTCCGAGCCCATTGCCGGACTTCGCCCACTCTGGGCAAAATTCCGAATGTGACTATTCCGGCAAGGATTATCGCGAAACCGCACATTATGCTTGGTATTCCCCGTACCGTTTCCGGGTTCAGCATATTGGCCATAGTAGTCGGTATCAGAAGGGTCGCGTAACCAAGGGCTAAAAGTGTGAGCGATTCTTTGTAAGCTCTTTTCATGGTTTTAGCCAGTACTGCGCAAAGATACGCGCCTATGAACAGCCATAGGTAATAATAGATGAAATAAAGCGCTCCGAGGCCCGGCTTGATCTGGAATATGACGTAATTACCGGCACACATATGGCCGCTGAAAGCCCTTTCGCTGAATGCGAATACCAGTACCCAGGCCGCGGCCATGCCATATGCGGCTCCGGTGATATTGTTCCAAGGTTTTTTGGCTATGGTGAACAACAGATGGATACCTATCGGCGGCAAAACGGTAATTGCTACGAACCCTATGCGTGACCACGTGGCGGCACTGGTTCCCATCCCGCCGCAGACGTTATACTCGGCCAGCTGGAACAAGGCCAAAAAGAACAATAATGCCGCGACCAGCCGGGTCAGCGTATTGAACTTGTATCTGATCACCGAGTAGGCAAGAAAGGTTATTTCTATAAAAAAGGTCGCCAGCATCACCGGCGGGGAAAAACAATAAAATTTTAGACTGTCGCCCTTCCCTCTGTTCATCCTGGTATTATACTCCGCATTCCGGCTGTTCAGTAAATTCTCAAATTGCTGTTCTATTATCATTAACGCCGTCATAAGACGGTCATTAAAAGAAAGGAGTGCATATTGAAACAATTTAAAAAGCCGGTGCTTGTCGCCGCATTGGCAGGTCTGGTAGGAGTCAGCTCGCTCGGAGTCTCGCAAGCTGTAAATGCTCAAGCCGACCGCCATGGCACGCTGGTAGACAAAATAGCCGCGAAGTTCAACCTCAATAAAGACGACGTACAGAAGGTCTTTGATGAGAATAGAGCCGAAAATGCCGCCGAGAGAAAGCAGGAAATGGAACAAAAGCTGAATCAAGCGGTAGCAGACGGCCAGATAACTTCTCAGCAGAAGGATGAGATAATTTCCAAACTAAAGGAGTTGAAATCCTTCTTTGACTCTCTCAAGGATAAATCCCCATCCGAGAGAAGTGCCGCGCTGAAGGCAAAACGCATCGAGCTTTTAAAATGGGCAAAGGACAACCATATCCCGAAACGCTTCATAACACCCAGGGGCATACACGGCGGACCCGGAGGCCATAGGCCGGATTTCGACCAAGGTGACCCCGGCGGTTCTCAGGGATAAACTTAGCCCTTCCCGCTAAATAAAAGCCGCTGACCGTTCCTGCGGAAAGCGGCTTTTTAAATGGCCGCTCATCTCAAGATATTTTCAGCTTACCTGATATAAACTATAGGCATGCGCATACTTGTCGTGGAAGACGAGAAGAAGCTTGCTGACAGCATAAAACGTGGTCTAGAGCAGCAATCATACGCGGTCGATACGGCTTACGATAGCGACACCGGCCTGGCGCTGGCATTGAATGAACCTTATGATCTGATAATCCTGGACAGGATGCTTCCGGGCAAGATGGAAGGCGTAGGCATAATCGAGAAACTACGCGCGGGCGATATACAGACGCCGGTGCTCCTTTTGACCGCCAAATCATCGGTCATAGACCGTGCTTACGGGCTTAACAGCGGTGCAGACGACTACTTGGTAAAACCGTTCGCCTTTGTTGAGCTAATTGCCCGTGTCCGCGCCTTGCTCAGGCGGCCGGCACAGGCCAAGGAAACTAAACTCACATATAAAGATCTTATCCTGGACCCGCATAACAAGACCGTCAAACGCTCCGGGCAGACTATAGATCTCACTTCGAAAGAATTCGCTCTTTTGGAATATCTCATGGGCGCGCCCGGGCAACTGCAGACAAAAGATAATCTGATACACCATGTTTGGGATTATGATGCGGACATATTGCCCAATACCGTAGAAGTCTACATAGGATATCTGAGAAACAAGGTGGACAAGCCTTTCAAATCGGATAATCTTATAAATACCAAGCGCGGTTTCGGTTATTACTTCGGGGAGATGAAATGAGAATCCATACGGCTTCTTTGAAGCTGGCCGGGCTTTATCTGTCGATAATAATGGTGATAAGCCTGTTCTTCTCAGCGAGCATATACCAACTGTCTATCCGCGAAGTTTATGCCGGCTACCGTAAACAGCAGGACATCCTGGAAAGGTCTCCGGACCTGTTCCTGCCGCCCGACTTGCGAGACAGGCTCTACAATGAACGGGAGGAACAGTACGCCAGCACGCGTGAAGATATACTGGGCCGTTTGATCCTGGTGAATATAGCTATCCTGTTAGGAGGTGGTTTCATCAGTTACTTTCTAGCCCGCCGGACAATACGCCCGATAGAAAAGGCTCATGAAGCTCAAAGACGGTTCACTGCCGATGCCAGCCACGAACTTAGGACGCCGCTGGCAGTCATGCAAAGCGAGATAGAGGTTGCACTAATGGATCCGAAGCTGGATATCAAGGCGGCTAAGAAACAGATGAAGAGCAGTCTGGAAGAACTGGCAAGGCTGAAAGGTTTGAGTGAAGGACTTCTGCAATTATCCCAGCTGGAAGATGAAAATCTGGATAGGAGAACAGCTGAACTTTCGGACATTATAAAGCGGTCAATAAAAGACAACAAAATCCTGGCAGATAAGAAAAAAATTAAACTTAACGTGTTAAGCAACCCCAAACGCAAGGCTTTCGTGGACCCGGAAGGCATCAGAAAAGTTTTGAATATATTAATTGAGAATGCCATTAAATATAGCCCGAGGAAAAGCGAGGTCAAGATAAACTCCCAGATGCGTAATAAGAATATACTTATAAAAGTGGAAGACAGCGGTATAGGCATACAGCCGGAAGAGATCCGGCACATTTTCGATCGTTTTTACCGGGCGGATTCGGCCAGGACTAAAACCGAGGCCGGCGGCTACGGGCTGGGGCTTTCTATTGCCAAATCAATCGTGCAGCAACATGGCGGGACCATAGATGTAAAAAGTACGCCCGGTAAACAGACGGTTTTTACTATAAACCTCTCAGGGCTTGCTTAGCCTCCATTGGCATGGAAGAAAAAGTCATGCCAGGCCTGAAGGTTTCTTTCAAATTTTGATTTGTTCTGTTTTTTCTCCTGTTCCAACTGCTTAGTGGTCTTAGGCAAGTCCACGGTGTGCGCCATAGCTACGCTCTTTGGTATCTGGTACAGGCTTTCTCCCGGTGCCGCTTTGTTCAGTTGCCGGCGGGCTGTCAGCTCGATATATTCCTCGGATTGGAAGTAAACGTTCTGAAGGCGCAGGTTTTCATTTTCAAGCTTCTGAACCTGTAGTTTCTGCTCAATATCAGCCTCCTGCTTCTCCAAGTCGTAATTTATCTGCAGCGCTTTCAGACTGCTCCAAGATATTAGCAGGACCACTATACCGAAAGCGATAAGGCCGATGACGCGCACGTCGGAAAACCTTTTTATCAGCTCATTCCAGTCTTTGGTTTTTATTTTTGATAATTTTGCCAGCATTGCTACTTAATATTATAGCAATCTGCTATACTCTACTCTGTTAATGGTGATAGGGGGCGGTAGCTCAGGGGTTAGAGCAGTCGGCTCATAACCGATTGGTCGCAGGTTCAAATCCTGCCCGCCCCACCATTCAAGAAGACCTACCTTGTGTAGGTTTTTTGAATGGTTGAGAGTGTCGATTGGGTTGTGACCAAATCCTGCATGTACAAAAGCCCGTGCACTGCTCTGTTCGCCACTTATATTGACAAATTACTGTTTTTGTGATATTTTTATAATATTGTGCCTGTGCAACAAAAAACAGAAACCGTCCCCCTATACAGAGTAGAAAATCCAAATATAGCCGGCAATCCTGACGGGGTAAAGTCGCATGAAGCATTAGTAGGCCAGTGGTTCTCACCAAGTCTTAATACGGCTCTGGGCTACTTACGTAAATCGACTCAGGCATTCGGTACCGATTCGCACCCAGTTGATGGCGCACAATTAGTAATTGCTCACCTTCCAGTCGGAGAGCTGGAAGGACATCATGTTATGCAGCATCCTGTAGCAAGAGAAATGGATGTGGAAGGAGATAATTATGTTGTACCTCGGGACGGCAGCATAGAAACTGAAGTCGTAGCTTTAGACCCAATAGTTGGCGACTTAAGAGGTAATCTCGGTAATCTGGCAAATCAGAATGAAGCACGGCAGCGCATATCGGCCACTATAGGAGAAAAAGCGCTGCAGTAATAACTTTACTGGCCGTGGCCTAGTAGTTCCCAGCCTTGCTTGCAGTATTCGCATTCTTCAGGCTTGTAGCTTACCAGAATCTCTTTTATGACCGCTTTGTACTTAACATTCAATTCGTCCAAAAGCGGCAGGGTTTCGCTTCTCTGCCAAGTGTTTACGACTTCAAAATTATCAAAGCCGAGTTCGCGTACGGACCGGGCTACCGACGAAGAATTAGTCCCGCGGGTACCTACGTCTTCCAGGATTAACAGAAAGTCCGGGTTCAGTTCCTTTAACTTTTCTTTTGAAGCTTCCGTAAGCACCGGCTGGTTACGCGAACCTTCCGGCTTGATCGTATCAAGTCCGATAACGCCCAGTTTTTGTGCTACGGCAAAGGCCAGGCGGTTCGTACCGTTCGCTACGCCTACCAGGACTTGCGGCAGGGTTTCGTAAGTATCGCGGATGAAAACAGCAGTCAGCTCAACCCATTGATTAAATAAACCGCTGGCATCGGGAATCAGGTCAAAATCAATCTTGCGGCCGTGCAGGCCCTGACTGAATACGTGGTGCACGCCTTCTTTATCCAGGATACCGCTATCAAGTATCGCTTGTTTAAATTCATCCGTCTGGTTCATTGATACCTCTGTCTTAGCAATCTTATTTTATTTAGCAGATCCTCAGCGTCCTTTGAATGCATCAGATCATCACGCATTTCTTTGGCCCCATCAAACCCGTTAACATAGATTTTACAGAATTTATTGAGCGTAACAATAGGCCGTTCGTTCTTTTTCCATACGGATTTGAATAATTCGACGTGGCGAGAGTATAATTCCAGCCTTTTTAAGGGTCCGTATGTTTCCCACTCCGCTTTTTCTGATAACGCGAAAGGGTTATGGAATACTCCCCGGCCTATCATGACGCCGTCTATACCATATTGATCGTAAAGCTCCATGCCATGCTGCCTGTCGATTATGTCGCCGTTAGCGACTATCAAAGTATCCGGCGCCAGTTTGTCGCGCAAGGTTATTATTTCTTTGAGTGCTTCAAAATGTGCCGGGACTTTAGACATTTCCTTGGCGGTTCGTAAGTGTACACTTAACATGTTAAGTTTTTTTGAAAGCAAAAATTCTATCCACTTCAAATCTATGGAAGAAAAGCCCAGCCGTGTCTTTACGCTTAGCGCACCCCTGCCCGCTATGCCTTCGCGCGCGGCTTCTATTATCTGTTCTGCCAGCGCTTGGTCGTTTATAAGTGCGCTGCAGCAGCCGTTCTTTACGACAGCTTTATCCGGGCATCCCATATTTATGTCCACGCCGATTATCTTCTTTTGGCCTGCTTCGCTTAATTTATCTCGGCCGGCCTGAGTGTTGGCTGAATCTGTCAACGAATAGTCGAACACCTGCTGTGTAATCTTCTTGTAGTTCTCCGGTCTTTTACCCCAGAACTGATAAATCATCGGTGCTTCGGAAGGATCATAGACTATTTTTGGAAGCAGTTTTTTGCGGCCTTCGCTGGCTAGGCCGTCGACATTGACGAACTCGCTCATAGTGAAATCCGGCGGCGCTATTTCAGAAATAATCTGCCTGAACACCGTATCGGTAACATCGTACATAGGCGCCAACACTAAGAACGGTTTCTTTAAGCCGAACAGATAATCCATAATCGAAAATTAAAAACTAAGTTTCTCCGCCATACGCGCTAAAGCCTCATGGTCGGGCTCCGCATTCATATCGGGCGCCCTGTTGTATTCAGCCATATTGTCGAACGGGAACACATGTACATGTACGTGCGGCACATCTATGCCTATGACTTTTATGCCTACCCTGCCGGGTTGAAGCACTTCTTCTATGCGTTTGCAGACTTTTTTGACCGTATCGTTGACCGCCCGGAAATCTTCATCCGGCAATTCCCAATATTTATCAATCTGTTTTTTAGGAATCACCATAACGTGTCCGGGTGTAAACGGGTGTATGTCCATGAATACAAAGGTCAGGTCGTCTTCATAGACCTTATGGCACGGTATCTCACCCTTGATAATCTTAGTGAATATGGAATCTTCCATCTACTTTAATATAACAGAGGTGGTTGACTATTCCCAACGGAAGACGCGGAAAGCGATGATGTAGATAATAACTGTCCAAATCGCCATTACCCCAAGCTGCGGCCCCAGGTCGAACAGGGACTTACCTTCCGTAGCTATGAGCCGAGCGCCGTCTATGACCGGTGTCAGGGGTATATATGTGGTAAGGTGCTGCAACCATTCCGGCATCAGAAAACGCGGGAAAAATACACCGGTCAAGAACATCATCGGGAAGACTATTATGTTACCTAGAGGCGCAACTTGGCGTTCGTTCTTGGCCCAGCCGCCCAGAGCCAATCCTATGCCGAGTATCATAGTTATGCCGAAGGCTAGAAAGATAGCCAATTCAAATAAATTGCCTACAACGTTTAAGTCAAATACGAGTATCGCTGCTATGAACATAACCGCTATAGACATAAGCCCCGTCACCGCATTGCCGAACATGTTTGCCAAAAAGAATTGCCACACGCGCAGCGGCGTGGTGTGCAGGCGGCGCAATATCCCCATCTTCTTAAGCTCGGGGAATATATTCATCGGCCCGAATATGCCTGCGCCTAAGATAGCGAAGCCTAACAGACCGGTAAAAGTATAGTCGAATGAACTTAGGCTGCGCTGGTTAGTCTGCTCGCTAGTAACCGTGAAAGGCTCGTCGGCTTTGACATATTTCAGGTTTATCTGCTGAAATTCCGCCTGGATAACGGATGTCAGGGTCCGTGCCGCCTGCTCATTGTTCTGCGTATAATGGACTACCGCCTGTCCGGAAGGATATTTGGTATTGCCTTTAACATCGCCGAAACCGGCCGGAAGTTCGATAGTGGCATCCAACTCTCCCCGGCCCATCTTTTCGTTGGCCTGGTCGAAACTTGTCACATCTTTGTCGACCTTGAGGGATTTCTGATGGTCTAAATCCTGAACGAACTGGCTGGAAAATTGCGAATTTGAATTATTGATGACAGCGACCTTGAAAGATACGTCCGAGTTCTTGTTAAGGGCACCGAATACGAACAGGAAGATCAGCGGAAAGAGAAAAGTGAAGAAAAGAGCCAGACGGTCGCGGAAAAGGCGCTTCAAATTTATCGTAAAGAAAGCCCATACGGTGTAAAGCTTCTGCTTCATTGTCATATCAGTTCCTAAGTCCTTTCCCGGTTAAATCTATGAATACATCCTCCAAATCGGCCTGCTCCACCCTCTGCTCTTTCTTAAACCCTTTGGCCAGCAGGTCCTTTATCAGCTTCTTCGGCGTATCCAGCTTTATAATTTTGCCTTTGTCCATTATGGCGATGCGGTCGCACAGGATTTCCGCCTCGTCCATATAGTGGGTAGTAAGTATCACGCTTATGCCTCTGCTTTGGACTTCTTTTATCAGATTCCAGAGGTGGCGGCGGGCCTGCGGGTCAAGTCCTGTAGTAGGCTCATCCAGAAAGAAAACTTTGGGGTTATGGACCAAAGCAGCCACGATTGAGAACCGCTGTTTCTGGCCGCCGGAGAGATCTTCGACGAAACTGTCAGCTTTTTCTCCCAGGTCTACTTCGTCCAGGAATTTTTTGGGGTCGACTTTCTCGCCGTAGGCGGCCGCGAACATATTTATAAGCTCGGTGAGCCGCGTCTTGTCCTGAAATCCCGGTGATTGCGGCTGGACCCCTATGATACCTCTTATCTTGTAAGGCTCTTTTGTGACATCTATTCCGTCTATGGTAACGGTGCCGCCGTCGATTTCACGCAAGGTCTCTATCATTTCCAGCGTGGTTGTTTTACCGGCACCGTTAGGACCGAGGATTCCGAATATCTCGCCTTTTTTAACCTCAAAACTAATACCGTCTACCGCGACATTGTCCCCGTAACTTTTACGCAGGTTTTTGACTTTTAATATTACTTTTGATTCTTTAGGCATAATAGACAGTTTAACAAAACTCCAAGATAAGATACAAAAATAAAAGCACCCCTTCTTTTAAGGGGTGCTTCGGTTTGTTTTAGCTTATTAGCCGCGCTTTACGGTCAGAAAACCGTTTCGCGGATTCTCGTTTACACTCATACCGCTAGGCAGTTCAGAGGCAGTATCTTTACGCTCGTCCTTGCTGAAGTAATAGATTGTTTGCTTTTTGCCACCGCGCAAAGTAACATCCTTTGAATTTAAGTAGTATGTTACACCCTTACTGTTAGTGTGCTTATATGCCATTTTGTTACATCTCCCTCTGTTAGATTAAATGGTACCCTTACCATACTCCGAGCTGTTTTTCCTTGTCAACCCTTTAAAGCAATTTTTACATTCACAGTTTAGAAAAACGCACTTACTCCTTGCAATGAAAGACGCTTATGCATTAAACTAGTTAGGTAGTTAAGAAAATAATTAATAACAGAGGCAAAAGATGGATTTTACGGACCGCAACATGCGCTCACCCCAACAAACAAACAACGCTAATTTGAATGCTCCGGTCCCGGGACCGGGTTCCGGCAAGAAAGCCGGACGTTTTCACAGAATCAAGGAGCATAGACTTCTCAATATCACCTACTTAACGCTCCTGTTTTCGATAACCGTGCTGATAGTCGGCGTAGTTATCCTTCTTGCTCTGTTCAACGGCAATCGTGACAAGGAAAGCCAGTTCGTAGATACCAGCAAGTACCAGGCAGTGTTCTTAAACGGCGGCCAGGTATACTTCGGCAAAGTGACTAACTTGAATCATGAGTATCTAACTCTGACGGATATCTACTACCTGACCCCTAACCAGGCGGTGCAGACCGGTAAGAATACTACTTCCAGCAACAACTTCACTATCAGAAAGCTGGGTTGCGAATTGCACAGGCCGCAAGACGGCATGATAATCGATCACAGCCAGATAGTATTCTGGGAAAACCTAAAGGATGACAGTAGTGAGAACACCGTACCCGGTGCTATCAAGAAGCTTTCCAGCCAGCCTCAGAACTGTGATGCCCAGACTACCAGTAACGGTTCGACCACTGACACAAGCAACACTACTACTCCGGCCACGACCACTCCGGCTAACGGTAACAGCTCAGATAACAGTTCTTTGCCTAACAATTCGAATACTACCAACCAGTAAACTTAGATCCGGCACCACGGCTTACTCTTCCAGGCGAAGATTATAGAAATATCCTAGGGCTATACGGATAACCATTGCCGCTATTGTCAGAAAGAACAACAGCAAAGATATCCCCGCGAGGTCAGGCGACCATGACGGGCTTATGAAATCGAACTTGTACAGTTCCTCCGGTATAGGGTTCGGCTTTACCGAATGATTTCTTATGTAAGCTGCTACGCAGCTGACCCGCAGATTGTTAAAGATGCCTGCAGGGTATTTGGCGTGGCAAGCCTGCTCGCCTTTTTGCTTCACGTCCTTGTTTATAGCGGCGGCGCTGGCCTGTTCCTTCTTTACCAGGCGTTCGTAGCGGTACCTCAGCTGTATGGGCGGTTTTATTGAAACATTACCCGAAGACAGGTTCGTATTCATATGGTTATATACGAATCCCCTTAAGTTCCTAAGTGCTCCTTCTACGTCGCCGTTCTCCTCGTCTGCGGTAGCCACGGCTGTACGCAGCTTTACCATTTCTGAATAATTCTGTCTTAGGCCGTATATTGCAAGCATCAGGAAAAATACGGCCAGTATTAAAAAGTAGACAGGCTTTACCCGCTTCAGATGTTTGTAATGGTAGCGAAGCCGTTGTTTATCAGTCATGGTTATGTTTAATATACACACTTACCGGGATGTCAGGCAATCGCCGGTTAACTGATATTATTGTTACGTATGCATGTATATTTCATAGGTATAGGCGGTACGGCCATCGGTCCGCTGGCACTTATCGCCAGCCAGGCCGGTTATGAAGTTTCCGGTTCGGACAAGCAGGATTCCGAATATATAAAATATCTGCGTTCCCAGGGGATAAACGACATACATATAGGCACTGACAGTGCGCATATATCGTCTTTGCATCAAAATACTCCTGTAGATATGGTCGTCTACTCTTCGGCGGTACCTATAGAGAATCCAGGCCATCCTGAGATAAAGTTCGCGGAAAATAACGGTATCAAAGCCGTTAAACGCGACGGTCTGCTGGTAAAGATAATCGAAGATAATCATCTCAAGCTGATAGCGGTAGCCGGTACTCATGGCAAGACGACTACTACCGCCATGCTCGTCTGGCTGTTCAAACAGCTGGGTATTCCTATCAGTTACTCCGTAGGGGCCAAGATATCTTTCGGCGATATGGGGCATTTTGATAAAACAAGCGAATATTTTATCTATGAATGCGATGAGTTCGACCGCAATTTCCTGGCGTTTCATCCTTATATGAGTCTAATAACCGGTATCAGCCACGACCATCATGAACAATATCCGGAAATTGAGGATTACCGCAGCGCATTCCGTCAATTCCTTTCTCAAAGCCGGCAAAAAGTCGTATGGCAATCAGACATTGATTCCAGCCGGTTTGAAACAGACGATACGTACACGGTAGCGGACAAAACCGAGTATTTTGAGGAAGCACTTAATATGTTAAGTCTGCCGGGCGAAGTCAATCGGTTCGACGCCCTGCAAACACTGACTGCCACGCAGGAACTGACTGGAGAACCGCCAAAAAAATTAGCAAAACTGATGAATGATTTCCCTGGTGTTTCGCGGCGGTTTGAAAAGATTATAGATAATTTATATTCGGACTATGCGCACACCATAGAAAAGATAAAAGGCTGCCTGCAGCTGGCGCGTGAAGTTTCGGATAGCGTGGTCATAGTGTATGAGCCGCTGACTAACAGGCGGCAACATTATATCCGTGGCGAATACAGAAACTTGTTCCAGGGAATAAAGAAGCTATATTGGGTACCAAGCTATCTGGCTCGTGAAGACCCTGTACAGAAGATCATATCACCCCAGGAATTCATAAACGATATTGAGATGCCAGCAGATAAGCAGG
>DASUKF010000022.1:0-7945 GCA_036278875.1 Saccharimonadales bacterium (SeqCode) | reverse complement strand
CCAATGCTTCTTCGAAAACTCTTCTGAATACGGAGGCATATGATCTGTTGCCTCCGTTCTCTATGGCTCTGAATTCATATATTGACGGATGCCTGTCCGGTCCTGCCTGAGGCGTTTCCGCGTTCCCTTCCTGTTCGCGTTGCTCGGCTTGCTCAAACGTATCACGGAACATTGATGCGTCTGATTTTTGGCTTGCCATTTTGTTCTCCTTCCTACTTGTCTTCTAAATTAAAAACTCCCGCTTTTCCTAGCGGGAGCTTCGTTTTCTTAATAAATTACAAGCTTACCCGCTGGTCTCCGGGATTACCACTACCATGCTGAGTACGAGTGATTTGCTCATGACTAAAACGATATACCTTTCATAAACTCCTGTCAAGCCGCTTTTTCCGGGGCTGACCCTCGTGTGCGTTCCTCGACGCGATGGATTACGTTGACGGCCTGCATCAATATATCCGCACCGGCGTTCTCCGAAACCTTTGACCTGGCATAAGTATCTACTTCGTATCCGTTGTGTTTTACGGTGGCAAATATACCTACTGCGGCATCAGAACCTTCTTCCAAATCATCGACATGCCAGCCGGTTATATTGAATTCAAAGCCGGTAAGCTCTTCTATCGCTTGCCTTGCGGCATCTACCACGCCGCCTTTGGACTCAACGGTCTTCTCCTGGCCGTTGATTGTCACGGTTGCCGTGCACAGACCGTCTTCATCGCCCTGGGTGTCACCGGTGAACGAAAATGCTTCAAGTTTGAACTTGTCTTCTACTTCTTCTCCGATTATCTCGCTGGTAAGTTCTTCCAGCTCATTGTGTCCGAGATTTTTGCCGCCACGGTCTGTCGAGCGTTTTTTTACCGCATCGGTTATCAGCTGCAGGGTATGTTCGTCGACGCTCATATTTAATGTAGTGCCTAATTCGTATCTTACGCCCGATTTGCCGCTCTGGTCATTTATCTTGAACTGGAATGGCTTGTCAAATCCTAGCTCGGCTGATTTGAAGTCCTTGAACATCAGTTCGTCTATCAGCACTCCGTGCTGGTGCATGCCGGAACCGTGCGCGTAGCTTTGCTCGCCTACGAACGGGTGCTTTTCGGGCAACCTGGCGCCGTCGCCGAGGGCTTTTGGTCCGATTTCGTAAGCCAGGTTGCGTAATTTGGTCGGATCGACATTAGTCACAAGGCCCATTTCAGGATAAACTGCCAGATTACCTACCACTACTTCCAGTGGGGTGTTGCCATTCCGTTCGCCGACTCCGCCTATAGTTACATCTACCTGTTCTGCTCCGCCGAAGCGCAAAGCGTCCAGACTGCTCATTACCGCCTGGCCGCGGTCATTATGGCAGTGAGCGGCTATCACGACATGGCCGAATCCGCGAGCGTCCAATGCTTCGCGTATGGCAAGCAGCCGTTCGGAATAATCCCGGGGCAGCATGGCACCTACGGTATCGGGCAGCATCATGGTGGTGGCTCCGGCATGGGCTACTGCCAGTACCGATTCTTTTAAGAATTTTAGTTCGGCTCGGGTAGAATCTTCAAAAGAAAACTGGACATCATCGACAAGCTCCCTGGCCTGAGCAGTGTGCCTGACGGCCAGTTCTACGGTCTCTTCGCGTGTGGACCCCAAGCGTTTTTGTATATGCAAATCGCTAAAGGGCCGGCAGATGTTGATCCTTGCCCTGTCGCCTGCCGGGGCTAAGGCGTAGCCTGCTTTTGCCACGTCTTCCGGGTCGGTACGTGCAAATGCGGCCAATTGCGCTCCGTCCACCCTCTCCGCTATATGCTGTACGGTAGCAAGATTGCCGTCATTGGAAGCCGGGAAACCTATCTCAATAATATCTACACCGGCTTCGGCGAGACTTCCCGCTATATATAGTGCGTTGGCTTTGGTCGCACTTACATCAGTAGCTTGGATTCCGTCGCGGAGCGTGGTATCAAATATTTTCACTGGTTTTAGCTGTTCCGGACTGTTTGGTTCTGGCATATTTCTCCTAATTAAAAACTCCCGCTTTCGCGGGAGCTTATCTTTTTCGCAAAAATTACAAGCTTACCCGCGTCCTCCGGGGATAATGATAATTTCAGCGATTATTATCTGCTTGCTCATAACATTAGCGATTGTATAACCGTATAGACTAGCTGTCAACTTTTTTTCTCTGTTCAATCCTGCGTATCAGATTTATGGCCTTAACGTAGGCTTGAACGCTTGCCCGGTCTATACTATTGCCTTCAGCGTATGCTATGACCTGATAACCATTCTGCCTGACCGTTATAAGGGCTCCGGCTTCTGAGTCCGAACCGGAATGAAGGGCAAACGGTTTCAAATCTTCTATGTCGCCCGAAAACCCGGTTATCTTCGCTATAGCTTCCTTAGAAGCATCTATGACACCGCTGTCGGTGGTAGCGCTTTCTGTTAATTCTTCACCGTCAATTTCCAGGGTTATCTCGGCAGAGTCCTCTGTCCTGCCCTTAGCGCCCTCTTTTGAAGACAAGTCCGCATGAACATACTTATACTCATCTTCAACTTCGCCCAAAACCCAGGTTTCGATTTCATTGTCACCTATACCGTGACCGCGGGTTGCTATTAGCTCTTTGGCACGCGCAATTAGCGAACCGACAGTTTCTTTGCTCTGAGGCTGTATGCCCATGTGTTTCAGTTTTGTCCTTACGCCGGCTCCTCCGGACAGGTCGCCAATTTCGGTTTCGTTGGCCTGCCTGCCTACTCTTTGTGCCTCAATCCATTCGTATGTTTCGGTGTTTTCTTCCATACCTTTCTGGTGGATTCCGGCTTTGTGCCTGAAGGCGTTTCTGCCTACCAGTGCCTTATTCGGCGGGACCACTATGCCTGAGCGCTGGCTGACTACCTTGCTGGCCTGGGGCAGCCTGCTCAAATCAATCCCCGTATACAGGCCGCCGAAATAATCGCCCCTAAGACCTATCTGGCCCGCAGCTTCTTCCAGCGAGCAGTTACCGGCGCGCTCGCCTATTTGGTTGACTGCCGCTTCAACTTGTCTGGCGCCTGCCATGACGCCTGTTATGGCATTGGCTGTGGCATTGCCCAGGTCATCGTGCGTATGGACCGATACGGTCACCAAGCCTTCCCCGAAAGACCGGTCTATCAATGCTTTTACCCGGCTTATGCGCCGGGCGTACTCTTCGGGCATAGCGTATCCTACGGTATCGGGAATGTTTATGGTCGTAGCGCCGTTATCTACGGCTTCCAAAACGACCCTCATCATAAAATCGAAGTCTGACCTGGAAGCATCTTCAGGGGAAAATTCCACGTCAGCGGTAAGAGTCCTGGCGTGCCTGACTGCAGTCCCGGCGGCTTCTATTACCTCATCAGGTGTCATCTTCAGCTTATCTTTCATATGGGTCGGGCTGGTACCGATGAACGTATGTACCCTGGCGCCTCCCTTATCCGCTGATTCCTCAACGGCCGTGTAAGCATTTTCTATATCTGCCGGATCTGTCCTGGACAAGCCGGCTATAGTTGTCGAATCCAATTCATGGGCAATCTGTACCATAGCCAGTATTTCATTGGCGTTTGCGGCCCTTTGTTCGTGGTCCAAAGTTTCTTTGGTAGATGCCGGAAAGCCGGCTTCGATAATGTCAACGCCAAGAGCTTCAAGCTCGTGTGCAATTACTAATTTATCCTCGGGCGTAAAGCTCACTCCGGGGGTTTGTCCGCCGTCGCGCAGGGTGGTGTCGAAGATTTTTACTCTGTTGGCCGGGTCCAGTTCGGCTTGTGCCGGTCCTTGTGGTCCTGTCATGTATTCTCCTTAAGTTTTTCTCTCGTAAATTAAAAAATCAGGCGGTTGAAGCCTGATTTGTCTTGACTGTGCTCGGCCTGCTTAGTGCAGACTAGGCTCCAACCATGTTGAAGCACAGCCCTTTAAGGCTGAGGAGGAGATCCGACTGCTTCTTTATGATTGAAACCATATCCGACAAATAGTAAACCTTTGTAAACACTTTGTCAAATGAGTTTATATGAACCGTTGTCATATTCGAACCTGTATACGACGCTTTTGCGCTCTATAACCACCGGCCATTTTTTTGATTTGGCATGTTCCAGCAGGGCTTTGTTCGGGTTGAAGGCTATCGGGTTTTCAGCCAGTTCCAGCATGGGTATGTCGCTCTCGGTGTCGCCGACGGCTATGCTTTCCTCTATGGAAAGTCCCTGTTTATCGATGATTTCCTGCAGGGCTCTGCCCTTTTTGCCCGCCGGAAACTCTTCATAGCCGCCGAAACGGTCGCCTATGCGTGTGTATTTCGTCCCCGTCCATTCATCGAAGCCGTAATATTCGGAAACTTTTTCTACTATCTGGTACTGGGAGCCGGAAATTGCAATCAGGTAATACCCTTTGTCCTTCAGGTCTTTCACCAAGTCCCGGGTGTAGGTATACACCTGGTCCTTGTATTTTGCGAAGACCTTTTCCACCGCTTTGTCGAACAAGCTGACATTAAGTCTTCTGACGTGATTGTCAAAGGTCTTGATAGCTGCATCGGCATATTGCTCGTAGGCTTTGTCGGAAGTGCGTTCGCGCCAGGCATCGAACAGCTTGCGTACTTCCTTGTAATCTTTCTCATCTATCAGCTTTTCTTCGGCCAGCTCGTAAAACACGGCCATGAACAGCTGCCAGCGTATCAGTGTACCGTCAAAATCAAACGCCGCAAATTTCTTCATATACCCCTAGTATAGCGAATTAGTTCATGCGAGCCTGGTCGGGCGCCTGTGGAGTGAGTTCATATACGAAACCGGAGTCCACTTCGGCAAGAACTTCTTTTACGTCTCTGGGGCTGTCTGTGGACTTGGTTTCTATATCCACTCTGCAGCCCTCTATCGCAAAACGTCCCGGCACGGATTCATCGGTTACCAGGTGCCTGTTTAGTACTCTGTGTCTCAGCGTGTGAGGAATGGTCAGGGCGTCGGTCGCGTTCTCCATCTCATAGACACAAAGCCTCTTGCCCAAAGCAAGTTTGCCGCCGACGGTAGCGACGAACAGGCCCGACCGGTTGCGGGGACTGACGAAATATCTTAGAGATTCAGCCGAACCCCGCTCATTCACTGAGCTGACTACTTTCATTTGTGTTAATTATACCATAAAGACTATAAAAAGTCTAGCACGTCTAAATTTCCAGCTCTATGCTTACCGGGCAGTGGTCGGAACCCATTACATCGGCATGGATTTGCGCGGTTTTGATTTTGTTTTTCAGGGAATCTGAAACCAGAAAGTAATCTATGCGCCATCCTACGTTCCGAGCACGCGCGTTGGCCCAGTGCGTCCACCAGCTGTAATGTCCGTTGCCTTTGGTAAACATCCTAAAGGTATCGACGAACCCGGCGTCCAGGAAATTCTCAAAACCTTCGCGTTCTTCATCGGTAAAGCCTTTCTTGCCGCGGTTTTCCTTCGGTCGGGCCAAATCATCTTCGGTGTGGGCTACGTTCAAATCACCGCAAAATATAACCGGTTTTTTCTTTTCCAAGTCTTTGCAGTATGCCAGAAATGCCGGATCCCATTGTTTGTGTCTGAGCGGTACGCGTGACAAGTCATCCTTGGCATTGGGCGTATATACGCCTATGATGTAGAATTTCTCGTATTCCGCGGTAACCACCCTGCCCTCCTTGTTGGGGTCGCCGTAGCCGTCTGCTATGAGTCCGAATTTTTTCCCGATTTCAGGCGGCAATCCGTTTACCACCGCCAAAGGTTTGATTTTGGTAAATATAGCCGTGCCGGAATAACCCTTCTTTTCGGCCGAGTTCCAATATTCTTCGTAATCCTTTAGGTCTACCTCGCTTTGTCCTTGCTGCGCTTTGGTTTCCTGCAGGCATAGTATGTCCGGCCGGTGTTTTTCGATAAAGGGCACAAACATGCCTTTCTTATGTACGGCTCGGATACCGTTGACGTTCCACGAATAAATCTTCATGATGCTAGTTATTGTATCACCGAAGTTTTCTGCTAGAATATCTGCTAGTGTCATACAAAAGAGTATTGCTCAAGATTTCAGGCGAACAGCTGGCGGGAAAATACGACAGTGGGTTTGATACCGAACATGCCGAGTGGCTGGCCCGTGAAGTCAAGAAAGTGTCCGAGAAAGGCCAGCAGGTAGCGATAATGGTCGGCGGCGGCAATATTGTACGGGGCGCCCAGATTGCCGGTCATGGTATCCACCGTGTCACGGCGGACCACATGGGCATGCTGGCTACCATGATAAATGCTCTTGCTCTGACAGATGTTTTTGAAAACGAAGGAGTCAAAACCAGGTGTCTGAGCAACATTTTCGCCGACCAGGTCGCGGAAAAATTCATTCACCGCCTGGCAAACAAGCACTTCGATAAGGGCCGCGTGGTCATATTGGCGGGCGGTACCGGCAGGCCATATGTCACGACAGATACGGCTGCTGTAAACCTGGCGCTTGAGCTGGACTGCGACGTGGTACTCAAAGCAACTAAGGTGGATGGTGTTTATGACAAGGACCCGGCTAAAAATCCTGATGCCAAGAAATTTGACAGCCTGACTTTTCAGCAGGCCGTAGAGAACCCGTCGATAAAAGTCATGGACAAGGCCGCTCTGGCGCTGGCCATGGAGCATGAGATCCCGATCTTAATCTTTGACGCGCTGAAACAAGGTAACATCGAGGCCGCCATCAAGGGCGAAACAGTCGGCACAAAAATAAGCTAGAGTTCGATGCTATATAATAGATAAAGACTAAAGCAGGAGTCTGATATGGGCAAAGAATATGACTTTAAAGGGCTGAAAGCCCTTTTTATCAACTGCACTCTAACCAAGTCCCCGGGTAAGAGCCATACGCAGCTGCTGGTTGATGCCAGCGAGA
This sequence comes from Saccharimonadales bacterium (SeqCode), assembly GCA_036278875.1. GTDB lineage: Bacteria > Patescibacteriota > Saccharimonadia > Saccharimonadales > 2-12-FULL-41-12 > JANWLD01. The sequence goes on along the minus strand of DASUKF010000022.1, from coordinate 1,118 downwards.
AGATAATGAAGAAGCACGGTGTTAAGACTCATGTGATACGGGCCGTCGACCATGATATAGCGACCGGCATATACCCGGATATGCGCGAACAGGGCTGGGAAAAAGACGAATGGCCGGAGATTTATAAGAAACATGTCTTGCCTGCAGATATCCTGGTTATAGCGGGCCCTATCTGGCTGGGTGACAACAGTTCGATTACCAAGCAGATAATAGAGCGGCTTTATTCCAGCTCCGGCGACCAGAATAAACAAGGCCAGTATATTTATTACGGCAAGGTCGGCGGTGCGCTGATAACCGGCAATGAAGACGGCATAAAACACTGTTCTATGGACATTCTCTATTCCCTGCAGCACATCGGATACACCATTCCGCCGACTGCGGATGCCGGCTGGATAGGCGAAGCCGGGCCGGGTCCCAGCTACGGCGACAAGCTGGATGACGGTACCATAGCCGGAGCCGACAATGACTTTACCAAGCGCAACCTGACCTTCATGACCTGGAACCTGATGCATATCGCAAAAATGCTAAAAGATAATGGCGGCGTACCGGCTTACGGCAACCAGCGGAGCAAGTGGGACGCCGGTTCGCACTTCGGCTACGAAAATCCGGAATACAGGTGATTATTTCTTAAGTAGTGATTTTCCCGAAACGGAGAACACTACAAGGCTTAAAGCCCCGGTCAGAAATTTCGTTACTTGTTTGGCGGAGGGGACAGGATTTGAACCTGCGAGAGGCTTGCGCCTCAACACGCTTTCCAAGCGTGCGCCTTAAACCGCTCGGCCACCCCTCCAGAACATAAATTATAAACCAGCAATCTTTATAAAAGACAGAGGCCACGCTTGGTCCAGGCGTGGTCACGTTCCGCGACCCCGAAACTTCTGCCACGGCAACAAAGTTGCCGGGTGAAGATTTCCTTGCGAACTGCCACCGGCAGCTCTCACCTTAAACCGCTCGGCCACCCCTCCTTGAGCATTGCCGGACAGTTAATGATTATATCCAAATAGCTAAAAATCAGAAATTTACCTTATGACTTATATTTTACATTTTGCAAATTCATGACGTAAAATATCTTTAACCGGCCTCACCATACGGCTATTTAATTAGCCTTTGAAAAAGAC
>DASUKF010000021.1:0-62437 GCA_036278875.1 Saccharimonadales bacterium (SeqCode) | reverse complement strand
CTAGAAAATGCTCCAGAGGTGCTGGTTGGTGACTTCGTGGTGATACAGTATCTCGGATTCTTTGATGATATCGCCTAGCTCCTTGGGGTTTCGGTGTGCTGATGCGACCTTGTATTCAAGGTATTTAGCTTTGCTGGACCTGCCTAAAACCTGCGTCGTGAAAGTGCTTGCCCTGAACTGGCGTATAGCGTCATTTACGTTGCCTGGCAAGAACTTTAGTCTTTGCCGGCGGGTGCTATTGGCAGGCACTTTGTCTTCTATGGCTATCTTCATGACAGTGTACATCATAAGGTAAGGGCTTGCATCCGGCGAAACGGACCTTATTTCTATACGTGCCGAACGTTCGTTGCCAAGAGGCACGCGTACCATAGAGCCTCTGTCCTGGGCTGATGCCTTTATCTGGTTCGGGGCTTCGTAGTTCGGGTCAAGCCTGCGGTAAGCATTGACGCTGGAGTTAAGTATCAAGGATATTTCGGTGGCCCGATTAAGTATCTTGCCTATAACTTCCCAGCCGTATTTGGAAAGATTGTCCCGTCCGGCCTTGTCATAAAAAGCGTTTTTGCCGTTTTTTGCCAGTGAAAAGTTAACATGCATACCGTTGCCATTAAGTCCCTGCACAGGTTTCGGCAGGAATGTCGCTGTCATACCCAGGCTATGTGCTACCTGCCTGCAAACAAGCTTGTAAAGGACTATTTGGTCGCAGGCACGTACGACATCGGTATATGAGAAGTTACTTTCAAACTGGGACGGTGCGACTTCCGGATGATCCTTTTCGTTTTGGAACCCCATAGAACGCAGTACATCCGCTACCGTATCAATGAACGTGCGGAGCTTATCCAGGGGCAAGGTATGGTAATAACCGCCCGTAGTCATCAAAGCAAAACCTTTGTGTCTGTTATAGTGCTGTTCAGCATCAATTCCATCAAGGACAAAGCCCTCGATTTCTGGAGCCATGAAGCCTTCCAGGCCTTTCGAGGTTTTGGTTTTGCGGGAGTAATCCTGCAAGCGCCCGCGGAAGTCGGATTCATACGGCTTGCCGTCCTTATCCGCGATGTTGGCAAAAACGGCCACTTTGCCCGGCCCGAACACGTCCGAAGGCAGGTATGTCAGACTGGTCCAGTCTATACTTAGACGCAAATCAGACTCGTGCAGCTCGCTGAAACCGCGGATGGACGAGCCGTCAAAAGTAAGGTTGTCCAGTGATTTTAAGAAGAATTTCTTGTCATAATCCAGCATATGAAGTCTGCCTTCTATGTTGGAAAAGCAGACTGTCACGGCTTTGATCCCATTCTCACGGTTCAGCGTGGCCGTATGCTCTTTTTCGGCTTTTGTCGGGTCGGTTATTGTGCGGGCTTCTAGGTTCAATTCCTCAAGCTCATCATATGTAAGCTCCAGAAATTTTTTTAATTTTGCTTCTTGTTGCATTTTTTAACCCTCTCATCGTTACTTTAAGCTTAATTTATTCCACGGGTAAATGAGCTGTCAAACTAACAATTACAAACTATTAATCTTTGATGATGGAATATATAAGCTATAACTTATATGACGTTAAAGCCTGTTTTTCCTGCAAAAAACAGTAAATCCTAAAAATTTTAATATATAATGTATGCCATATGACGAGGCAGGAAAGGCCCAGATACATAGACTATACTTGGCTCAAAATAACCGCGCTGATACATTGCATTGTCGGCAGCATAATACTTATCCTAAGTGGAGTTATACTTTTTACTTTGCCGCCTTTTGTTTTCTATCTGACATTTTTGTTCGGTTTTTATCTATTCGTACCCGGAGTGGTCATCACTTTCGGACTGGTTCATAGAAGAACGGCGCGCTCATGGGCACGGTATATGATACCTGTATGGAAATGGTTTGATTAAGCTTATACCACGACTCTTTTGGCCCGCTGGACACGGAACCGCTTCTTCGCACGAGTAGTTATAAGCTTGGAAATCTTGTCCTCCAGAATGTCGGCTTTTTCTTCTTCGTTCGTCTTGCGGTAAGCATTGATAAGAAGCTTGTATGATTCTTTGGTAGGTTCTATCTCTACGGCACGCTCCAGATGAGTGACCATCAACTTGTTGTTACCCAGATATTCAAGCGCTTTTGCAAGAGCAATATGCCTGGCGGCCATGTTATCTTCCAGTTTCAGCGCCTCTTCAAAAGCCGTCGCGGCACGTTCGTAATTTTCCGTTTCATAATAAACAAGGCCCAGATTATGCAGGCTCGATGCCGACGGCTCGATGCTGCAGGCAATCTCAAAACAATCTATCGCATCTTTATACTCTTTCTGCTTGGCATAAAGTATGCCGAGGCGGTTGTACGCGGCTGCGTTTTTTTGGTCTATCTTCAGTATCGCAAGCAAGGCTTTTTCAGCCCTGACCAGGCGGTTTTCGCGCATGCCCTGGTGAACTATGTCCCATAGGCGGCCTATCCGGGTACTTATCTTGTGTGGAAGGTCATCTGCTTCGGTTTCGTCTATCTGGAACGTACGGAGCACGACGGCGGCAAATACGGCTAGCAGTAACAATTCGTACATAAGCCCTGATTATATCATTTTTATGCTTACAGCCCGTAGAATAAATCGGCTAAAAGCAATTTCTGGTTGGTATTGTAGCGCCGGGAAGCTTTGGCACTCATAAGCTTTTTTAGGTTTGCGAGCAGTCTGTAATCTATAATACTGTTCTTATTTATACGGTTCTTTAACATGGTTTCCAAAATTTTGGATAGTGAATCCATGAAAATCTCTATGTCAAAGTCCTTTTCCTTGGTAAGTTTGTCTATAGCCGCTAAGCGCTCGAACCTGTCCGCCTGCAGTATTCCCTTGGCCTGATTTATTGATTGGACCAGCGGGTGCTCATCATAATTTTTTAAAAGTTTTATTGTCATGGCCGGTCTGCCGCCGCTCAAAAGAAAAACTTTTTCTATATGTTCCTTGTCATAACTATTTTTGAAATATTCCTGCGCCTGGCTTAGGCTAACGGGCAGGATATCCACCCACGACAAACGCGAAACCGTCGTAGGCAAAAGACTGCCGCGCGAATCGGTGGTAATTATAATCACAGTATCGGCTGGAGGCTCTTCCAATGATTTTAAGAGGGCGTTTTGTGCTTCATGGCCCAAGTTTTCAAAAGATAAGAAAACCAGGCATCTTCTGATTTTGCTTTCACCGGGAATCTTAAGTTTCAAAAAGCTTATAGCTTCGCGTATGTCATCTATAGCGTCCTTGGGTTTGCATTTTACGACATGCATATAGGGGTAGTGGCGAGGCTCAGCCACTTCCAGCATCTTTGCAGCTATATATAGGGATATACACTCCCGCCCGCTTTCTTTTTCACCCTGCAGGCCTATGGCATGCGGCGAGCTGGCGATTATCCTGTCCAGCGCCGCTTTAGTAGAGGGGTTGATAAGCAGTCTATCCATCGCTTGATATTTTAGGTTTATTAAATACCGAAGGCAAATCAGCCGTAAATACTTCGCGCTTGCCGCCCGGCAAGGTTATCTCCAGGCTTAAGGCATGAAGATACAACCTGTCTGCCTTTTTGCCGTCATAAAAATCATCACCTATTATAGGATGTTTCATGTGTTTCAAGTGCACCCTAAGCTGATGCGTCCGACCGGTTTTCGGAGTCAACGATAAAAGGCTGTATTCGTGGCCAGCATATGTAAAAATTTTCTGTATTTTATACGCCGTCTTGGCATACTTGCCGTTCATTGACACTTTGAAGCGTTTCGGATCCTTGGGATTTCTTTCTATCGGAATGTCTATGACGGCCTCGGCGGGCTCAAGATTTCCTTCTATAACCGCCACGTATTTTTTTATAACTTTTCTGGATGAAAATTGTTTTTGAAAGAAACTTAAAGCTTCCGGATTTTTAGCACATAGCATTACGCCGCTGGTACCCCTGTCCAGCCGGTGTACTATACCTGCCCGGTTATTGTTTTTATCGAAGCCCTTAACCTTGGGAAGCAGCCATGAAGCTACCGTACTCTCAATATTGAATGCTCCTTTGGAATGAACCAACACTCCTGCGGGCTTATTAATCACCACGCAGTCATCATCTTCATAGATAACTTCTAGCTTCAGTGGCGAAGGCTTGTGCTTTGGCATGTCGATATCAAGCTTGCTATTTAAATCAAACTTCTGGCTGGGCTTGGTCTTGGTCTTGCCGTCGACTTTGACGGCACCACCCTCTACCAGGCTTAAGGCCATCGATCTGCTAACCCCCGCTTGCCTTGCTACAAGATAGTCGAGTCTTTCGCGCTCCAATTTCCTACCTGAGCCCGATGGCTTTTTGTACTTTCAAAAGAGTGGCATTTGCCTGGATATTCATCTTTTTCTCGGACTCTATCAGTTTAGATTGAATGTCTTTTTCGTTTACTCCGGCAAGCCTGGCCTGAAACTCCTGCAGAAATTCCGCCACCGTTTCAGCTACGGTCTGTTTGAATTGGCCGTATTGAGTCTGGCCGGCAAAGTCTGCTTCAGCTTCTTTGGCCGTTTTACCTTTTACCAAACCGTAAATCTCAATCAAATTTGATACGCCCGGCTGGTTATCCGGATCATGCTTGACCCGGTTCAGACTGTCCGTCGTGGCGGACATTATCTTCTTTTTAGCAATTTCAGGATTGTCCTGCAGGAATATCACGCCCTTATCGGACTCAGTGCTTTTGCTCATTTTTTTATCCGGATTTGCCAGGTCTTTAATCCTAAGCCCTTGGTCTTTGGCAAAAAACTTGTGCTGTTCTTTCACCGGCTTAGGAACGGTGAATACATTGCCGAACCTGTTGTTCATGCGTTCGGCTATATCGCGGGTATACTCCAGATGCTGGGTCTGGTCATCACCGACCGGTACGTATTCCGCGCCATACAGCAGTATATCCGCCGCCATCATCACCGGATAGTTAAACAATCCGACAGACACTTCTTTTGATTCATCTCTTTTATCTTTGAATTGGGTCATGCGGCTCATTTCACCGAAACCGGTGAAGCAGTCCAATATCCAGGTCAGCTCTGAATGCGCGCTAATATAGCTCTGGCGGTAAAGGTTTACGTCCGGCTCACCCAAAGGCAGGCCGGCGGCCGTAAATAAGTTTAGATTCTGCATTATTTGCGCTTGTAGTTTCTTGTACTCTATCGGCGTGGTAATACTGTGCAGGTCGGGAATGAACAGGTTAATCTGATAATCTTTTGTCTTGTTCTTAGCCATGTCGACCATAGGCAAAAGAGCACCGAAATAATTACCTATATGAAGCTCGTTATTAGCTCTAAGACCGGTTAGAATAACAGGCTTACTCATTCTTAAGTTTTATTATAGCTTAACGCTTGGTAAATTGTCTCTTCTTGCGGGCGCCCTTGAGGCCGAACTTCTTGCGTTCTTTTTCGCGCGGGTCGCGGCCGAGCAGTTCGGCGCGCCTAAGTGTATTCTTAAAGTCTGCATTCAGCTCTACCAAAGCTTTGGCGATACCGAGCCTTATAGCACCTATCTGGCCTGCGTGGCCACCGCCGTTTACTTTGGCGCTGATGTCGTACTTGTTTTCCTGCTCAAGCGCAATAAAAGGCTTGTCCAGCTCATGAAGCAACTGCTGGCTGGCCGAAAAATATTCTTCGGCAGGCTTGTTGTTTACCGTTATGACGCCTTTGCCTTTCTGCAACCTGACTCTGGCAGTAGAGCTCTTGCGTCGTCCTAATCCGTAAAAATAATTCATCTATGATTTCTCCAGTTCGAAAGTTTCGGGTTTTTGCGCACTGTGGCCGTGATTCTCGTCTTTGTATACCTTCAATCGTGCCAGCCTTGGGTTGCGAAGCTTGTTATCCGGCAGCATACCCCGCACGGCTCGGACGATTACATCGGTAGAATCCTTTTCCATCTTCTCCTTTAGGCTGAGTTCTTTCAGGCCGCCGGGATAACCTGAATGCTTGTAATAAACTTTGTCATCCATTTTTTTACCGGTGACTTTGAGCCGGTCGGAGTTTATGACTATCACGTAGTCGCCGCAGTCTATATGTTTGGTGAACATAGGCTTTTCCTTGCCCATCAGAAGTTTAGCCACCTGGGTGGATAATCTGCCAAGGGTAAGTTTGCCGGCATCCAGAACATACCATTTTCTTTCTACATCAGTCGGCTTGGCGGAATAAGTTTTCATTATTTTTTAGCTCCTGTCTTTTTCGCTGCAGGCTTCTTGGCGGCCGGTTTTTTCGTTTCCGCAGGTTTGGCGGGTACTTTAACCGGTGTTTTTGCAGTAAGGTCATCTACGAAACTGACTTTGGCCAGCTGTGCATTGTCACCCCTGCGGGCTCGGGTCTTAGATATCCTAAGGTGTCCGCTGTCCCGCACAGAAAGCTTAGGGGCTATATCGTCAACCAGCTTATGGGCCGATTCGACTGTCTGGAGCTTGGCAACAATCATCCTGCGATTGTGCAGGTCACCCTTCTTGGCTTTGGTTATCAGCTTTTCCGTGTAAGGAACCAATTCCTTGGCTTTAGATATGGTAGTTTCTATAGAACCATGGACAATCAAAGAGTCGGCCAGGCCCTTTAGAAGGGCTCGGCGCTGGTCGCGTTCGCGACCGAGTTTTCGACCTTTGTATCCGTGTCTGTGCATTTAGAATTCCATCTCCGCCATTTTTTCTTTGACCTCATCAAGTGCTTTGCTGCCGAAGCCTTTCAGCTCGCGCAGTTCCATATCGCTAAGAGCGAAAAGGTCCTTAAGCGTGTGTATATCGTTGTTGACCAGCGCGTTAGTAGTACGCGCGGAAAGGTTCAAATCTTCTATGGATGTCATCAGAGCAGGCGAATCGTCGGAAACACCGGCTTCGTCAGAACTTTCATCAGCGGCGTTCAAAGGAGCGCCCTGTTCTACTCTGGTCTGTCCGGCCAGCGCAGTATATTGGTTGACCAGTATAGCGGAAGCTTCCTCAAAGGCCTCGCGCGGAGTAATAGTTCCGTCAGTCTCGACGGTTATGATGAGCTTGTCCAGGTCGGTCATCTGTCCGACACGGGTGTTCTCAACTTTGTATCGTACCCGGAGTACCGGACTGAAGATAGAATCGATAGCTATCATATCGGAGACGACTTTTTTGCTGCCTGATTCGTCGATAGCACGGTAGCCGCGGCCCTTTTCGACCACTATATCCATGTTGATGCTGGCTGAAGCACCATCGATATGTGCGATTACATGGTCCTTGTTGACCACTTCTACATCAGCGTTCACTTGAATATCTTTGGCGGTCACCGCACCGGAGCCCTTTTTGCTCAGACGGATAGTCTGAGGCTCGTCGGAAAATATGCGGAAACGAACGCCTTTGAGGTTAAGAATTATCTCAACTATGTCTTCTTTTACGCCCGGAAGCGTGGTGAACTCGTGGCTGGCGCCTTCTACTTTGAATGCAGTGATGGCCGCACCGGAAATAGATGAAAGCAGGACCCTTCTAAGGCTGTTGCCCAGAGTCATGCCGTAACCGCTGTGAAGCGGTTCAATGGTAAATGTAGACTGGGTCTTGCCGTGGTCCTCAGTCTTTACTACCCCTGGCACATGAATATTTTTTGTCATTGTTAGCTCGTCTCCTTAACTTAACGTGAGTAGAACTCAACTATTAATTGCTCATTTATATCCGGCTCCGCTTCTTCTCGACCAGGCTCGCCGGTTACTTTTATCTCAAACCTCTTTCTATCGACTTTCAGCCACCCCGGTATCTCGCTCGGTGCAGGGCTTACGTCATCGATATGCTTGAAATATTCGCTGTTTTTGGACTTGTCCCGCAGTTTCAGCTCGTCTCCCGTTTTCAGCCTGATAGATGGAACGTCTACGCGACGCCCGTTCAGGGTGAAATGCCCGTGAGTAACCAGCTGGCGGGCGGCCCGTCGGCTTGTAGCCAGCCCTGAACGATATACGGCGTTGTCGGCGCGCTGTTCTAAGAATCTCAGCAGGATCTGACCGGATTCACCCTTAGCCCTGGATGCTTCTTTCATCAGGTTGCGGAACTGCTTTTCCAAAAGGCCGTAAAGCCGTTTTACCTTCTGTTTTTCCCGAAGCTGAAGCGAATACTGGCTCGGCTTGCTTCTATAGCCCCTGGTTTGTTGACCCGGAGGAGTAGAGCGCTTTACGAGCGCTTTATGGGCCTTGGGGTGAAGAGCGTAGCCTTCGCGGCGGCTCATCTTTACGATAGAACGCGTATCTCTAGCCATCTATACTCTCCTCGCTTTCCTCGGGCGTGTTCCGCCATGCGGAACTCCTGTTACATCCTGTATGGAATCAACCGATATATTGGCAGAAATCAAAACTCTGACAGCCGCATCGCGGCCCAGACCGACACCTTTGATGAATACATCGGTTTTACTCAGACCGAAACGCTGTTTCGCATCTTCTATAGCTTTCTCGGCGGCGACTTGAGCGGCATAGGCGGTGCCTTTCTTGCTGCCACGGAAACCGCAGGCTCCGGCACTGGAGTTCGTAAGTACTCCGCCTTTCGTGTCGGTAACGGTAACTATGGTGTTGTTGAAAGTTGCCAGAACATGTACCTGTCCGGCAGGCACGCTGCGCTTGGCTTTCTTTTTCCTTGTCTTGGGTGCGGTGGTCTTGGTTTCCTCTGCCATAATTATCCTTAAGTCTTAGACGCTACTTTCTTCGCCGTGCCGCCGACGGTTACTTTCTTGCCACGGCGCGTCCTAGCGTTGGTCTTGGTCCTTTGGCCCTTGCTGGGCAGGCTAGCCGAATGGCGCATACCGCGATAGGTCTTTATATCTTTCAGACGCTTGATATTGCCCGTAACTATGCGCTGTAATTCGCCTTCGACTATGTAATCATTGCCGACGATCTCGGAAATCTTGCCTATTTCGCCTTCTGTCAGGTCTTTTACCCGTACGGTTGGTTCTACTTTAGCTTTTGCTAGTATTTCTTTCGCATGTTTCTTACCAATACCGTATATATACTGCAATGCTATCTGCACCTGCTTTTCGTTCGGTATGGTAACTCCTGAAATCCTGGCCATATATATACTAACCTTGCCTCTGCTTGTGCTTAGGCTTCATTTTGTTAATGACATACAGTCGTCCTTTTCTGCGGACGATTTTATCATCGGAACTGATTTTCTTTACACTTGCACGTACTTTCATACGGATTATTGCTCCTTTTTACGCAATAACACACTGCTTAATTGATGTTAACTTTTGCGATACGTGATTCTGCCCTTCGTAAGGTCGTAAGGTGTCAACTCGACCGTAACGCTGTCACCTGGAACGATGCGGATGTAGTTCTTCCTCATCTTGCCGGCGACGTGAGCTATGATTTGATGGCCATTTTCGAGCTCCACCTTGAATTGTGTTCCTGGCAGGGTTTCTACGATAGTACCCGTAAGCTCGATAACTTCCTTATTTTTGGCCATAAAATATAACTAGACAAGTATCATATCAAACACTTCTCAAAATTGCAACATTTTTTACCGGCGAATTTCTTTATATACGACGAAGTAGTAGAAGCCGGCGGCGGCTACGTTTAGAAGTACGAACAGGAAAGCCCACTCTACTTTAGATATAGGCGGCCAGTTAAATCTGCCGCTGGTATTATTAGGCGGAATGTCCGGATTATATGCCATCTCCCTAAGCATCCACAGCCAGAAACCCTCCAGCAAGACGATAATTATTATAGGAATCAGTGCAGGCACTCTTATTGTCCGACTCCAGGGTCGTACCTGTTGTCGATAAAGTGAGCAGCCCGTCTATCCGCTAATTGCACATCAGCGATAGTAGTGTTGCCATAGACCCAGGGCTCAAGCTGCACGGTATCAGAGCCGGGCTCGCCCAGGTGATTGAAATCATAATGTGAAACCCGCCAACCTTGAGTAGCGCCATTACCCGGAACGGAGGCACACTCTACCAGGCCGAGGCCTTCCGGAGCTTCAAAGGTGGACTGGGCATTTTTATCGTAGACTGAAAGTGTCCATGGACGAGGCTGAGGATAATATGTACCGTCACTGTGGCGGTATATTCCGTCAACAATCTCTTGTTTGATTATTTTACCGTTATCATCTTTAACATCTCTCCACAGCCAACCAAAACCTTCATAATCATCAGCCGCCGGTTCCAGGCCCCCACCGGGTCCTGTTAGGAAATTACCGTCAAGAAAAGCGCCTCCGCCGCCCTGCAAAAACTTATACGTAGTATCACCGTCGTTAGCGCGCTCTACCATGCCGGCAGCGAAGCGATTGACTTGCGCTTCTATCCTATGGCTGCGTTCAGGGCTGACTTCATAGGCGTGGAGCTGATTTTCCCTTAGCCTGTGCTTTAAAATTTGAAGCACATTCCCGGCTTGCGGCCTTTGATACCCCCATCGATCTACACCGAAGTAATCTTCCATGGTTAGTTCAGCCGGCTGCGGCGGATATTCTTCCCTGCATTTTTCAACCAAGGGTTCATCTGAATGCTGGTGTGCTTCTGTAGAAGGGTAAGGATAAGCAATAGCTGCCACGGTAAGAAGAACTCCTGTTGCGGCTGTAACTCTCTCAAAGGGTGACATTTTGGCCGCTTCTCCCTGCTCCGGGTTTGGCATGTTACTTCTTCTTTCTCCTGAATTTCTTTACAGGGAACCGGCTTTTCTTCTCTTCTTGCTCAACCTGTTGGAAAAAGTCTCCGCCGTCATACCGGCTGTAAGTGACCATAAGGGCCTGGGATTCCACTTTCCTGAGCGTTTCGAGCGATACGGAAACCAATATAAGCACGCTGGTACCGCCGATAGCCAGGTTATTGCCGAAGAATATTTCCGCCGCTATAGGCACCACCGCCAATATACCGATAGCGATACCCCCGAACAGAGTCAGCCTGTTAACCACTCTTGAAAGATACTTCTCGGTCTGCGGACCGGAACGCACGTCGGCGATAAAACCGCCTTGCTTCTGCAGGTTCTCGGCAATTTCCTTGGCGTTGAAAGTGATGTTGGTATAGAAGAAAGTGAAAAGAAAGACCAATATGAAATAAGTGACCGGATATATATATGAATGCCAGTCGCCGGTGGCAAAAGTCTGGGCCGAAGGCGTCTGGAACCATTGAAGCAAAACAGTGCCGAGGTGCTGGAGTTTTTCCGAGGCGTTAGTAGAAAGTATCTGTCCGATGAAACTGGGAACGCTAAGGAAAGCTACCGCAAAGATGATAGGTACCACGCCGGCGCCAATGAGCTTGACCGGCAGCATGGTTGTAACACCGCCATAGGTGCGGTTGCCCTGGACACGCTTGGCATAATGCACGGTAAGTTTGCGCGCCGCTTCGTTCAGCTTCACCACTATTACTATGGTTAGAATCACCAGTATCGCGACAATGGCGAATATCTTAAGCTGGTGGTAATCCAGAGGAATCTGGCGGCCGATGAAGTTTATCTTGTGACTGCCTGAGAACACACCACCGACCAGACCGCTAAGCATGCCCGGCAAGGTACTGACTATGCCTACGGTTATCAGAAGCGATATACCGTTGCCGATATTCTGCTCGGTTATAAGTTCCCCCAGCCACATAAGTATCATCGAACCGCCGGTAAGCGCGACCACCATCAGCACCCACTGCATCGGCGAACTGTGTGCTGTTATGTCAAGGCCGGATATCTGACTGGCCTGCTGTTTGACTATATAAATAGCACCTATGGATTGGACTATCGCCAAGGGCAGGGTCAGGATACGGGTCATCTGGTTTATTTTCTTGCGGCCGTATTCGCCTTCTTTGTTCAAAGTTTCCAGCCGGGGTATGGCCCGGGTAAGCAGCTGCATTATTATGCTGGCATTAATATACGGCCCCAAAGCGACGAGCATGATGGAAAATTTGGCCAGCGCGCCGCCGGACAGGGCATTCAGAAAACTCAAGAACTGAGGTGTATTACTGGAAGTGAACAATGATTCCAGGACCTGGCGGACATTCTGCGGGTCGCTGATAGGTATAGGTATATGAGCCAGTACGCGGTAGACCACTATGATGCCAAGGACTGCGAAGATTTTCTTGCGCATGTCTGCATCGGCCAGCGATTTCCAAATCAGTTTCCAGTTCATTCAGACGTTTACTTACCCTCTCTTTTTCTTACGACTAAGTATACAATACTACTTCTTTTCGACGGTTTTCTTGGGCCGTTTCAATTGTTCTACCTTATGAAAACTGCCGCCGGCCTTGGCTATCATTTTCTCTGCTGAGGCGGTTGCTCCGGTCAGTTTGACTTCAACCTTTTTCTTCAGATCACCGTTTACGACTACCTTTACCTTCTGGTAAGGGTTTTCTATGATACCGGCTTCGGCGAGAACGGTCGAATCAACCTTGGCCCTGCCCAGTGCTTCCAGCTGACCTGTATACACGACGGCCGTAGGGGCACGGTGCGATTTGAAACCGCGCAGTTTTGGCAAACGCATATAGAGCGGCAGCTGGCCACCTTCAAATCCGGGCCTTACACCGCCGCTTTTGCGGGCGCCTTGGCCTTTGGTACCACGGCCTGCGGTCTTGCCGCCGCCAGCAGATATACCGCGGCCTACACGGGTGGGCTTTTTCTGTCTGGTAGTTTTCAGTTCGTTAAACTTCATTTGCTGCTATCCTTGGCCTTCTTATCGTCTGATTTAGCGGTTTTCTTAGGGGCTGATTTGGGCTTTTCAGAACCGGCACGGGTTATCCACTTGTCAGCTGGCTGCATGCTTTTAAGAGCTTTCAGTGTGGCATAAGCCGAATTGACTTTGTTGGACGAACCTAGCGATTTGGACAAAGCATTGTGTACGCCGCCTACTTCAAGCAGCGTGCGAACCACGCCGCCGGCTATCAAGCCGGTACCCGGGCCTGCCGGCTTTATCAATATATCGGCTCCGCCGACCTTGGCCTGAACTTCGTGTGGCAAGGTACCGTTATAAAGCGACAGGCTGGTCATGTCCTTCTTGGCTGCTTCTACGGCTTTGGAAACCGCGGTGGTAACATCTGCGCCTTTGGCGATGGCTACTCCGAGGCGGCCTTTCTTATCGCCGACTACTACGAGCGCCCGGAACCTGAAACGGCGTCCGCCTTTGACCACGCGGGCAACCCTGTCTATGTTCAGTACTCTTTCTTCGAACTGCTTTTCCTCAAGCTCTTGAACTTTCATTTCTCTGCCTCTTCTAGTATCAGCCATTATATCTTTAGTCCTTCCTCTCGCGCGGCGTCAGCCAGAGCTTTTATTCGTCCGTGAAACAGTCTCGGACCTCTGTCCAGTGCTACTTCGGTTATTTTCTTGGCCTTTGCTTTTTTAGCTATCTCTTTGCCTACTGCGACAGCTTTTTCAGTCATATTGCCTTTAGTAACATCCTTGCCGGTAGTAGATGCGGAAACCAAGGTTTTGTGCACGGAATCGTCAATTATCTGGGCGGATATGTTCCTGTTGCTGATAAATACGGAAAGGCGCGGGCGCGGTGAAGCGGACCTCAGGCTGGTTCTCACCCGGTTCTGCCTCCTAATAGCTCTGGTTTTCTTAGATTCGACTCTGTTCATTATTTTTCCTTACCTGATTTACCGCTTTTACGGATTATCCTCTCATCAACATACTTTATGCCTTTGCCCTTGTAAGGTTCCGGCTTTTTCAAAGACCGTATCTCGGAAGCGACCTGGCCAACCTGCTGGCGGCTGATGCCGCTGACCGTGATAATGTTCTGTTCGACTTTTACGTCTATCCCTTCGGGTATCCTGTAAACGGCTTCGTGGGACAGACCCAGGCTCATGCGCAGATCACGTCCGGCCAGATTGACCCTGTAACCGATGCCGTTGACCTCGAGTTTTTTCTCAAAACCCTGACTGACGCCGGTAACCATATTCTGTACCAGGCTGCGCATCAGACCGTGTTTGGAGCGCGACACCTGCTCGTCATCTACAGCTTTGAAAACTAATTCATCATCCTGCTGTTTGATACTGACTTCAGGCATAACGAACTGTGTAAGCGTGCCCTTTGAACCGTTGACGGTTATAGTGTCATTATCTATATTGACGGTTACTCCCGACGGTATCTTGACTGGCATTTTTCCGATTCTGCTCATCTATATATCCCTACCTTAATACACCTTGCATATCAGCTCGCCGCCGACCTTTGCTTTTCTTGCTTCATCACCTGTCATAACGCCTTTTGAAGTAGAAAGTATTACGATGCCGCGGCCCTGTTTGACCCTAGGAATGTCCTTGGCCTTGGCATAAAGCCTTCGTCCGGGACGGCTCAGACGGGTTATCTCGGTGATGCGTGCGTTCTCTTTGTCCGGATTTATGGCGATAACGATTTTTTTATCGATACCTTCACCGTCTACCTTGACGCCGTCAATGAAACCGCTCTTTTGAAGCAATGAAGCAACCGACTGCTTCACACGGGAGTGCGGCAGACTTACTTCATTCTTGCCTACGGCTATAGCATTACGCAGGCGGGTCAGCATATCTGAAATCGGGTCTGTAGATACCATTCTTTCCTCCTACCAGCTTCCTTTGGTTACACCGGGTATTTCGCCCTTTGAGGCGTGCTCCCTGAACGAAATCCTGGATAATCCGAAAGTCCTCATATAGGCTCGCGGCCGGCCCGTTTCAATACATCGGTTCTTATGCCTGGTGGGCGAAGAGTTCCTTGGCAAAAGATGCAATCCCACGTAATCGCCCGCCCGTTTCATCTCAGCACGCCTTTCGGCATATTTGGCTATCATTTTTTTTCGTTTTTCGTCCCTGTTAACGATTGATTTTTTGGCCATACTATTTATCCTCCTTCTCAAAAGGCATGCCGAACTTGGTCAGCAAAGCCCTGTTATGTTCTACGTCGTTTGAGTCCGTCACGATTACTACCTGCATACCATGAGCTACAGATGTTTCCTCGAATGAAAGCTCGGGGAATATAGACTGCTCAACCAGTCCCAGGCTGTAATTGCCTTGCTTGTCAAAAGACTTCAGGCTCACGCCGTGAAAGTCCCTCAGGCGCGGCAGGACGATGTTTATGAGCCTGTCAAGGAACTCATACATGCGTTCGTCGCGCAATGTAACTTTCAGGCCTACCCTGTTACCTTCGCGCAATTTAAATGTAGCGATGCTCATGCGAGCGTAAGTTTCCTGAGGCTTCTGGCCGGTTATTCGTATAAGCGTGTTATTTGCGGCCTCAAAAACCCTCTTGTCATCCTTGGCCTTGCCAAGACCTACGTTCAATACAACCTTCTCAAGTCTGGGCACCTGATGCATGTTGGCCAGGTTTAGTTCTTTCTTCAGTTCCGCGGCTATCTTGTCGTTGTATAGCTGCTTCAGACGCGCAGTAGGCTCAAGCTTGTTTTTTGCAGCTGCCGGCTTCTTAGCGGTGTCAGTATCTGCCATTACTTAGCCTCCTTAACTTCTTTGCCGGATTTCTTGTAAATCCTGACTTTCTTGCCTGATTTGCTGATTTCATAACCAATACGGCTCGGTTTTTTGCCGGTGGGATCGACTATGGCAACTTTGCTTACCCATAAAGGTTTGGTGATTTCGATAATCCCGCCTTGCGGATACTGACGGTTAGGCTTTATAGCTTTTTTGACCACATTGATACCTTCCACGGTAACCTTGTTTTCCTTGGGGTGGGTAGCCAGTATAGTGCCTGTTTCGCCCTTGTATTTGCCGGAAAGTACAACTACTTTGTCGCCTTTTTTTAACCTTATCTTGTATACCGGTGCGCTCATTATAGTACCTCCGGAGCCAAGCTGATTATCTTGTTATAACCCAGGTCGCGAAGCTCGCGCGGAACCGGACCGAATATACGGGTAGCTTTAGGAAGTTTGTCATCGCCGATTATCACGGCGGCATTATCATCAAAAACTATTGTAGAACCGTCTTTTCGTTTTATCGGCTTGCGTGTCCTGACTACCACGGCGCGTACGACAGACTTTTTCTTGACGTTTCCACTGGGGTTGGCCTGCTTGACGGTAGCGACGATAACATCGCCGACACGAGCGTACCTTCTGCGGGTACCGCCGAGCACACGGATACAGAGCAGTTCCTTGGCACCGCTGTTGTCACAGACGCCTAATCTGGATTCCTGCTGTATCATTCGCTCGCTCCTTCGTCTTTCTTGGCAGGCTTAGCCGTCTTTTTAGCCGGCTTGGTCTTCGCCTCTTCTTTTTCAACTGTCTTAGTTTCCTTAACTTCTTCGGATTCGGTTTCTATAGCCTTCAAGTCTTCTTTGGTCAGGCTGGCATGTTCCAGTATCTTTTCCAGTTTGAACCGCTTACGTGCGGATATCGGCCTGGTTTCTATGATGCTTACACGGTCGCCGACCTTGCATGAATTGTCTTCGTCATGAGCCATAAATTTCTTGGTAACAATGTACTGTTTCTTATATATAGGATGGGTTTTTCGGGTATTAACGGCAACGACCGCGGTCTTATCCGGGGCAACTGAAGTAACCGTACCTATCAATGTCTTTGCCATTATATCTTCTCCTTAGCTAATTGTTCGCTCATGACTGTGAGCATCCTGGCCAGTTCCCTGCGCTTGGTGCGTATCATCCTGACATTGCTGTTCTCGCCCATATGCACGCTGCGGCGCAATTCGGCTATTTCCTGGCGCAGTTTTTCTATACTATTGACCAGTTCCTTGGTGTCCATCTTTCTGACCTCGGCAATCTTCATTATTCGCCCTCCCGTACTATGAACTTGGTCTTGACCGGCAGTTTATGGCCTGCCAGACGCATGGCCTCGCGGGCAACTTCTTCCTGCACGCCTTGCATCTCAAAAAGTATGGTGCCCTTCCTGACTTTGGCTACGAAGTATTCGGGAGAACCTTTGCCGCCGCCCATCTTGAGCCCCAGAGGCTTCTTGGTGACAGGCGTATGCGGGAATATGCGTATCCAGATCTTGCCGCCTCGTTTGACGTAGCGCGTCATAGCCTGTCTTGCGGATTCTATCTGGCGGCTGGTGACTCTTTCCTGACCCAGCGACTGCAGGGCATACTGACCGAAGGCAATATTGTTGCCACGGTTAGCAGGACCCTTGATACGGCCCTTGCGCACCCGCCTGTACTGCAGTTTCTTAGGTACTAACATTTAAAAGGCCTCTCCTTTGTAGATCCAGACTTTTACACCTATGATGCCGGCCGGAGTGCGGGCCCTGGCCAGAGCATAGTCAATATCAGCCCTGAGCGTATGCAAAGGAACGCTGCCTGCGACTTCTTTTTCGCGGCGGCTCATCTCCGCTCCGTTAAGCCTGCCAGCGACTTCTATGCGTATGCCTTTGGCGCCGGCGCGCATGGTAGCGGCCGAAGACTGCTTGATAGCCCGCCTGAATGAAATCCTTCTCTCCAGCTGGTGTGCGATATTTTCGGCTACCAGCTTGGCATAAAGCTCGGATTTCTTGATCTCTTCTATGTTTATCCTGGCGGGAACACCGTAGATTTTCTCAATCTTGTCCTTCAGCAACTGGGCACCTGCGCCGCCGCGGCCGATTACTACGCCGGCTTTGGCCGTGGTCAATGTGACCGTAACCAGATTGGGTGAACGCTCGATGTCAACTTTGTTTATGGCTGCACGGGAACCAAGCTCGTCATTTATGAGCTTCCTGACTTTCAGGTCCTGCTGCAGATAATCCGCGTATTCTTTTTTGTTAGCGAACCATTTGCTACGCCATTGCTTGTTGACCTGCAGGCGGAAACTTACCGGATTTACTTTCTGACCCATGTTATTTGGCCTCCTTCTTGGTTGTTGCCGCAGGCTTCTTAGCCGGCTTAGGCTCGCCTTCTATTTCTACGAAAATATGGCTGGATTTCCTCTGATAAGGCAGAGCACTGCCGCGTGCGGCAGGGCGGTATCTCTTAATCCTGGGGCCGGGAGTTACTGAAATCCTGGATAGCACCAGACTGCTACCCTGCAGGTTGTGATTGTTCTCGGCATTGGCCTTGGCGCTTTCTATGACCTTCTTGACCGGCTGGCTTGAACGGCGCGGAACATTCTCCAGGATAGTTATGGCGTCAGTAACACTGCGTCCGCGGACCAAAGCAGCTACGACACCGACTTTGCGCGGGCTCATGCGTACTCCTTTTGCACTGGCTTTAACTATACTGCTCATTACGCCTGTCCTTTCGCGAGCTTACCGCCGTGTCTTCGGAATTTGCGGGTAGGAGCGAACTCTCCCAGCTTATGGCCGACCATGTTCTCCGTTATGAATACAGGAACGTGCGTTTTGCCGTTATGGACTGCTATGGTGCGCCCGACGAATTCCGGCGGAATGGCGCTATAGCGGGCCCAGGTCTTGATAACTGTCCTGTCCTCTTTGCCGAGAGCGGCTACTTTGCGAGCCAGCTTCGGGTCTACGAACGGTCCTTTCTTCAAACTTCTGCTCATGATCTATCCTTATCTCCTCTTGCCTGCCCGGCGGTTTCTGATTATGTACTTATCTGTGCTCTTGCGCCTGCGTGTCTTGTAGCCCAGTGTCTTCTGGCCCCAGGGCGTCTTCGGAGCGGCACCGTGGTTCTTACCGCCGCCGATACCGTGTCTTCCGCCGTCACCACCGCCATGCGGATGGTCGGCCGCGTTCATGACTACGCCGCGCACGCTAGGCCTGATACCTTTGTGCCGGTTGCGGCCCGCCTTGCCTACCTTGATATTCTGATGCTGCATGTTGCCGATAGTGCCTATGGACGCCATGCAGTCCAGTTTGACGATCCTTACTTCGCCGCTGGGAAGCTTAAGCTGGGCATAGCCGTTATCCTTGGCCATGAGCTGTGCGCTTGCGCCGGCACTTCGTACCAATTGAGCGCCTCTGCCCGGTTCCAGTTCGACGGCATGGACCTGACTGCCGGCAGGAATATCAGCAAGTTTCAGACGGTTGCCGCTCTCAATGGGAGCTTCGCTGCCGACCTTGACGGTCTTGCCCGGTTTCATCGCGGAGGATGCCAGTATGTAATGATAAGCGCCGTTCTCGTCTTTGACCCGGGCGATGCGGGCGCTGCGATTAGGGTCGTATTCTATCTGTTCCACTTTCAATTGAGCGCCTTCATCGGGCCTGTAATTGATTATGCGGTAAAACTTCTTGGCTCCACCGCCCTTATGACGGGTTGTTATGCGGCCCTGATTGTTCCTGCCGCTTTTTTGCTTCCTTATTCTGATGAGCGATTTTACAGGCTTCTTAGCGGTGATATCATCCATGTTCTGCGTAGTCATGCCGCGGCGGCCGGGAGTAGTAGGCTTGTATGTCTTAATAGGCATTATTTGGCATCCTTCTTGGCTTTCTTAGCTGCTTTTTCCTCGGCCTTGCGCGCCTTTTCTTCTGCCTCGTCAATGCTTGCGAAGATAGGAATGGTTTCGCCGGTTTTGATGCGAACATAAGCTTTCTTTACATCGGGTCTTTTGCCGGACACGACCTTGCGGGTGCCGCCGATGCGTATGGAACGGGCCTTTTTGCCCTTAACTACGGCTATACGCACGTTTTCCACGGTGACTTTGAACTGCTCGGTTACCGCTTTGGCAACGCTAATCTTGTTGGCAGTCTTAGGGACGTCGAAAGCATAGGTGTTCACCGCATGGCTTTGCGCGTAGGCTTTTTCGCTCATCCTCGGTTTTAGAATCATCGTCTTGCTCATTATTCGGCCTTTTTTGCTTTCTTGGCTTGAGGCTTGGCCTTGTCAGACAGCCATTCGGAAATGGATCCAAGCGATTTTTTAGTAATTACCAGAGTATCGGCATTCATTATCTTATAAACGTTAAGGTAATTCGGGCTGGAAACGTCAACGTTCGGAAGATTATTTACAGAACGCAGTACCTGACCGTCTTTTTTGTCAACCACCAGAAGTACGCGGCCTTCAGCCTCTATTTTATTGAGCAGAGCGGCACTTTTCTTGGTTTTGCCGTCCTTGGATGCGAAATCGTCAATGATCTTTACGCGGTCTTCAGCTGCGGAGAGGCTCAAAGCCTGTCTTACAGCCTGTTTCTTGGCTTTGGTGTTGAATTTCTTGGAGTAATTTTCTACTCCGCGGGGACCGAAGATTATACCGCCGCCGCGCCAGATAGGGTTGTACCTGGAGCCGAAACGAGCGCGCCCGGTGCCTTTTTGCCGCCACGGTTTCTTTGTACTGCCGATAACTTCACCCCTTGTCTTGGTCTTGGCCAGGTTGACGCGTCCGTTGTCTAAAAACACCTGATAAGCATAGCGGAGAAGGCCGTGGCTTTTAACCTCAAGGCCGAATACGGATTTATCAAGCGCCGTTTTAGCTCCGGACTTTACACCTGCCGCGGAATAACTGACAGCATTAGCCATTGTTGGCTCCTTTCAGGACTACAAGTCCTTTCCTGGGACCGGGAACGGCGCCGAAAACACCTATTACACTATGCTCGTTATCAACAAGCGCAATCTTCAGGTTCTTAACGGTTACCTTCTCGTCCCCCATCTGCCCGGCCATTTTCTTACCCTTGAAAATCTTCTGCGGATACATAGAACCGATGGAGCCCGGGCGGCGATAGCTGCGTCCGCCGTGGGTCTTGCGGCCGCGATGGAAATTGTGGCGCTTTATAGTACCGGCAAAACCTTTTCCTTTGCTGGTGCCGGTAGCACTCACTACATCGCCTTCACTAAAAAGGTCGGCGCTTATCTTTTCGCCGACCTTAAGCTCTTCAGGCAATTCATCCACGCGGATTTCGCACATCACCTTGGCATTCGTTTTTGCCGGCTTAAGGTGGCCCAGTACGGATTTGGAAAGTTTCTTTGACTCTTCAAAGCCCAACTGGACTGCCTGATAGCCGTCCGTTTCGGCATTCTTAATCTGCGTCACTACATTGGCAGGAGCGGAAAGCAGGGTAACAGCAGCAACGCTGCCATCTTCAGTGATAGCGCTAGTCATACCGAGTTTTCGGGTTATAAGTGCCTTCAAGCTACTTGCTCCTTTATTTTAAGCTGACAATAAAATCATGGCGGTCGGTGGTTTCTACCTCTGTCGAGATAGACCTTCCAAGACGCGCCATGCGCGATTATTCATCAACAGACCATAACAGATTACCACAAAAGGCTAACACTAGTCAATGCGTGGTAAATTCTACAAAAACTAAACTACCTAGGGACAGTGTATGCGTATTTCTGGAAGTCGTTGAACTGCATAATGTCATCCGGGTCCTCGCCTACAGTCACATGACTGACTAAACCCGTATCACAACCGTTCGTATCAAGCACATCAGATGTAAACTGATCCAGGGGCGACAATTGGTCATTTCCTTCCACGCCCCTGAAAGACAGCCCGTAAGAACTGCCGTCTTGCCCTATAGGCTTAACGTGCAAGACATCGGGGCGGGATCCGCCTACATAAGCAAATGCTGCCGGGGCAGGAAAATCAGCCCTGGCGCTTAACGAGGACAAGAAGCCGTTAGCCGTTATCTTTAATTCGCCGCCGGCTATATCAAAAACAGTGCCCTTAAGACACGCATTATTGATCTTAAATTTATAAAAATCTTTCACGCTTAAGTTTTCTCCGTCATAGTCAGTCGCTTTGGTCTTTACTACGTCAGCCGCAAAGACGCCTAAATATTGTGCGGCAAATTTTTCGGAAGGATTCATTCTGCCAAGTTTATGCTCGTATTTATTAAGAGCCGTTTTTCTAGCTTCTTTAAGTGTATGGGTAGGATAATCCTGGCTTTTGTCGTGCGGCAATACATCACCTACGCCGCATCCTGCCAAGAACAACGCTCCACTCCCTGCTATGGCGGCTACAGCCGTGACTTTTTTAAGATTTTCTTTTGTTTTCTTGGCTATTTCACCTATTCGCTCTCTCACTTTTTGTCTTCTCCCGTATTACTCATATTACGTATAGCATATTATTCAAAATACAGCAATAATATTTTGAAACATGAGCGCTATAAAAGACCCGCATTATGTGGCTACATTTTGATTTCGGCGTCGCAGCCGGCGGGAAGTGAAAGATTCATAAGCGAGTCAATCGTCTTTGGGGTCGGATCAAGCACGTCTATCAGGCGTTTGTGCACGCGCATCTCGAACTGCTCGCGGCCCTTTTTGAACACATGGGGGCTTTTTACCACCGTGAAAGTACTCCTGCGGGTAGGCAGCGGAATAGGGCCGGAAATAGTCGCGCCCGTCCTGACCGCCGTATCTACAATCTGTTTGGCAGATTGGTCGATGACCTTGTGGTCATAAGCCTTCAGGCGTATGCGTATACGCTGCTTGCTTTCTTTTTTACCGTCCGCCGGAGGAGGTGTCGTTGCCATAGGTGTTGTTCCTTTCTAACTTATCGTTAGTCTGCTGTAACATTATTCTGTCTTTTCAAAATAACTTTTAGTCAGCTGGTTTAATTTAGGGCTCAATGATAACTTATTTTACTGCGGCTGACAAGTGTCAGGCAATGGAATGCTTAGGCAGTCTTAGGTAACTCCACCACGTTTGAGCCAGACTGGCCGTTGTTATATATAGGCCCATGCCTGTCTCTTATCTGGGCTTCCAGTCTATCGGCGTTCTGTCTGGTTATCAGGCCCAGGCCGCTTCTAATAGCACCAAAGCCAGCATACTGTCCCTGCTGGACCGCTTCTATGTCCACTATCCATTCGGCGACCATTTCCAGCCGCTCGTCCCGCACTCTTTTTAAGTCTTCACCTTCAGGATGGGTAATGTGCGCAGTCAAGCCGCCAAATTCCTGTATATCCGGAGCGCTGCCTTCCCGCCCGTTCTTTCTGAGGGCAGCATGCAGTTCCGCGGTTCTCATGCGGCGCATTTTAAAATCGCCGTCAACGACGGGAGAACCCAGCTTGCCTAAAGTTTTTTCAACCTGCTCATGGCGGCTTTCGCCTTCCTTAAAACCGCTTACATACGCCGACGCCCATCGGCCTATCTCGCCGTTTTCAAGGCGTTCAATGAAATTAACTTCATAGGTGGGCTCTACTCTCTTGTGCATTTTACTTCTTTCTCTGATTATTTATATAATTATAACATCTTTTTTAAATTTCTCCAAATTGCCCTTCGACGGGCAGGTATAGGGCTTGTTCGGTATATTCCATAGCGTGGTTAATAGCTGCCTTACCCTCCTCCAAAGCAAAAGGACTTACTGATGGTATACCGGGAATCTCGAGTACCGCTATATTTGTCCGGCCCTCGAATGCCTCAGTATCTCCCCTGTCAAACCTTGACCTGAAGCCGTGAGGTTCATGGCCGGCAAAGAAAGTACGCTCATCTTTGGGGGAGTCGGCCAGTCCGGCGTGATCTTTTATACCGCCGTCTAATTTCGGCCGTCCGTTTACCAGTTGGGGTTGCAGCCAGAACGGAAACGCGGACGAAGCAGTCATAGCACGTGGCAGATCGCCTTCGGTTAGGGCTTCGGCGTCCCAGCTCAAAACATCCGTCACCGAAATGCTAAGCTTCATAGCCAAGTCCTGGATCTGTACATCGCCTACCGCTTCGCGGAATTTTCCTTCAAGCAGCCTTCCTTTTAAAAAACCCGTGCGGCTTTTTAATCCGTGTCTAAGCAAGCCGAATGTATAATCAGGATCCCACACATCTTTACGTCGAATACCTATCAAAAACTTTTCTATATCTTCCGGATCCATGCCGGCAGCATACAAACCACCGGCTTCTGCGCCGGCACTTGCCCCGCGTACACTGGTCGGTTCTACGCCGTGTTTCTCTAGTGCTTTTAAGGTGCCCGTATGGGCAAAGACACGCAGCCATCCGGCCGGCATAGCCAGTTCATACTGCTCTGCCCCCAGCCATTCACCCAGCAGAGATGCTTCCGGATTTGACATAATTGATTAGTTATAACATAAAAAACCCCGACTTGCCAGCCAGGGCTTTTTAGCTTTTTGCTTTTATCTATTTGTTGATTTTTGTAACGACGCCGGCGCCTACGGTTCGTCCGCCTTCGCGAATAGCGAAGCGAAGACCCTGGTCCATAGCAATAGGCGCGAGCAGTTTGACCTTGAATGTTACGGTGTCGCCGGGCATGACCATCTCTTTGTCAGCCGGAAGTTCGACTTCGCCGGTAACATCAGTGGTTCGGAAATAAAACTGAGGCTTGTAACCTTTGAAGAACGGTGTGTGCCGTCCGCCTTCTTCCTTGGTAAGGACATATACTTCCGCGTCAAATTCAGTGTGCGGAGTAATAGAACCCGGCTTGCAAAGTACCTGTCCACGCTCTATATCATCGCGCTCTATACCTCGGAGCAGAAGGCCTGCGTTATCGCCCGCCTGACCCTGGTCGAGGTTTTTCTTGAATGCTTCAATCCCTGTAACAACGGTTTTGTGAGTGTCTTTGATACCGACGATTTCTACTTCGTCGTTCATTTTAACTATACCGGTTTCGATACGTCCGGTAGCAACAGTACCACGTCCTTTGATGGAGAATACGTCCTCGATAGGCATCAGGAAAGGCTTGTCGAGGTCGCGCTTAGGCTCCGGAATATAGTCGTCCATGGCCTTAATCAGTTCCATGATAGCGTCTTCGTCCTCTGCAGAACCTTCAAGAGCCTTAGTGGCAGAACCCTTGATAATAGGACAGTCTCGGTCGAAATCGTTCTTAGCAAGCAGGTCGCGGATATCTTCTTCAACCAGCTCGACCAATTCGGGATCGGCCAGGTCCATCTTGTTCATAAATACCAATATGCTGGGTACACCGACCTGGCGTGCCAGTAGCACGTGTTCGCGGGTCTGAGGCATAGGGCCGTCTGCGGCAGAAACGACCAAGATAGCACCGTCTACCTGCGCAGCACCGGTAATCATATTCTTTACGTAGTCGGCATGTCCCGGCATGTCAACGTGTGCGTAGTGGCGTTTTTCACTTTCGTATTCCTGGTGGGAGGTAGCGATGGTGATACCACGCTGTTTTTCCTCGGGGGCATTGTCAATCTGGTCATAAGCTATAGGCTTGTTGACATCGCTGGGAAGTTTCTTGGCCAGCACGGCGGTAATAGCCGCGGTTAATGTAGTCTTACCGTGGTCAACGTGACCCATGGTACCGACGTTAATATGGGGTTTGCTTCGATCAAAGTCTGCCATTTGTTCTTTGGTCTCCTTGAATATTGATAGTTAGAAATATTTTAGCATGAGTATACTAATACCCACGCAAGCTACCAAAATATGTTAAAGCAAACTAAGAAGTTTGTAAAGTATTTTTATCCTGTTGGCCGGATGGTCTGAAAATGCTTGTTGCTTCCCGGCAGTATATGAAGACCGCATTCGTTTCTTATACCGAGGTTTCTGCCGTCACGTCCCGTACCCGGCCGGGTTATCGTCCAGTCGCCTATGGATTCATACCCCAGGTCGTATAGGGGGTGTCTGGGCAATTCTTTGCGCCGGAACAGCTTCTCCACTTCTTCGCGTGTCCAGTCTATGAACGGATAAATCCGTATTTCGCCGTCATTTCCTACCTCCAGGTGACGCAGCCTGGAGCGGCCAGCGGTCTGATAACGACGCGCTCCGGACAATAACGCTCTGATGCCAAGCTCTTCGGCGGCCCGGCTCATAGGCTCCAGCTTGGTTATCCGGTTGTACGATTCTATACTGTCAGTCCAAAGGAAAGTCTTGTCTATGCGCTTTATATCTTCTTTATCCGGGCTGAATACCCGTATATCCAGGCCGTATTCGTCCGCCAGACGATCCATGAACTCATGCGTTTCAGGAAACCAGAATCCGGTGTCGATAGTAACTATCGGTATGCTGATTCCGGTTTTTTTAATAGCGCTTAAAAGCAGCGCCGATTCGGCGCCGAAGCTTGAGGCGGCATACAGGCCGCCGGCAAAGCTCCTATCAGCCCAGCGGATTATCTCTTCCGGGCTTAAGCCGTCAAGACGGTTGTTCAGGCGAGCTATGTCGGCTGCTATTGATTTAATCTTGTAAGTCATTCCATTCTCCTATTTTTGACAAATTAAAAAACCTCCCGGCTGTTGCTCGGGAGGTTATGGTTAGCTTTATTTAATCTAACAATTGAGGCAACAGCCGTGCATACAGCTGCGACACATGCTCAAACCGCGTTTAACATTTAAAATCATCCTAATTATTCTAATCTATAAAAACTTCGCTGTCTAACCTTTTTGAATTATTATTGGTAGGATGGATATCTTAAAGTTAAAGGCCGCCGGTATCAAACCGGTAGCCGGCCCATTTGAAACCGCAGTAGAGGTGCCCGGCTCTAAAAGCTATACCAACAGAGCACTTCTGGCGGCTGCATTGTCTGAAACCCCGGTAAAAATAACCGGCGCTCTTTTAAGTGACGATACGAAATCCATGAGCCGTTGCCTGAATAAACTCGGTATAAAAATAGATATAACAAATGACGAATTTATAGTAAAAGGAAGCATAAAAGACATAAAGGATAAGGATTTTGAGCTAAATGCCGGCCTTTCAGGTATAACCATACGCTTTATCACCGCTTTATGCTCCATCGTACCAGGCAAGCAGATAATCACCGGCGAAGAAGGCCTGAATAACAGGCCTATAGGCGACCTTGTAGAGGCGCTCAGAAGTCTTGGCGCAGATATAACCTACTTAGGCAAAGAAGGTTTCCCGCCCATAAAAGTAAGCAGTTCTTCTCTAAACAAAAGCAAAGCCCGTATCAGCGGCGGAACAAGTAGCCAGTTCCTATCCGCACTCCTTTTAATATCGCCTCTTTTAAAAACCCCTGCTGAGATAAAAATAGAAGGAAAACAGATATCAGCGCCTTATGTAGATATGACCCTGGACGTGATGCATAAGTTCGGCGTAGATGTAAAAGCTTACGATCATGAATCCTATGAGATAAAACCCCAGAAATATGAAGCCGATAAATATCATGTCGAAGGCGACTTCTCCAGCGCCGCTTATTTTTTCGCCGCGGCAGTACTTAACGGTTCCAAAGTTACGGTAAGCAACCTAAACCCGGATTCCAAACAAGCCGATAGACAGTTCCTGAATGTATTGGGCGAAATGAATGCCAAAATTGAAACCGGTGACAACTCTATAACAGTGACAGGCGGCAGTATACGACCGATTGAAGTGAATATGCAGAAATGTCCGGACCAGGCCATGACCATGGCCGTACTTGCCGCATTCGCCCCGGGTAAGTCTACTATCAGGGGCATAGGCTCGCTTCGCGTCAAGGAAACGGAACGTATAGTCGCACTGGAGAATGAACTGGCAAAAATGGGTATAAGCTCGGATTCCACAGAGGAAAGCCTGACGATACAAGGCGGCGAGCCGTCAGGAAGCCTGATAGACAGTTACGGCGATCACCGGATAGCGATGTCGTTCGCGGTAGCCGGGACTAAGACACCGGGCATAGAAATAACCGACCCCGGCGTAGTAGACAAAACTTTCCCCGGATTTTGGGATGAATTAAAAAAGATAACGAATTTAAGCGTTGTTGAGAGAAAGTTTTCCAGCATATTGCTTGTAGGGATGCGCGGCAGCGGCAAAACCACCGTGGGTAAAACACTCGCAAAAAAGCTGGGCAAAGAATTCATAGACATGGATGAATATCTTGAAGAAAAATACGGCAAAAAAATCCGCGATATCGTGTTGGAAGACGGCTGGGACCGCTTCCGCAGGCTGGAGTCTGATATATGCGCTGAAGTCAGCCGCAAAAAGAATCGTATTTTTTCTTCCGGCGGCGGAATAGTGTTGGATTCTGAAAATATGAAGTATTTTGCCGATGACTGCTTGACCCTTCTTTTAAAAGCCGAGCCTAGGATACTGTCTATGCGCATCAGGACGGACAAGAACCGGCCGGAGCTTAGTACCCAGCCGACGCTCATAGGCGAACTTGGCGAAGTATGGAGAAAACGCAAGGGAAATTATTTCCGCTATGCAGATTTCGTATTCGACACCACGTCCGACAGCCCCAACCGCATAGCTAACAATATACTGGATAAACTCGGACAGCATACGCCGAAGATATGCATGGTCATAGGCGACCCTATCAAGCATTCCCTTTCGCCCGACATCCATAATCTAGGCTACAGGGAGCTGGGGATAGACGATGAGTTCGTTTATGAAGCCAGGCGTGTAAAACCCGATAACGTCGGCAGTTTCATAGAACAGATAAAAAACCGCGACATACGAGGCGTAAGCCTGACCATGCCGCATAAGGAGCTCGTAATTCCATTCCTGGACAGTATAGACCCGATTGCGGAAAAGATAGGCGCAGTCAATACGATAGTTCAGGAAAACGGTATTTTAAGAGGATATAACACCGATTGGATAGGTGCCGTCGAGCCGCTTAGAAGAATCACAGAGTTAAAAGAAAAGAAAGCCGCGATAATAGGCGGCGGCGGAACAGCCAAGGCGTTCGCGTACGGACTTACCCGGGCCGGCTGCGACGTGACCATATATAACCGCACGGTTGATAAAGCCAGGCTTCTGGCAGAAAGATTCGGCTGCAAGTATGCGGACTTGCAAGCTATTGAAGAAATTAAAGATTGCGACATTATCTGCAATACTACTTCTGTCGGTATGGATGAGGATAAATCACCAATAAATCCTTCCCTGCTACAAAGCGGGCAGATAGTATACGATGTGGTTTATTCGCCACTAAAGACAAGACTGCTAAAAGATGCTGAAAAATCCGGGGCCAAAACCATATCCGGCATAGAGATGCTCCTGGAACAGGCCTTCGCCCAGTTCAGATTGTTCACGGGGAAAGATGCGCCAGAAGAAATCATAAGAAAAAGTATTATAGGGAAGCTGAAATGAAAGACAGATACTGCCTGCCGGTTATAAAACGGAGTAAAAAGGATGTGCTGGATACTCTGGACAAGTTCGGGGAGAATTATGGTTTCTTTGAAGTCTGGCTGGATTATATAGAGGATTTCGACACGGATTTTACTGTGGAGTTAATAGATAAATACCCGGACAGAATAATCCTGGTGCTTCGCCGGCAAAATCTGGAACCGATTAAAATGCCCTTTGAAGAACGCAAAAAAGTACTGGATACTGCTACTAGTAAAAACTGTCTGGTTGATTTGGATATAGTCATTCAAAAGGAAGAGCTGAATTACCTGAAAAGCTCCGGCAAAGATAACAACCTTATCTGCTCATACCATAACTATGATTCAACTCCGGCATATGATGAACTGGAAAAGACTGTAAACGAGATGGAAGCCTACTCCCCCGGCATCATAAAGCTCTCTACCATGTGCAATTCCTCCGATGATGCATTAAGGCTTATCAAGCTGAAGGTAAAATTCCTGAAAAACGACCGCAGGCACATTGTGCTGGGCATGGGCGAAGAAGGTAAAATTACCCGTGTTTTTGGCGCTTTATGGGGAAACGCGCTAATATTTATACCGGAAACAGAAGAAGAAGCATCGGCGCCGGGCCAGATTACGCGCCAAGAGTTCGATAAGATAATGGAAAGAATAAAAAGGACAGATTAATGGCGGGAAACACATTCGGACAACTATTCAGGATTACTACCTTCGGAGAATCGCACGGCGGCGGTGTAGGCTGCGTTATAGACGGCTGTCCGCCAAATCTGGCAATAACAGCGGAAGACATCCAGAAAGAACTGGACAGGCGCAAACCGGGGCAGAGCGATATAACCACTCCACGGGCCGAAAAGGACAAGGTGCATATACTTTCCGGGATTTACGAAGGCGTGACTACCGGAGCGCCGATAATGCTTCTGGCTCAGAACGAGGATATCCGTCCTGAAGATTACGACCAGCTGAGAAAACTTTACAGGCCGGGGCACGCCGACTACACTTTCCAAGCTAAATATGGAATCCGCGACTGGCGCGGCAGCGGACGTGCTTCGGCAAGAGAAACCCTGGCCCGCGTAGCAGCTGGAGCCATAGCCAAGAAATATCTTAAAGAAAAGCTGAACATAGATATATTGAGCTATGTCCAGCAGGTCGGTGATATCGAAGCAAATGTCGATAAATCACTGGTTACGCAGGAACAGATAGAATCGAACATCATCAGATGCCCGGATAACATCGCGGCCAACGAAATGATAAAGCTGGTAGAAGAAGTTCGCGACAGCGGCGATTCCGTCGGCGGGATCATAGTGGGTCTGATAAGAGGCTGCCCGATAGGCCTTGGCGAGCCTGTGTTCGATAAACTCAGTGCCGATTTAGGCAAAGGCATGCTTAGCATCAATGCCGTCAAAGGGTTCGATATAGGTTCCGGGTTCGCAGGCGCCGATATGCGCGGCAGCGAGCACAATGATGAGTTTTATACGGATAAAGACGGGCGCATCCGTACCCGAACTAACAATGCCGGCGGCACACTCGGCGGTATCAGTAACGGCGAAGATATATATTTCCGTGTAGCGATAAAGCCCGTTTCTACCATCAGTAAAAAACAAAAGACGCTTGATTTAGAAAAAAACGAAGTCGAAGTAGAAGCTACCGGCAGGCATGACCCCTGCGTACTGCCCCGCGCCATACCGATAGTCGACGCCATGAGCGCCCTGGTCATAATGGACCACTATTTGAGAAATAAGGCTCAGAACGGTTAAGCGGCAGAGTCTGCTAAGACGGTTCTGGCCAGCTGCACTTCGGGTATCATTTGCCCTTTAGGAACGCCTAATCTTAAAGCCAGCCCTTCATCGGTAACAAACAATCTTTCATTGGCCGCATCCGTAGCCTCGCAGGTTATTACTAGCTGTGATGTAACTCCTACCGCCTCATCCGTACTTGCATGAGAGCGGAAGCCGGATTTCCGCACACTTTCGGGTATTTTCGCGAGTAGATTCAACGTAAAATCACCTGCCGCTCCAAGGAACTGTCTATTTCTCAATTTTGAGTGGGCGCTATCAGCCAAAGCCTCGCGTCTTTTGGCCCATACATCCAATCTTTCTGCACTTTCTAAAGTATCCCGGGAAACTAACATATTCTGAATTATTTTAATCCAAAAGCGTCTAAATGCAAGCAATAGCAAGTTGTTTATTTGATTTCTAGAACTAGGCTAAAACGGTTTCTCCTTCATTCTGTTTCAGCTCAATTAATTCTCTAGCGTAGTCAACTATAGGTTTTTTAGGTACTGGGCGTCTTGAATATTCAGGATTGGGAGAGGGTTTGTGAAATGTCCAGCCATATTCCCGCTTCAACTGTCGCTCAAAACTACTTTCGCTTACCATACACTTCACTATTCTGGGAGAGTCCATCAATAATGATAATGAAGCACGTCCGACTATTACCGCTTTGTATAATCCTCTCATTACTTTTGAATCAGTCGCATCTATTTTGTCATAAGTGGTTTCATTAGCGGCTCTGGCGTATATCATCGCGGGGCCCTGGTTAATTTCATCCCATACTTCTACTAAGCCCTGGGCCCTGTCAACTAATTCAGGGGATGGTTCAGTCCTTCCTACAAACTCATTTAACAGCTCACCTTGGGCTTCGATACTTGCCATGGCTAAAATATATTATTATTTGCTGCTTTTGGCAATGATGGCTTCGGCTACGTTCGGCGGTACGTCTGCGTAGTGGTCAAGCTCCATACTTGAGGCTGCACGGCCCTGTGTCATACTGCGCAAGTTGGTGGTATAGCCGAACATCTCGCCTAAAGGAACGAATGCGGTTATCTGTTTAATACTATTGGGCAGGTCATCCATGGACTCTACGCGGCCGCGCTTAGAGTTAAGGTCTCCAATGACATCGCCCATGAATTCTTCAGGAGTTACTACTACGACTTTCATGATTGGTTCAAGCAGGACCGGATTCGCCTTCTTCACGCCTTCCTGGAGTGCCATTGAGCCGGCTATTTTGAATGCCATTTCGGATGAGTCGACATCATGGTAGCTTCCGTCATAAAGCTCGGCTTTTACATCCACTACCGGGTATCCGGCCAGAACTCCGTTATTCATAGCTTCTTTTATACCTTCTTCGACGGGTTTTATGTATTCCTGGGGGATTGCGCCACCCTTGATGGAATTGATGAATTCGAATCCGCCGCCGGTTTCATTCTGACTTAATCTGAGCCACACGTCGCCGTACTGGCCGCGTCCGCCGGACTGTCTGATGAATTTACCCTGTACTTCTACGGCATCTTTGCGGATAGTTTCCCGGTAAGCTACCTGCGGCTGACCTACGTTGGCTTCCACATTGAACTCGCGCTTCATCCTGTCTACGATTATTTCAAGATGCAATTCGCCCATACCGCTAATAATAGTCTGGCCGGTTTCTTCGTCTACTTTGATTCGGAAAGTCGGATCCTCTTCCGCTAATCTCTGCAGTGCAAGGCTCATCTTTTCCTGGTCTGATTTGGTCTTAGGCTCTATAGCGATACTGACCGGCGGCTCCGGAAAATTTATACTCTCTAGTACTATCGGATGGTTTTGATCAGAAAGCGTGTTGCCGGTGGTTGTGTCCTTGAGCCCGACAATAGCGGCGATATCACCGGCTTCTACTTCTTTTATCTCTTCGCGCTTGTCAGCCTGCATGCGCACGATACGTCCGATACGTTCCTTATTGCCCGTTGAGCTGTTGAATACGTAGCTGCCGGCGGTGAGTTTGCCGGAATACACACGGAAATACGCCAGTTTGCCGACGAACGGGTCGGTAGCTATCTTGAACGCCAATCCTGCCAAAGGCTTGGATGCGTCCGGCTCGCGTTGGAGCGCTTCGTCGGTCTTAGGATGCTTACCCAGTGCGCCGCCTCTGTCTATAGGGTTCGGTAGATATTCGGTAGCTATGTCCAGAAGTTTTTCCACAATGACACCGCGCCCGTCGCCGCCACTGACGATGAAGAACTGTCCGGTAAGTACGGCTGAGCGGATAGCATGGCGGATATCTTCGTCGGATAGGCCTTCTTCGCCAACCTCCAGGTATTTTTCCAGCATCTTTTCATCTTCGGCTACGGCGTTTTCTATCAGCAATGAACGGTACTTCCGGGCTTTATCCTGCATGTCTTCAGGGATTTCACCGACGACCAGTTCCTTATCGGTGAATTCCTTGTAGGTGTAAGCCTTCATATCAACCAGGTCTACCACGCCGCTTACTTTCTGTTCAAAACCTATCGGCAGATGTATAGGAAATGCACGCTTGGAAAGGCGCGCATGAATGGTATCGAGCGATTTATAGAAATCGCCGCCGGTCTGGTTAATCTTGTTGATAAAGCAGATACGCGGCACTTCGTATTTGTCAGCCTGGCGCCAAACGGTTTCGGATTGTGACTCTACCCCCATCTTGCCGTCGAATACGACTACGGCGCCGTCCAACACGCGTAGTGAGCGTTCTACTTCCACGGTAAAATCGATATGTCCCGGTGTATCGATAATATTTATTTGTTTGTTTTTCCAATAGCAGGTAACGGCGGCAGAAACGATAGTGATCCCGCGCTCGCGCTCCTGGGCCATCCAGTCGGTGGTGGTTTCGCCCTCGTGGACGGCGCCAATCTTGTGCTTCAAGCCGGTCCGGTACAGAATACCCTCAGTAGTGGTGGTCTTGCCGGCATCGATATGCGCGATGATACCGATGTTCCTGATGTCTTCTATTGCATATTTCTTTTCTGCCATTTCATTCCTATTTTATTACTTACTTTTAAATTCTTGCGTTACAAATAACTTTGCCGTAAAAGCCAAAATTTTTCTGAGGACCGCTATCGCAGCTCCCCTCTTGTAAAATATTAGGTCCCTCAATTAAACGATATAGTCTTCCTCTGTCTATTCTTGTTAGGTTACTTGCTATGCCCCTTACTCTAGAGTCATAAGACTCATCTGCTTGCAAAGCATCTACTTTACTTTTAGCAAACTTAAGTGGGCACACTTTACTTTCGTCAAAGTCGCAACTTATATCTTCCCTGGCCTCTACCATATTCTAGTACCTTGCGAAGTGGGCGAAGGCCCTATTAGCCTCGGCCATCTTATGCATGTCTTCTTTCTTCTTCACGGCTGCGCCGGTCGCGTTGTATGCATCAACCAGCTCGGCGGCTATACGGTCTTCCATGCTCATACCTTTGCGGGCACGTGCAGCTTCGACGAACCACATTATGGTCAGGTGCGTCTGGCGCTGGCCTTTTACCTCGAAAGGAATCTGATAGTTGGCGCCGCCAACACGCCGTGAACGTGTTTCCAGATGCGGTTTTACGTTAGAAAACGCCTGCTCGAAAACTTCCAGAGGGTTCTGAACTTTGAGTTTGTCGGCAGCCTTCTGCAACCCGCGGTATACCAGACGTTCAGCTAGCTGTTTCTTGCCATCCTGCATGACCCGGTTGATAAGCCTTTGCACCGTCACGCTGTTGTATACGCGGTCCGGCTGTATATCTCTGACCAAAGACTTAGTGACTTTGCGCGGCAACTTACTTACCGTCCTTCTTGGCACCGTATTTGCTGCGCCTTTGCTTGCGGTTTTCTACGCCCTGAAGGTCCAGATTACCGCGGACAACGTGGTAGCGCACACCGGGGAGATCGGGCACCCTGCCGCCGCGTATCAGAACTACGGCATGTTCCTGCAGGTTATGGCCTTCACCACCTATGTAAGCCCACACTTCGTATCCGTTAGTCAAACGTACGCGCGCCACCTTACGGAGTGCCGAGTTAGGCTTCTTGGGGGTCTTGGTGGTAACTTTGACGCATACGCCGCGCTTGAAAGGCGACGGTTTTTCATAGTGCCGGGTCTTCAGATTGTTGGATACCCTTTGCAATGCCGGCGACTTGCTTTTAGACGCGGCCTTAGCCCTGGGTTTTCGTACTAACTGGTTAATAGTCGGCAATTCTTACCGCTCCTTCTTATTTAAATTTATCTTAATTTTCATGGTAATTTTAACACCTTTACTTCTCTGAGGCAACTTCTGCGGTTAAATTTTCGCTCGGTTCGAACTCATCTTCTTCGTCCTCTTCCTGTACCGCACCGGTCCCTACAGGTATCCTGCGGCCTAAAATAACGTTCTCTTTCAGGCCGAACAGCTTGTCGACCTTGCCGCTGGTAGCAGCGCTTATTAGAACCCTGGTCGTATCCTGGAAGGAAGCGGCGGAAAGGAAGGAATCGGTGCTAAGTGAAGCCTTGGTTATACCGAGCAGAAGCTGGTTGAACACGGCAGGTTTCTTACCTGCGGCGGCCAAAGTTTCGTTGGCTTCTACGACGGCGAGCTTGCTGACGATATCGCCGGTGACGAACTCGGTGTCGCCCGGATCTTCTATCTGGACGCGCGAGAACATCTGACGGACGATTATCTCAAGATGCTTGTCCGCTATATTCTGGCCCTGGCTGGCAAAGATACGAAGTATTTCATTCATTATGTATTTTTGCGTAGCCTCTACGCCTTTCAGTCGCATCAGGTCATGCAGATTTATCGAGCCGCTGGTCAATCTGTCGCCGGCTTCTATAGTGTCGCCGTCTTTAACAACCAGCTGTTTATAGGTAGGAATCTCGTAGCTTATGACACTGTGTCCGGCCGGGGTAATCTTTACATATTTCTTGGTCAGAGATACTTTGCCGGCTACCGGAGCTACTAGAGGATTGCCGCCGTCTTCGGCCTCTGCCACTACATCGCCTACGGCGACTTCGCTGCTGGCGGCAACAGTAACATTTCTGTCGCCTATGGTCAGCTTGGCAGACTGCGCTTTGTCATCAGTAACCTGGAGTACATAGTTGTCATCCTCTTCGTTGATACTTACTTTTCCGGGTATATCGGCCAAATATGCCTTACCTTTGGGCACCCTGACCTCGAACAGCTCTTCGACACGCGGCAGACCCTGCGTTATGTCATCTGCTGCGGCTACGCCGCCGCTATGGAAAGTACGGAGCGTCAGCTGGGTACCGGGCTCGCCGATACTCTGGGCCGCTATCACGCCTATAGGACTATGGTCGGCTACAAGTTCGCCGGTGGCCGGGTCGAGGCCGTAGCTCTTGCGGTTGACGCCGCGTACGCCGCTGTAGCTGAGTACGCTCATTATCTTGACGCCGTCCAGGCTTTCATCGGCATCTATCTTTTGGGCTTTTTCAACCGTTATCAGATCGCCTTTTTTGGTATAGTCGGCAATTTTTTCAGCGGCATAGCGTCCGCTTAAGCGCGAAGCATAGCTTACTCCTATTTCTTTGGCATCGGAACGATACATCGCGAAGCCCGGGTCTTCGGCATCTTCGTCGGTAGTAAACACATCCTGGGCGACATCCACCAGCCTTCGGGTCAGGTAACCCGAGTCGGCAGTCTTAAGCGCGGTATCGATAAGCCCCTTTCTGGCGCCCCTGGTAGAGGTGAAATATTCCAGCGGGTCAAGACCGTCGCGGTAGTTGCTCCTGACGGGCAGCTCCATAGCGCGTCCGGTGGCGTCGGAAAGTATACCGACGGAGCCGATTATCTGTTTCACCTGGACGATTGAACCTCTAGCTCCAGAGGTAACTGCCAGTGACATGGCGTTGTCCTCGCCGCTGAATTGCTTGGTCAGAGCCTGTTGAATCTCAGCATCGGCGTCGGTCCATGTTTCAATCGTCAACCTGTAGCGTTCATCATCGGTTATAAAACCTTCGTCGTACTGTTCGCTCACTGCGGTAGCACGTGTTTCAGCCTTGTCCAATACCACGTCAAGGTTCTTTACGTCCACGAAGTCGCTCATGCCCATACTCAGGCCGGAACGTGTAGCATATTCAAAGCCGAGGCTCTTAAGATCATCGGCTATTTCGGCGCTCTGGGTCTGGCCGTACTGCTGATATATCTGAGCCATAACGCTGGCAAGTTTTTTCTTGGTCATCGCCTCGTCCTGGAACTGGAAATCATCGGGAAATATTTCGTTGAAAAGGAACCGTCCGAAGGTACTCTCGCGCCTTTCGCCGCGGAACCTGATATTCACCTTGTCCTGAAGCTTCAATATACCTCCGTCAAAAGCCATGGATGCTTCGGCTATGTCTTCGTAATACCTGGCTTTCTGTTCATTGCCCGGTCTTTCATAGGTCAGGTAGTAACAGCCGAGGACTATATCCTGTTCGATATGAAGTATCGGGGAACCGTCGGCAGGCTTGAGCAGGTTCTTGTTAGCAGCCATGATTTCGCGGGCTTCCTTCTGGGCCTTTTCGCTAAGCGGCAGGTGAACTGCCATCTGGTCACCGTCGAAGTCGGCATTGAAGCCTTTACATACCAGAGGATGCAGCTGTATGGCCTTACCTTCAATAAGTACCGGCTTGAAAGCCTGGATACTCAGCCGGTGCAGGCTTGGCGCACGGTTCAAAAGCACGTACTTGTCCTTTATAACTTCATCTAAGGCATCCCATACCGCGTTCTCGCTCATCTCTATCATACGCGTAGCGCTTCTGATGTTATGAGCCAACTCCTTTTGAATAAGCTGTCCGATAACGAACGGCTTGAAAAGTTCCAGGGCCATCATCTTCGGCAGACCGCACTGGTACATCTTGAGTTCCGGACCGGCTACGATTACCGAGCGGCCGGAATAATCAACTCTTTTGCCGAGTAGATTCTGGCGGAAGCGTCCCTGCTTGCCTTTGAGCATGTCGGAAAGCGATTTCAGGCGCCTCCTCTGGCCGGTAGCCGCGACGGCACGTCCGCTCCTGGTAGAGCTGTTATCTATAAGCGCATCCACGGCTTCCTGCAACATACGCTGCTCGTTACGGCGGATGACTTCCGGTGCGTTCAAATCAATCAATTTCTTCAGGCGGTTGTTTCGGTTAATAACGCGGCGATACAAGTCGTTAAGGTCGCTGGTAGCGAACCGGCCGCCGGTCAATTGCACCATAGGCCTTAGATCCGGAGGAATTACAGGCAGTACGCTCAAACACGTGCTTGTCGGTTTGATATCAGCCTTGTGCATGCTTTCAAGCAGGCGCAGGCGCTTCATTATCTTCTTTTTACGCTGGCCTTTTGCCTCTTCGACTTCTAAGGTCAAGTCGTCTATCAGCTTGGCCAGATCTATCTCGTTAAGAAGTTCCTGCAGGGCAGAACCGCCCATACCTACGCTAACCAGGCTCTGCAACTCATCCGGCAGAGCACGGTAATCGTTCTCGCTGAGCAGATTGCGCTTTTCAAGCCTAATTACATTTTCTTTGAATTCATCAAACTCAGTCTGCACTTCTTCCAGTTCTTTGGTCTGAGCTTCAGCCAGAGCTTTGACGTTGGCGTCTTCTTTCTTGGCTTCCGCTTCGTAGCGAGCCTTTATAGCTTCCTGGGCCGCGGCGGCTTCCGCCTCTTTGTCGGCAAGTATCTTGTCTCGCTTATCAGTGTCTACGGACATGATGATATAGCTGGCAAAATAAGCCACGCGCTCCAGGCTTTTCACGGTCATGCCCAGAAGCAGACCGATAGCGCTTGGGGTTCCGCGCAAAAACCATATGTGAGCTACCGGAGAAGCCAGTTTGATATGGCCCATCCTCTCGCGGCGAACTATGGATTTGGTTACCAGCTCGCCGTTCTTGTCCACGGCGGCTTCGCGGGAACGTACGCCTTTATATTTTGCGTCGTGCGGATTTATGTCCTTGGCAGGACCGAATATACGCTCGCAGAAAAGACCGTCTCTTTCAGGTTTCTGTGTTCGGTAGTTGATGGTTTCCGGCTTGGTGACTTCGCCATAGCTCCAGTCCAATATATCTTCGGCGCTGGCAACAGCCAGTCGTACCGCATCAAAATCCGCTATGTTAGTTCCGTTGGAATATCTGCGCATCATCTAAGCTTCCCCCTCTTCCGTGATTTCAATTTTCTCTTCTTCCTGTTCTTCGGCGCTGTCGTCATCCGTAACAGCTGTGGTCGCAGGTATATCGTCTTCCAGTTCCATAACCATATACTCATCGACCGTGGCGTCTTCGCTGACATCGACATTGCTGGCCTTAGGGTCGGGGACTTCTACTTCGGACTGGTCATCGGCTTCGCCCTTTATGTTCTCGGCAAGTACATCTTCGGCATCGACAACTTTGTCGCTCTCTATCAGGTCAACTTTTAGTCCCAGGCCTTGAAGCTCCTTGACAAGCACGTTGAAGCTTTCCGGTACTTTAGGCCCGACTATGTCGGTCTGCTTGATTATAGATTCATAGGCCTTGCTTCGACCGTATACGTCATCGGACTTGATAGTCAGCATTTCCTGAAGCGTATTGGATGCTCCGTATGCTTCCAGGGCCCAGACTTCCATCTCTCCGAACCTCTGGCCGCCATTCTGCGCCTTGCCGCCCAGCGGCTGTTGCGTGACCATAGTGTACGGGCCGGTGGAGCGTGCATGAATCTTATCAGTGACCATATGGGTCAGTTTGAGTACATACATGTTTCCTACCACGCTTTTTTCCTTAAAGGCTTCGCCGGTTCGGCCATCGTATAACTGCAGTTTTCCATCATCAGACAGGCCGGCTTCTTTCAAAAGTTCTTTTATCTTGTCTACAGGCACGCCATTGAACGACGGCGTGGCAATTTTGAAACCTAGTATTCTTGCAGCCATGCCCAAGTGGGTTTCAAACAATTGCCCCAGGTTCATTCGCGAGGGCACGCCCATCGGGTTCAATACGATATCAACCGGTACTCCGTCTTCGGAGAACGGCATGTCTTCAGCAGGCAATATCCTGGCTATGACACCTTTGTTACCGTGCCGCCCGGCCAGCTTATCGCCGACCTGGACTTTTCGCATCTGTGCCACGAATACCTGAATCTGTTTTATAACTCCGGCTTTCA
This sequence comes from Saccharimonadales bacterium (SeqCode), assembly GCA_036278875.1. Classification (GTDB taxonomy): domain Bacteria; phylum Patescibacteriota; class Saccharimonadia; order Saccharimonadales; family 2-12-FULL-41-12; genus JANWLD01. Next base: position 22,981 of record DASUKF010000021.1, on the reverse strand, counting down.
GCTCGTGGCCGTTGTCGCGTGAAAATATTTTCACGCCTACGACCTTGCCATGCTTGCCGTTGCTCATACGCTGGGAAGTGTCGCGAACTTCTTTGGCCTTTTCGCCAAATATAGCGCGAAGCAGTCTTTCTTCGCTGGAAAGTTCCTGTTCGCCCTTCGGCGTAATCTTACCCACCAGTATGTCCCCCGGGTGGACTTCGGCGCCGATGCGTACGATACCTTCTTCGTCAAGGTGACGCAGAGCATCCTCTGATACGTTCGGAATGTCGCCAGTGACGATTTCCGGCCCCAGTTTGGTCTCGCGCACCTCTGTCATGTAGTCGACTATATGAATGCTGGTAAGTGAATCATCTTCTACCAGACGGCGGGATATGACTATGGCATCTTCAAAGTTATAACCGCCCCACGGCATGAATGCTACGCGCAGGTCGCGGCCCAGTGCCAATTCGCCATTCTCTATAGACATGCCTTCTACAAGCACATCGCCGGCCTTGACTTTCTGACCTGCGGCAACGACTACGCGCTGGTTTATGCACGTGCCTTCATTGCTGCGTACGAAATGCATCGGTTTGTAAGTGACTTTTTTCCTGGTCTTATAACTCACAACTACCTCGTCAGCCGATGCCTTGACGACTTCTCCGGCTTCTTCGGCATAGACGACCTGGCCGCTGTTCTGGGCAATGGAAGTTTCCAGGCCCGTCCCTATGATAGGGGCCTTCGGCCTTACAAGAGGCACGGCCTGTTTCTGCTGGTTGGAACCTACCAAAGCGCGGTCAACACGGTCTCTTTCAACGAAAGGAATCAATCCGGCAATAGAACCGATTATCTGGTTGTTGCTGGCATCCATGTGGGTTACGTCACCGGCATCGGTCTCACCGACCTGAAGCCGGACACGGGCGGCAACCCTTTCCTCGATAAAATAGCCGTCAGAGCCTACACCGTTTCCGGCGCCGGCTACCACAGCTTTGTCTTCCTCTGCGGCATCAAGGTATTCAATCTTATCAGTAACGCGAGATTTTACCGGCCATGTCTTCTGGTTTTTATTGGCGGCAAGCTTCTTGGCATCGGCGGCGGTTATCTTAGCTCCGGCCTTGACTACGACCTTGCCCTTTTCATCTTCCAGGTTGACCCTGGCGATATGGCCTACCGCGTCCTTAGCCGTAACGGCGTTTATGACTTTACGATAAGGCGTCTCAATGAAACCGTATTCATTTATACGTGCATAATTGGCCAGATTCAGCACCAGGCCGATATTGGCGCCTTCGGGGGTTTCCACGGCACAGATACGTCCGTAATGCGTAGAATGCGCATCGCGGACTTCGAAGCCAGCGCGCTCGCGACTCAAACCGCCCGGGCCCATAGAGCTCAAGCGCCTTTTATGCGCAAGTTCGCTGACAGGATTTATCTGATCCATGAATTGGCTTAACTGAGAGCTTGCAAAGAATTCACGCACTGCGGCTACGACCGGACGGGCATTTATAAGCTGCCCCGGCGTAACAGTTTCTATCTCACTCATGCTCATGCGGTCCTTGGTATTGCGCTCCATGCGCAGTAAGCCTATGCGGAACTGCCTCTGGACCAGCTCGCCTACAAGTTTGACGCGCCGGTTGGCCAGACTGTCGATATCATCGGCCGGTTCCTGTGTATTGTTCAGACGGATTATCTCGCTGATTATAGCTATCAGGTCCTCGAGCCGCATCACGCGGTTCTCCGTGGTATTCGGCACGTTGCTAAGGTCTAATCTTTTGTTTATCTTGTAGCGTCCGACACGGCTGAAATCAAATCGTTTGAAATTATAAAACATATTCTCAAGTAGGCTTCGCGCGTTATCCACCGTGGCCAGATCACCGGGCCTAAGACGTCTGTAAACTTCTATCAATGCTTCGGATGACGTCTTGGAAGGATCTTTATCCAAAGTGGAATCAAGATAGCTTACTTCTCCCTGGTCCACATGCTTGAACGCGTCTTTCATCTCGGCTTCGGACATGCCAAGAGCCCTGAGCAGGGTAGTAACCGGAATCTTGCGCTTCCTGTCAATTTTCACGAAAAGTGCGGTATTGGCGGCAGTTTCAAACTCGAGCCATGCGCCGCGGCCCGGAATGACCTTGGCACCATACAGATTGCCCGTACCGGCCTGTTCGCTGGTAAAGAATACGCCGGCGGAGCGGATAAGCTGGCTTACCACTACGCGCTCGGCACCGTTTATCACGAAAGTACCCCGGGTGGTCATCCATGGGAAATCACCCAGATAAATCTCATGTTCCTTGACTTCGCCGGTAACTTTGTTGCTTAGGACTACCTGTGCTTTCAGCGGAGCTTCATAGCTCACGTTGTTTTCGCGGGCCTCGTCCTCGGTCATCTTCGGATTTTCAAAGTGGTATTTCTTGAAGCTCAAGGAAAGTTTGGTGCCGGTGTAATCTTCTATCGGGCTTATTTCAGCCAACAGCTCGCCCAGGCCTTCGTCTACGAACCATTGCCAGGAACGGCTCTGGTGATCAACCAGGTTAGGCAGGTCTACCGCGGTAGACACATCGCTGAAATATACTCGACCGTTTTTAGTTTTATTAGTTTCTTTTTTCTTAGTGCTAGCCGTCTTTGCCATAAATTGTAGCCGATAACTCCCTATTTAATTGACCTTATAAGTTATCAGGCGTATTACCTTGTAATATACGCCCTTTTTGTGATAATCCGTTTCGTTTTTCGGATCATTCCTAGTGTTTAATCTGTTAGCGCCGAAGATTACTGCGACATCGCTATCGTTACCGTCTGGATTTTTGAGACAATACAATAGTGCCGACCACTACTTCTTATCTATCAGTTTAGCTAACTCAAAACTTTATGTCAACTACTGTTTCGGCTCGCCTGCATCTAGAGGAAGAGCGGCAAGTCTCATCTCGCGCAAATCCCTTTTGAGCCTATGCCTTATAAGCGGATCAATCAATGGCAAGGTCCCGTGCCTTAATTTTGAATCCAACGCATTAATTTCCAGCTCGTACCCGGCTCTTTTGACGGCATCGCTATCCGGAGAAATGGCTATCCCGAATTCCGCAAGCTTCTTAGCAGCTAATTCCATATCATGTGTAGCCCTGGGGCCTCGCCGTGTCCAAGCAGCATAGTTACCCTTGGAATTTCTCTTAACTTCCAATCCCCTGTCAAGACTATGTTTTAGCTCATCAGCCACTGCCACTTCGCTTAAGCCGACTTTATCCAGCAGCGGCGCCAGGAATTCCAGCGGACCGGCAACCCTATCCCCCCGGCTAACCGTAGAATACCTTTCATTCATAAAACTTGAAATAGCCCGGTAGAACTGCAGCCTTAAATTCTTTGCTAATTCATCGGAAATTTCAACATCGGCTAAAGCTTCCCCGCCCAGCGGAGGCAAACCGATTTCTTCTATTGATCTTCTGGCAAAAAGATTATGAGTTTCGCCCATTTTCGCTATCCGCCAGGTAACAGCTCTAACAGCGTCTTCTCCGTATGCCACTAACGTGGGCAAGCTGAATTCTTTTAATGCATCTCCATCGGACAATTCTCTGGCGTCGGACTCTTTTACCATTTCTGCAACTTCTTCAACCTCTCTTGCAGAAGCGGCAAAATGTACCTCTTCAAAAGGATAGCCAGGATTTGCCGACACCGTTTCTATATCCTGGTTTCCTTCAAGACCGGTAAATACATCATTCCCGCCTCTTCCTGTAGAATCATTAAGTCCTCTAGATCCGAATCCTATTTTTCGTTTTAATGGAATTTGAAGGCTTCTGCTTCCCTCTTGCCCTATCTTCGTAAGACCGGCATGGCCATCTTCACCTGCCACAGTTTGACCATAAACTACAGCCACAATGCTAGGGGTAGCCAATTCTCCCGCGCTTTTTACAATAACAACAGGTTGTTCTGTTTCGGCTAACCCGCCTAAATGCGCAAAGTAGGCTTTTATCTCTTCTTCAGACTTCCCTTTAACGCTCATAAGGGCGGAACAAAGTTCTTCGTCCCCGGGCTCAGAGTCAGTAGCTTCCAGCGCTGAAATTACTAAGTTTCTGGTAGAGTCCCGGGAGCTTATTGCAAAGCCGAATCTTTCGGTTGCCTGATCGAAAACCGTCTGCGCGCTTTCAAGTGCCCTGGCAGTTTCTGCTACATCTGCCAGACATTCCTCCGTCCATTCAGCTCGCCCCTGCAAATCACCCTCAAATCGTTTCATTACTTCGCCAGGGCCCAAATCAGTCATCTATCATTAACTCCATTAATTTGATAGGGACAATATCATCAAGAGTATTAATTTGCAAGCATTAGGATTTTATTGTAATGAATTATTTTTTGGATCGTGCCGTGGGAGTCGTGGTGATGATTTCGTCAACCAGGCCGTATTTCTTGGCTTCGTCGGCCGTCATCCAGAAGTCGCGTTCCATGTCGTGATGTATCTTATCAGCCTTCTGACCGGTGTTCTTGACCATGATTTCTTCTAACAGTTTCTTTACTCTCAGAGCTTCGCGCAGGTCGATTTCCTGGTCGGTAACCTTGCCGCGGGTACCGCTGGAAGGCTGGTGAATCATAACGGTCGCATGTTGCAGCAGGGAGCGCTTGCCTCGTGTACCGCTGCTAAGAAGGAATGCGGCTGCGCTGGCCTGCACGCCTATACCGACTGTCTGAATGTCGTTCTTCACATACTGCATGGTGTCATAGATAGCCAGGGCATCGTAGACGCTGCCGCCGGGGCTATTAATATACAGTTTTATATCTTTGTTCGGGTTCTCATTAGCCAGGAAAAGAAGCTGGGCGACTACTAGATTAGCGGTGTGCTCATTTACATCAGTTCCCAGGAATATAATATTGTCCTTGAGCAGACGCGAGTAAATATCATAGGCTCGCTCAATGCGTCCTTCCTGCTCGATTACGGTTGGTATCAATACGTTTTTCGGATTGCTCATGGCTATGATTTTACATGACCAATTAGCACTCGTCAAGCTAGAGTGCTAATCCAGACCGAATGCTCTAAGCTTATCTTCGTTAACGGCTTGAATTATTCTGCTACGGTATCTTTGGGCCTGCGGAGCGTGATCAATAAAAGCAGCCCTGCCATTCCGCCCGGCTATGCTTGCATTGGCAAGTCTGTCTTTAAATTGCAGCTTAGAGAAACTCTCCATGAGTGAAAGTCCTGTGAGCAGAGCCGGCAAATCCTCTTCATCTATATCACGCGGTGTGGTATCGACTTCTGCTCCTTTAAACCTTTCTAATACTTCTTTTCGTACGTCCTGGGTAGGTGCTATAACTGTTTCAACAGTGAATTTCATCAATTTTTCTACGGAGTCCGGAAGCTCAAAGCCTTGCTCATGCATGAGCTCAGAAAATGATTGTCCTAGCGCTAAAGCATGGCCCAGCACTTCCCCTTCTTTATCTTTGGCCTCTATCCGAACCAAGCCAAGCTCGGTAAAATCCATATTCTATATTACAATGGATTGTTCGTATTTTGTCAACCAGCAGTGCTACCTTGTAGCGTATTCTTCCAGCTTGGCCAGGACCTTTTCCGTAAGCATACGCGAAGCTATGTCCTGGCGTGCTTCCGGCTTGTCCAGCTCGGTCTGCATCTGCGCATCCTGGTATTGGCCCTTCAATACCTGCAATCTTATTTCTAGTTCTTCCGGCGTGATAGTTACGCCTTCGGTATCAGCTATTTCTGAAAGTATCAGGCTCCCTTTGACCTGCTTTTCAGCCTGGGGATACAATACTTCCTTGCGGTACTTTTCTTCGGTGGTGCCTTCTTGGTCAAAAAATTCCTGCAGCGTCTGGCCGCGGTATACTATGTTGCGTTTCAAATCTTCCAGGCTGTGCTCTATCTGATGTTCAATCATCGAGTCCGGCAGAGAAACCGTGCTTTTATCGGTTATCTTTCCTACCAATTCGTTCAGATAATTCTTATCGGCTTCATTCTGTTTCTCAACAGTGAGCTGTTTTTTTATATCGTCTTTAAGTTCTTTAAGCGTCTTGAACGGCCCGACTTTCGATGCGAAGCTATCGTCCAGCTTCGGCGCGACCACCTCTTGGACCTTCTTCACTTCTACTGTGAATTTGACTTTCTTGTTAGCCAGAGCATTTACGCCGTAATCTTTCGGGAACGTCAGCTCAAACGTCTTGCTTTCGCCGGGCTTCAGGCCTATCACGTTATCTTCAAACCCCGGGATGAACGTATTGCTGCCAATTGCCAGCGGGTAATCCTTGCCGTCAGCGCCATTTATAGCCGCGCCTTTCATGTCCACGCCCTTGAAATCTATGGTAGCCTCATCGCCTTTTTTGACCGTACGGTTTACTTCCTGTTTCTCGGCCACGCGAAGCTTCAGCGAGTCAATAACGTCATTTACATCTTTGGCGGTAACGTCCGGCTTAGGCTTGGCCAGTTTTATCTTCTTATAATCCGCCAGCCTGATATTGCCGACCATTTCGGTTTCAACTTCAAAATCCAGGGTAGCGAAGGGAACGAATTTCTTAACCGAAACATCCGGTCTGGATACAGGACGTATTTTTTCCGCGTTCACAGCCTGCGTATACAGCCCGGTCATGGCCTCGTCCAGAAATTCCCGCTGCAATACGGTCTGGTCCACGCTCTTCTCTACCATATTGAGCGGAGCCTTGCCCGGCCGGAAACCGGCAAGCTTGACTTCCTTGCCCAGGCGGGCCAGCACCCGGTCTTTGTACGGGGAAAGTTCGGCGGCATCTGCCGTGATGCTTATTTTTACTTTGGTGTCTGAAATCTTATTAACTTTAGTCTGCATAGTCGACTAATATAACACCTTGGAAGATAAAATACCAATCTGGACGGTCATTTGCGTCTTTTTTCCAGCTCTGCGTAGACTTCCTCCGGCTTAATGTCCAGCGCGGAAAGGAGCACCAGGCAGTGAAACCAAAGGTCCGCCATCTCGGACACGACGCGATCCTTCTTTTCCTGGTTGGCGGCAATGACCACCTCGACGGCTTCTTCGCCCACTTTCTGAGTTATGCGCGCCGGGCCTTCATCGAACAATGAGGCTACATACGAACCTTGCGGCTTCTCCTTCTTTCTCTCTTCGATAATCTTATATAATTCGTCCAAAGTCATAGTGACCTCCTATTTGATTTCCTGATAAAAACAGCTTTTATTTCCGGTGTGGCATACGGCTTCGCCCTTTAGCTCTACCTTTATTAAAAGCGTGTCGTAGTCGCAATCCTCATATACGGATACGACTTTTAACTTGTTCCCTGACTCCTCGCCTTTCATCCATAGCCTGTTTTTGCTCCGGCTCCAAAAATATACCCAGCCGGATGAGCGTGTCTTTTCATATGCCTCTTCGTTCATATAGCCCAGCATATATACCTCGCCCGTGGAAGAATCCTGGATGACGGCCGGTACCAGGCCTCCGCTCTTTTCAAAATCTATCTTGTCTTTCACAGTCTGACCTCCACGTTATTCTCCTTTAGTTTAGTTTTTACTTGAGCAACTGTAAATTCACCCCTGTGGAATACGGATGCCCCCAGCGCCGCCGTGACGCCAGTATTAATAAAAACTTCAAGGAAATCCTCGATTTTACCCGCACCGCTGGAAGCGATGACCGGTATATCCACCGTTTCCGATATACGTTTTAAAAGTTCGATATCAAACCCAAGTTTCGTACCGTCGCGGTCCAGACTGTTTACCAGCAGTTCGCCTACGCCCGCGTCCTGCATGCGTCGGGCGAATCCTATGGCATCCATATGCATATTTTCGCGGCCGCCTTTTATATAGACCTCCCATCTATCGCCGTTTTTCTTCGGGTCTACGGATACTATTATCGCCTGCGAGCCGAACTCGTCGCAGGCCTGCCGTACAAAATCCGTATCGGTAACGGCCGCCGAGCCTATGGAGACCTTGTCGGCTCCTGCATTCAGAAGCTCCCGGATATGCTCAAGCCTGCTGACTCCGCCGCCGACAGAAAAGGGAATGTTGATTTTTTCGGCGACAGCATGCACCAGCTCTACCCGGTGTTTGCGTTCTTCTACGGTGGCCGCCACGTCCAGCAGAACCAGTTCATCCGCTCCCTGTACGGCATATTCCACAGCCAGTTCCAGCGGGTCGCCGCTGTCCACCAGGTCCTTGAAATGAGTGCCTTTGACCACACGGTCGTCTTTGATATCCATGCAAGGGATTATTCTATTTGCCAGCATCTATAGCCTCCTTCAGGCCTATTTTGCCTTCATATAGAGCTTTGCCTATTATCGCTCCGTCGATTCCTGCGTCTTTCAATTCTTTTACATCCTGTCTGCTTGCGACCCCGCCGGCGCAGATTACTTCAAAGCCCGCTTCACTCCACTGCTTCATCAGAAGCACATTAGGGCCGCCCATAAGCCCGTCCAAAGCCGTATCGGTCACTATGACTACTCTTATACCCAAGCCGCTCAGCCGGGCCTGCAGGGCCTCCGTAGTTAATTCCACCTCTTCCAGCCAGCCGTTTACAGCCGGTTTGCCGGCTTTGTAGTCAACAGATACCACTACCCGTTCGGGGCCGAACTTATCAAGCATACCTTTAAGTGTTTCCGGCTCGGTTATAGCGACCGTACCGATGATGATCCGGTCCGCATAATCCAACAAAACTTTGGCAGATTCGGCACTTCTGATGCCGCCGCCGACCTGGATAGGAATATCCACGGATTCACAGATAGCCCTGACGGCTTCCAGGTTGACAGCTTTTTTAGCTTTGGCACCGTCCAGATCGACTACATGGATATATTCCGCCCCTTCGGCGGCAAAATCTTTGGCGACTTCAGCCGGTTCGGTGGAATATTCCGTTTTTTTGGCATAATCGCCGCGCTCCAGACGTACGGCTTTCCCGTCTATTAAATCAATAGCAGGATAAATCCTCATGGCTTTTCTCCGCAAAGTTTCAGAAAGTTTTTCAATATCTTTTCGCCGGTACCTGCGGACTTTTCCGGGTGGGCCTGCACTCCGTAGAAATTGTCTTTTGCGATTATGGAAGCGAATTCGCCGCCGTAATCGGTAGTGACCGCTACGAACTTCTCCGGAGCTTCGACGAAATAACTATGCACGAAGTACATGTACTCTTTGTCTTTGACACCTTCCAGCAATTGCAAACTTTTTGTAATATTCAGATTATTCCAGCCCATATGGGGCACGGGTTTGATCCTTCTGAATTTTATGCAGCGGCCGGGGATAATTGAAAGCCCGCGCACGCCGTCTTCTTCCAATTCATCAACCATCAATTGCATACCCAGGCATATGCCTAAAAAAGGCTGTTCCAAAACGGGTAGAAGTTTGTCCAGGCCGGTTTTTTTAAGAGAATCCATAGCAGGCCCTGCCCTGCCCTGCCCCGGGAATATCACACCGGCGGCGGATTTTATAATCCTAGGGTCGGATGCGACTACAAATTCAGCCTTTAGTTTAGCGAGGGCATTCACAACCGAGCCGATGTTGCCGGCTTCATAGTCTATAACGGCTATCACGATATCTCCAGGCACTCGCTCTTGAAGCGCTCCATCTTGGAAGTCGTGAACTTGGATTCTATAAGTACGGCCTGCGACTCCAGAATAGTGGAAATTATCTTCAGTCCGTTGGCCTTGAGCGTCGTGCCGGTCTGGGTGATATCGCAAATAGCGTCCGCCAGCCCTATCGCCGGCGCAGCCTCCACTCCGCCGCGTATCTTGACGATTGTCGCACCGCAGCCTTCCTGCTTTAGATATTTTCTCAGGCTGTTCGGATAAGACGTAGCTATTCTTTCGCCTTCCAGGTCCTTAGAGGTTTTTATGGTTGAGCGTTTCGGAGCCGCGATTATCAGCTTGCACTCTCCGAAACCAAGCTCCTTTATAACCCGCACGTTGAATTTGTTCTCATATAGTATGTTCTGGCCGACTATTCCGAAATCCACCGCGCCGCTTTGCACGTACTGGGGTATGTCGCCGTAGCGCACGAAAAGAATCTCGTACTTGCCTTCATTGCATGGCAGAACCAGCACGTTCTTATCCTTTATCCGGCAGTCTATTCCCCAGGTCTTCAGCAATTTCTCACTCTTCTCGCGGAGTCTGCCGGATTTCTGTATCGCTATTCTTACGTTACTGCGCCTCATAATAGTTCTCAATGTATGATGCGAGTTGGGTCGCAGGAATATTCTTTTGGTTGCCGCTGGACATACGGCGAACCAGCACTTCTTCAGATTGTTTCTCTTCAGGACCCCGAATGACGACGAAGGGGATATTCTTCTTGTCTGCGAACTTCAGCTGTTTTGCCAGCTTGGCTTTGTCCATATAAAGCTCGGCCGGTATGCCTGAACTAAGCAGCGAGTTGTAAATCTTAATCGAATCGCTCAAAGACTTCTCGTCAAATACGGTCACCAGCACTTTGGAATTCGTCTTGTTGTCGGTCAGCAGCTTGGACTCTTCCATAAGTATCATTATTCTCTCAAAACCGAAGGATATACCGACTCCTGACATGTCTTTATTTGCGAACATGCCGCACAGGTCATCGTATCTGCCACCGGCACTGATGGTACCCAGACTTGCGTCGCTTGAAACTACTTCGAAAGTAATTCCCGTGTAGTAATCCAGGCCCCGGGCCAGGCTCGGGTCAAGCATTATCCTGCCCGTATCCACCGAAAATTCTTCGCATAACTCCAAAAATTCGCGTAGATCCGAAGTGTCGTAATCTTTCAATCTTTCAAGCGTTTCGGCGTTGTTTCCGGCAGGCTTGAGCACGTCGACTATCTCGGCTCCGTTTCCTATGCCTTCTTTGCCCAATTGCTCGGCTACCGCCTTATCCCCTATCTTGTCCAGCTTGTCTATCAGCCGGATGGCTTTCACCAGCTTGGATTTGTCCACTCCATAGCCCAGCAGGACCTCATTTAGCAGTTTACGTGAGTTCACCCTGACCGTAATATCCTTTATCTTCAGGTTATCGAAGACCGCGAATATCAGCTTGGCCATCTCGGCCTCGCATACCAGCTGGTCCGAGCCGATTATGTCGACGTCGCACTGGTAGAATTCGCGCAGCCGGCCTCGTTGCGGGCGTTCGGCGCGCCATACCCGCTGCAGCTGGAAGCGCTTGAACGGCATCGGCAGTTCTTGGTAATTACTTGCGACGAAGCGTGCGAAAGGCATAGTCAGGTCAAACGGCAGTGCTATGTCGCGGCCGCCGTAATCTTTGAACGTGTAGGCCATTTTCTGATCGTCTTCTTCAACTTTTTTGCCCAATATCGTTTCGGCGCGGCTTAGGATAGGAGTTTCTATCTGCTCGTAACCGAAGCTCCTGAACGTGTCTTTTATCACGTTCATCGCCTTGTCGCGTTTGGACATATCGCCAGGGAAATAATCCCTTGTTCCTTTTAATATAGTAGGTTCTATTCTCTTTTTCATGGTTTCCTTCTTTTCTAACAGTATATTCTATCTAATAAATAAGGTACTAAAAACGCCGGAGCGAGTCCGGCGTAGGATTTTCAAGGAAAAAGCTAACTAACCGACACGCTCCGGCAGTATATGAGAATGATGCTGAAAAGTTCTTTTGAACATACGTCTTTTATAACACATATGCTAATAACACGCAAAACATTTATTCCTAAAAGCCGGCTTGTGTGCTTAAATAATAGATAGTCAACAGGGGGTAATAATGGCGGGTAAAACTAAAGCTAAAAAGCAGTCACATACAAAGGATAAACAGCCCATAGGCAGCGCTTTCGACTTATTGGGCAAAAGCCTGGATATCGTCAAGAAAAACTGGCAGGTCTTTGCCGTAGTCAATATCCTAACCATTATCAGCGCCGTAGGGAGCGCCTCGGGAAACGACCATTATAAAGAGCGCGGCTACTGGAATTACCAGCCGATAAACAACTGGGGCGGTCTGAGCGGTACTCAGCTGGCCGCAATTATCGGCACCGGTTTTCTGTTTGTGCTGATTTTCCTGGCGATAGGCATTTTCCTGTACGCGATGTCCATAAATCTTCAGGTGAAGAGTACCTCCGGAAAAAAACCTGATTTGAGCGAGCTTTTTGAAGACGGGAAGAAGTATTTCTTCAGGATACTCGGTTTAAGCCTTCTTTCAGGCCTGATAATAATAGGCGGGTTCATACTGCTGATTGTGCCGGGCATAATAGCATTGGGCAGACTTGTAATGGCGCCTTACTACATGGTGGATAAGGACCTCGGCGTCATGGATGCTATAAAGAAAAGCAATGATAAGGCCATAGGCAAGATGGGGCTTATTTACGCCGCAATAGGAGTAACCATACTGGTCGCTATTTTCGCAGGAATCATCGGTGTCATCCCCGTGCTCGGACCTTTGGCCGGAGCGGCCGCAACTATAGCCTATTCTCTGGTATTGCCGTTTCGCTACCAGCAGCTTAAAAAAGCCTAGGAATCCATATTTTTCACAAAACGCGCGATGTCCCTTGCGCCTATAGTCACAGCGTACATTATGGCCCGTCCGTGCCTTAGCGGAGGCAGTTTTTCCTCTTTGACGCCGGAAATAATTGTAGCCTCGTAAGGTACTGTCCCGTCTTTTTCCGAATTAACGACAGCATCCTGGCCTTGTCTTCAGGTTTAAACCTTTTACGATTCTTCTGCAGGAGCTCCAATGATGTCTTGAACGCGGGGTTTTCGGCATATGTCTTTCTGCTGACTGTTTCCGGAGCGTTTATCTTCGCGCATATATAAACCAGGCCTTTTACGCTGTCAGCCCTTTCAGCGTAAGCGTTCAAAACAGCGCTGGCACCCGCGCTTGCGCCAACAAGCGATACATCATGGCCCTCCGCCCTGTAACGGTCTATCTCATCTAAAAGTTTTTGGAATTTCGGCTGCCATTTTTCTTTTCCCGCCCAAGGTACGGGGTGGCAATGTCCATGTACTCCATGAATCCTCCAGGTCGCTGCGGCCAGACTCTGGGCATGATAAATGTCATCAAGTATGCCGGGTACATAGATAATATGGTGTTGCTTCATATCGAAAGTCTGGTGGGGATGAAAGGACTTGAACCTTCACGCCTTGCGGCACTAGTTCCTAAGACTAGCGTGTCTACCAATTCCACCACATCCCCGTTAACAACAGTAGTAACAATCTTACCAACTTTATTCCGGTTGAGCCAGAGTATATGTTAGTACCGGGCGGTTAAAATCAAGCGGCATACCAATAGGCATATGCTCGTCAATTAGAGGCTCCACATCGGCCCGCTTGTTCTCGGCCGGGACCGTAGCCACCTCAACCGCCATAGCCAAACCCGGAAGCCCCAGTTCGCTGGCCCGCGAACTTCTCAGCAGACTTTCTCTTTCTTCTTCCGGTCCTTCTTCCTCCCCTTCGTAAGCGAGTTTCAACGAAACCGTCTTGTTTCCGTCCCTATTCGGCCGTGATAAGCTGAATCCTGATACCCGCAGGCCTATGCTTCCATCTATGCTGTCTACCCTGCGCTTAAGCGGGTGTTTTATCTTTCCGAACTTGCCGCCTACATTCCCCAGCACTATCGCCCCGTCTGCCGGCGTAATCAGGTAAAATCTCCTGCCAGGACCGTCAAATACCCTGGACTCACTGCCAAGTTCGCGGCGAAAATTACTGTTTACTTTGTAAGACCTGTTCCACCCGGTACTTTGCCGCCTCCATACCGCGAATGTGCCTACGGCTCTGACGCGGCCATTGCCGTTCATGGACAAACTTTCGCCTATGGCCTCGGCCGCCGCCGGACTTCTTCCGTTATTTTTTGACATACTGGTTTATCATTTTTATAATTTTTTCACTAAAAGTCAAGAAAAGTTGTTTTTGATACAATTAATCCGATGCTTTCTTCTAGCGAACATAAGTTTCTTAGCTCCTGCCCTATAACCCAGACGGACGAATGGGCGGAGTTCCAAAAAGCCCTGGGCAAAGACGCAGTCCGGCTGAAAGGCAAGGGCTGGTCCTGCCTGCTGATAAGACAGTCTACCAAACTGGGCGATTATTGGCTGACTCCTTACGGACCGTTCCTGAAAGATAAGGATGTTTTGCCCGAAGCTTTGGGCACGATAAGGACTGAAGCTAAAAGGAGAAGTTTGTCGTGGGTGAGCGTAGAGCCGTTCGGAAACGGACTATACTATAACGCAAGGAAACTGGGGCTTAAAAAAGCCGGAAAAGCCTATAATCCCGCATATACGGTGGTCAATGACCTGAGTCTGGCCGAAGCCAAACGGTGGAGCGCGCTGTCAGCGACATTCCGCAACCTTATCAACCGGGCCGAAAAACGCGGACTCAGCTTCCGCACATCGACCGAGCCGAAGGATATAAAGCTGTTCACCGATATGCTCGGCGAAGTTGCCAGCCGTAAAAAAATCAGCCTGCATAACGCCGATTATTTTAAAAAACAGGCCGAAATACTCATGCCGAAAGGCGCGGCTTTTTTAGAACTTGCCTATTATGAGAAAAAGCCGGTTGCCGGCGCAATCATCCTGCAAAGCGGCAAGGTCGGCCACTATGCCTATGCAGGCTCTCATCCGGAGGCCCGCAAAGCGGAGGCAGGCACGGTCCTGGTATGGCAGGCGATGCAAAATGCCTTAGGGCGGGGTGTAAGATGGTTCGACCTGTTCGGCGTAGCGCCGCCCGGCGCGCCGACAAGCCACCCCTGGGCAGGATTTTCCACCTTCAAACGCAAGTTCGGCGGCGAAGATATTGCCCTTGGCGGCACTTGGCATCTACCTGTGAATCCTGGCCGTTACAGAGCCTACCGGGCCTCATTGCCCCTTATGCGCCGCCTGCAGAAAATCAGATAGGTTTATAAAACACCAGTGTGGTGTCGCCGTAATTTTTGGTTTTGACTATTTCCAGCAGCTGCAGCTCGAACGGCTCAAGCGAGCCGGGGATATTGGCTATGAATATGCCGTTATCCGCAAGATGACCGGCAAGTTTTTGAATAATATTTATCTTTATCTGCTCGAACGGCGGGTCGCAGATGATAATGCCGAACCGGGCATCGGGGTTGTTATCGCTCCAGCCGGATGAATTAGCCCTGATAGCTTTGATTTTATCCTTAATATCAAGCTTCTTAGCATTACCGGCAATAGTATTAACGGCATTCTTATCAATATCTATCGCTATGGCATGTTTCGCTCCGCGGCTTACAGCCTCGAAGGAAATAGCGCCACTGCCGCCGAAAGCGTCCAGAATACTCAGGCCTTCAATATCGCCCAGAGCGGAAAACAGTCCGCCGCGGGCCTTCTCGCTCATCGGATGTGTCCTGCGGCCTTTCGGCGCGTCGAACTGCCTGCCACCCAGGCTGCCGGCGATTATTCTCATACTTTTACTATACAGCTTACGGCCTCAGCCAAAACGGAATCATCGGGTATAAGCACCGTAAGTTCATTCTGTCGGCTTCTTACCTCATTCTTTACTACGGTTATCGGGTCGCTAAGACTGGCAGCTGCATAAACCGGCGACGGTGTGAAATCGAGCCATCTCTCAGTGCCGCCCACATCGAAAGCTACGGAATTCTCCAGCTCAATTTCCCCCACTGCTTCTTCAGCTTCTTTACCAAAACCGCTTTTTAGCTCGTGCACCGACTGCGGACTTGCGGGCATCGGCTCTATAGGCAAACTGCCGCACCTGGTAGCATCTTCAGTGATGATAGCCAGCGGTCTATCGGCGCCGTCCACCGCCAGTAGCCCCATGAATGCCGGCATTTTTTCGGCAAGTTTAGGCGCTCTTCTGGTAATCTCATCGATTGCGGCAACCTCGTATATTAACCTTTCCAGGGGCCCACTGTCGCGCCGCGGCATTTTAAGTGCCAGGTGCTGAGAAACCGGAACGGCTATAGAACCCAGCATAGTCAAGGCCAGGCTGGGGTATATTCCGGTAACGCCCTCGCCTATGCTCTGCACCCTGTAGTTGTCGCTGGCGCCCAAGCGCTTGCCCGGCTTGCGCGAAGCCAGATCTTGCGTGCGGTGTCCTAATTGAGCTACAGCCTCAGCACATCTTTCCAAATATGGATAGTTAGCCATTTTAGTTAGATTACAATATTTTAGATAAAAAATCAATTAAGGGTCGTAATCAGGCGGTTTTTGTGCACTTCCTCTTCCAGCCACGGATAATCGGACAGCTTTTCGCCCTTGTCAATGAACTCCTGCGCACTTGAGCGCACGGTTGCTATGAACCTGGTATCGCTGATATCGGCCAGCCGCAGGTCCAGCTCGCCGTGCTGGGTAAGGCCGTAGATGGCTCCAGGTCCGCGCAGCTCCAAATCCAATTCGGCCAGCCTGAACCCGTCATTCGTCTGTTCCAACGCCCGCAAGCGTCTGGAAGGCGCCGAACTGTCGCTCATGAGCAGATAGCAATATCCCTGATGTTCTCCGCGGCCTATACGCCCGCGCAGCTGGTGTATCTGGGCCAAGCCGAACCTTTCTACGCCTTCAATAAGCATTATCGTGGCGTTCGGAACATCAACTCCTACCTCAATAACCGTAGTTGAAACCAGAATATCGATTTTGCCGGACACGAAATCGTTCATTATCTTTTCTTTTTCTTCCGTCTTCATCCTGCCATGCAGCAAAGCCGTCTTGCGGTGGGGGAATATTTTCTTTGAGAGTTCCTCATAAACCTCTTCCGCGGAAAGAAAGTTCAGATTGTCGGACTCGCTTATAAGCGGGCAGACGACGAACATCTGGCGGCCGCTTTCCAGCTCCTTATCTATGGCCTTATACAGTTGCTTCTTGGAATTCGGCGAAACTATCTTGGTTTTGGGCGGTTTGCGACCCGGTGGCATTTCATCCAGTGCGGATATATCAAGTTCGCCGTAAACCGTGAGGGCCAGCGAGCGGGGAATCGGCGTAGCAGTCATAGATATAAGATGGGGAATATGTCCGGCTTTCTTGAGAAGTTCCTTGCGCTGCTGCACGCCGAAACGGTGCTGTTCATCGATGATTGCCAGCCCGAGCTTATGCATATCAACCTTCTCGCTGATAAGGGCATGGGTGCCTATGATAAGTTCCGCCCTGCCTTCATTTATGCTTTTGTGGGCGTTTCGTTTTTGGGCGGCTTTCATTGAACCTAAAAGCAGGACTATCCTATCGCTTAATCCCAAAGGCTTGAACATTTCTGACAAGGTCTTGGCATGCTGACGCGCCAGTATCTCGGTCGGTGCCATAAGGGCCACCTGGAAGCCTTCGCTCATCGCCATGAGTGCGGCCATGGCAGCAACCACGGTCTTGCCCGCACCAACATCGCCCTGGATTAACCGGTTGGCCGGGATATCCTTTTCTATATCCTTATAAATCTGCCAGGTTACCTTGCGCTGGGCATTGGTGAGCTTATACGGAAGTTTGCTCACGAATTCTTTGGCAAGTTTTTCGTTGAAAGGCACTTTAAGCGCCTTGGCGCGCATATTTTCGTTCTTATTGATAAGCGAGGTTAAGACAAGCGTGAAAACTTCTTCGAAGGCCAAACGTTTTTTAGCGCGTGATATATCGTCAACTTTGGCCGGGAAATGTATACCCAGCAAGGCTTCTGCCCGGCTTACCAGTTCCTGATCCTTCACTATATAATCCGGCAATCCTTCATCGATAAGCCGGATATCGTCCATGATACCGGCCATGATTTTTCTGATGGCAGCGGAGCGCAGGCCTTTGGTTTCCCTGTAAATAGGTATTATACGCGCGGTATTGACCTGAAAATTGCTGACCAGTTCGGCGCCCGGGTTCATGATAGCGAAGCGCCCACGGCCGAGCTCGTAGTTGCCGGAAATATAATATTCCCGGCCTATCTTCAGCCCTTTGGCACGGTATGGCTGGTTAAACCAGACCAGACGTACGCTGTCGGTTTTGTCGCTGGCTACGGCCTCGGTTATATGCATGCCCCTGCGCACGTAGCGGCCAACCGCCTGTTTTATCGTGGCTTTTATCGTGACCTGGCCTGGCCTGAGCTTATTTATAGGTGTAAGCGCGGAGTAATCTTCGTACTTGCGCGGAAAATTCCATATCAAATCTTCCTTGGTATGTATGCCTATATTAGCTAACTTTTTGGCAGTGCCCTCACCCACGCCTTTTATGTCGGCTATACTCTCATCCATAGCTATATTATAGACAGGGTATCTATTTACGGCAGAGCGGGAGTCTGCCCGAATAAGGATTCAGTGCTGTGGTCGGGGATACAGCTGACTATTGAACTTTGCGCATCTATAAGGGTTATATCATTATCAAAATCTATATCCGTATTTAAAGCTCGGTTATATTTTCCACAGACAAGTTCTGCTGCTTCAGACCGTGGAACCACAAACTTTAAAGTTCCGTACTGCGTGGATTTCAACTCTCTTGTCTTTGCCGGTAGGGAGAATCCCTCCAGTTCTGAATGGCTAAAAGAATAGTTGTCATAGCCGTAAAGCGCGCCTATTAGAGCCGTAAGGCCAACCCCTACAACCGCGACAGATGTCCAAAAAACACCCTCGCGGGAAGAAGACCGCAGTATCCTTGGGGCTTCTTCAATCTTGCCTTCTGCCGCCACGTACATTCCTCATAGTTATATAGTTAATTATACAATATTTATTTAATTTCGACTATGGCGTACTTGTTCTTGCCTTTTCTGACAATAGTGTGGCCGGCGGCGAGTGCGTCGGATTCCTTGAGCGTGTAGTTTTCATCGGCCGGCTTGCCGTTGAGCGTTATGGCGTTCTGAGCGAACATGCGCCTGGCTTCACTGCCCGAGCTGACCAGTCCGGTAGAAACCAAAGCCTGGATCAGACTTTCGCCGGCTTTTGCCTCGTGTGACGGCAGCATCTGTTTCATCGTAGCGATATCTTTAGCCGTGAGCCCGGAATAATCTGACGAGCCGAACAGGCAGGCGGTTATCCGCTCTACGGATTCGGTTTCTTCCTCTCCATGCACAAGCCGGGTAACTTCACGGGCTAACGTTTTCTGGGCTTTTCTCTGTCCCGGTTCTTTTTGAAACTCACCAATGACCGCTTCTATTTCTTCTTTGCTAAGGAGCGTGTATATCTTCAGATAATCTTCGACGTTCTCATCCTCTACATTGAGCCAGAACTGATAAAAATCATAGGGACTGGTCTTTGCACCATCCAGCCAGACGGCGCCTTCTTCGGTCTTGCCGAACTTTGCCCCCGTAGATTTGTTTACTACCAGCGGAGCGGACCAGATATGGGCTTCTTTGCCTTCTATCCTTCTTATCATCTCCACGCCGGCTATGCTGTTGCCCCACTGGTCTGAGCCGCAGACCTGCAGAGTTACACCCTTAGTCCTGAAAAGATGCAGAAAATCATAGCCCTGTATAAGCGAATAGCTGAATTCCCCATAGCTTATGCCGTTACTGTCCTCGCCCAATCTGGACTGCACGAACTCGCGCCCCAGCATCTGGCGCATCGGCACGTTCTTGCCTATATCGCGCAGGAAGTCGATGTATTTTATGTCTTTGAACCACTGTTGATTGTCGACTATCTCGAACTCCAGCCCCTTGAATATCCTTTTATATTGCCTGGTTATGGCTTCGGAATTCTTTTTAAGCTGCTCAGGGTTAAGAAGTTCCCGTTCCTTGCTCTTGCCGTCGGGATCGCCTATCAGGCCGGTCGCGCCGCCTACCAGCAGTACCGCGTGGTGCCCGTGGGCGATGAAATACCGCACCATCATGGCTGTGGCCAGGTTGCCTATAGTCATGGAATCCGAGCTGGGGTCAACCCCCCAATAAAACGTGAATTTTTTCTTATCCACTTCTGATATATCGTCAAATGTAGTCTGATACGAGAAGCCCCGCCACTTCAGTTCCTGAGAAAGAGCTGTATGCATGCTGGATAGTATAACTAAAATCGATGTTGTGATGAATCAAAAATGCTATAATGAGTAGCAAATCTTACATAAATCTTACTGATCCTAAGGAGTTATTGATACTAACATGGCCGGCCCTAACAAAAAAATCCGCTTAAGGATAGCAAAGCCTTCAGGCGGAGCACGCAGCCATTACGTGACAAAAAAAGGCAACCGCATAAAGCTTCACAGCAATTTCCAGAGCAGATGGCAGGCCAAACGGGATTCAAAAGCGCGCAAACGCGCGGCTTATCTGGCAACCCTGCCAAAAAACCGTTTCAAGCGTATCTTATACCGCCTACATCCCAAGAGAGTCGCAAACTACTGGTTCAGCCGCGAAGGCGGCATCATGGCGCTGAAACTGGCAGGCGTAGGCATACTGGCCGTATTCCTGCTGCTTATCGGCGTTTTCGCATATTTCCGCAAGGACCTGCCGAACCTGAAGGATATATCCGGCAATAACATCGGCGGCTCGGTCAGATACTATGACCGTACCGGCAAAGTATTGCTCTGGGAAGATTACGATGCCGTAAAGCGCAACCCGGTAGAATCCCAGGATATATCCAAATATATGAAAGAGGCTACCGTAGCCGTAGAGGATAAAGATTTCTATAAGCACGGTGGTTTCGATGTGAAAGGAATCATCCGCGCCGGCGTCAACAACTACATAGAACACGGCAGCCAGCAGGGAGGCTCCACCATAACCCAGCAGCTGGTCAAGCTGACCCAGGACTGGACCAAAGACCGCACCTATGCCCGTAAGATAAAAGAACTCATCCTGGCAGTGGAGCTGGAAAGGACCTATAGCAAGGACCAGATATTGACAGGTTATCTGAACACCGCGCCTTACGGTGATATCCAGTACGGAGTTGAAGCCGCCGAACGCGATTATTTCCAGAAATCAGCCAAGGATATGACGCTGGACGAGGCTGCCTTCCTGGCCGCTATTCCCCGTTCGCCTTCAATATATTCGCCTTACGGCGCAAGATACAGCAAAAAAGCGCTTATAAACCGCCAGCACTATGTTCTGGACCTGATGCAGCAGCAAGGCTATATAACCCAGCAGCAAAAAAATAAGGCTATGAAAGTTAATACGCTTAAGAAGATAAAGCCCCGAAAGACTAAATACTCTAATATTTTAGCTCCGTGGTTCGTCCTGACCGCCAAACAAAAACTGATAGAAGAGCGCGGCGCCGAAACGGTCAAGCTTGGCGGGCTAAAAGTTATTACTACTCTTGATATGGACAAGCAGAAGCTGGCCGAAAAGACCATAGCCGACGGTATGTACAGAGTTCGCGCTCAGGGCGGCGATGTAGCGGCGCTGGTATCCGAAGATGTCAAAACGGGCCAGGTGGTTGCACTGGTCGGCGGGCCTGATTTCAGAAACCCCGTATACGGCCAGAACAATTACGCCAACTTGAAATTGCCGCCGGGCTCCAGCTTTAAGCCCTATGACTATACTTCGCTGATAGCCAATACCAAGAACTTCGGCGCCGGCTCGGTGCTGTACGATACGGCGGACCCCATACCGGGCTATCCTTGTACCAATCACAGCTCCACCACCGGCAACTGTCTGCACGATTATGACTTCCGTCAGCCGGGACCGCTTACCCTGCGTTATGCTCTGGGCGGTTCCAGGAACATCCCGGCGGTAAAAGCCATGCTCATAGCAGGAATTAAGAAGACCATAAGCACCGCCGACAAGATGGGGCTTGAAGACACAGGCAATCCGGATATAGTGGGGAGCGGCTACAAATGCTACACCGACGACGCACTGACAAAAGAAAAGCCCTGTTATTCTTCCTCGGCCATTGGCGACGGTGCATATCTCAAACTGGCCGAACATGTGCACGGTTACAGCACCATATCACGCAACGGCAAGCTGATACCGCAAACCTATATACTTAAGATAGAAGATGCCCGGGGTAAAACTATCGATGAGTGGAAGCCCTCTCCGGGCAAGCAGGTAGTGAATGCTCAGGCCGCTTACATAGTGGCGGATATGATGAGCGACCCGAGAGCAAGTTATTTTGGGCATAAGTCCCAGGTCTTCAACGGCTGGAAATTCTCGATGAAGACCGGTACGACCAACGACGCCAAAGACGGCTGGATGATGGGCTTCTCTACGGCGTATTCTACCGGAATATGGGTCGGCTACCATAACAGGAGCCGGGCTATGAGCGGCGCCATGGAAACGATGACCCAGCCGATGTGGGATGAGTATATGGATACCGTGCATGAAAACCTCAAACCAGAGGAGCGGGCCAGGCCCAAGGGCATACAGCAGCTGCCCGCTTATGTCATACGCAACCATGTAGGCTTCGGCTCTATCGAACCCAGCCCGTCTACAGACCTGTTCCCGTCCTGGTACAAAGGACCTGGAAGCAGCAGTTCGGCCACCATAGACAAAGTTTCCAAGAAACTGGCAACAGACTGTACGCCGCCGCTAGCCCGCGTAACCGGGTACAATGCACAGCCGAACAAATTCTCAGGCGATATCTTCCACGGTGGTAACGGCTATGCCACATACGGAAGCAATACCACTGCGAAGGACGACGTGCACAGCTGCAGCGACGCCAAGCCCATAGTCACACTTACCACACCCGGAAATTGTACCGACTCCTGTGTCTTTACCGCGACGGTAAGGCAAGGAACACATCCCTTGTCCAGCGCCGATTTCCCCGGCAAGCTCAACTTTTTCGTCAATGGCAAGCAGGTCGCATCCTATACGGTCAGTTCCAGTCCGTCGACCAAGAGTTATAAATACAGGGTAGCCGTATCCGGCAGCAAAGAAGTAAGGGCCCAGGTGATAGACAGTGTTCTGTATGATTCCAGTGACAGCAGGACGGTATCTTTCAGCGGTGGTAATAATGGATCGAATTTTCATCTTACCGCAGCACATTTAGCACCAGGATCTGGTTCTGTAAATGTCGAGTGGAACGGCGGTAGTGGTACGGTTACCATATATCGCAACGATGATCATAATACTGAAATATGTCATGGAGCAGCAGCAAACGGTAACTGCTCAGGCTCGGCTTCTCCGCCTTATCCTGACGGAATATACGGTACCGACGGCAGTAATTCAGATACTAAGAAGTTCCACTAGTTCTACTTAGCTATATTTGCGAATATCATCCGGCCGGATTCGGTCTGATGATAGCGTGATATTTCTACGCTGACCATACTGCCTATCAGCTTGACGGCATTTTCTACGACTACCATAGTGC
>DASUKF010000020.1:0-35059 GCA_036278875.1 Saccharimonadales bacterium (SeqCode) | reverse complement strand
GTGGCGAATACAGAAACTTGTTCCAGGGAATAAAGAAGCTATATTGGGTACCAAGCTATCTGGCTCGTGAAGACCCTGTACAGAAGATCATATCACCCCAGGAATTCATAAACGATATTGAGATGCCAGCAGATAAGCAGGTAGCCGAGCTGGATGACAGTCTGAAAGATGCAATTAATAAACATCTTGATAATGGCGACACTGTAGTCTGCCTGTCCGGGGGCGGAGGCGGCAGCCTGGACGAATGGCTCCGCAAGGAACTTAAAGCTTAAACTCCTGACGCGGGTCCTTTGGAAAGTTTTTAGTATCGAATACCACTATCGATTCCGGCTTTAAACGATAGAATTCTTGCATGTTGTTAGGTGGCGTCAAGTAAGCAGGCCTGTCCAGCTTGGTAATATAGGCTTGTTTTACTTCCTTGGAGATGCCCTTCATCAGCTCTGCCTTACCGGTCGCGGTAATAGCAATGACATAATCTTCTTCGCTCGTATTTTCGTGGACCAGCACAGTGGCGCTAGCTTGCGAATTCCCGGCCAGCTGTTGTGAATGCTTACGATCGGTCCGGCTAGACCACCAAAGGTTAAGTTCATTATCAGCATAAAAATGTACCGTACAGACCCAAGGCTTATTATTTTCAGCCGTAGCCAGTTGCATAATTTTTATATTTTCAAGATATTCTTTTGCTAATTTTTTCGGATCCATATGCGCTTTCCCTATCTATTATCTCCGGAGCCGCCGATGACCCCACGTTTTTTACGGCTTTGTAATTTGCTTAGGTTAGCTCCCGCAATTTCTTCAAAAGACAGTCCTAAATGGTGGGCCAAAACGGCCAGATACCAGATTACATCGCCGATTTCCTTGGCCAGTTCCGTTTTGTCAGCATCAGTTATTTTGCCATTTTTGTCCCTGATGATTTTTTTGAACTTTTCGGCTATTTCTCCTGACTCCCCGGTTACCCCGAGCACCCAGTGCATAATATCTTTGAATTCATCATCACTGAATCTGGCCGTGGTAAGCGCCTTTTTTTGATACTCGTCAAAATTCATTTTACAATTTCTCCTGCTTCATTTATCTTAACAGTTCCTTCGCGCAGTACCTCGATCGCGTCATCTACTACCCTTATCAAAGTGGAAGGTTTTCGGGCCTCCAGCCTGCCGCCATCCAGATAAAAATCAACTTTGTCCGAGAAGTATCCTTTCGCTTCGTCGATATCCGCCGAGGTAGGTTCGCCGGGCAGATTTGCGCTGGAGGTCAGAAGCGGTCCGGTTTGAGCCAGCATGTCCGCAAGCCATTCTTCCTTGACCACCCGTAATGCCTGCCGGCCGGTGCCCTGGTTTAAATAAGCCAGGTCATGCGGTATCTCAACGCTTACGGCTCCCGGCCAGAACTGGCTTACTGCCGTCAGGTAGCGGCGTTTTATACCTAAGCCTGTTAATTGTTCAATCGACGCCGCTATGACCGTCCCCGGTTTTTTCTCGCGTGATTTCAGACGGTAAAGCCGTTCTACCGCATGCTCATCGGCGGCCCGGCACACCACTCCGTATACGGTGTCCGTAGGCATGACTGTAACGCCGCCGGTTTGTAGAATTTTTATGCATTCATCGGTATCTTCTGCCCTCATAGGGGTTATATTATAGTTTCAAAATTACTCGGGTCAAAGACCGAGGTTTTGGTCGCTTAGACCTTGCCCGGATGTATCTTCGTCAGTCGACAGGTTATTTATGGTGTTTATGGCATCGTTCAGTGTCTGTTTATCCTGTGATTGCGGTGATGATTGAGTCTGTTCGGGAACTTGGACAGGTTGCGTGGTACCCCCATTCTCGGTAGTGTTACGTCTGTTTATCTTATCGCCGCCGATGATAGCTATACCCGCCAGAAGTATGAGCAGGACCAATGCCAAAATTATAGGTATAAGATGATGTTCTTCATGCTGTTGCGCTAATTTTGGCGGAGGAGAGGGCTCTTTGGCTTCTTCCTTAACCGGTTGTGGCTCTACAGCCGATTGTTTCTCTTGAGCAGGTGCAGACTGCTCAGAGCTAAGCTCGGCCGGGGATTTTTTTGGCTCCGCTGCCTGTGCTGGTTGCTCCTTCGGTTGCATATCGTCCGGCATACTAATTACCTTCCTTGAGCTTAAAACTCTCTAATGCTTTCAACAGGTCATTTCTCAAGCTCTTTCTGAGGTCCTGCCGGGCAATTTTAAGGGTTTGGAACTGAATCCTGGCGTCATCGAGAGAAACCAAAAAGCCCGTCGGGTCTATCTGACAGTCTATAACCGAAGAGTCACTAAGAGCATTTATGTAGTCATTATATGCTGTTTTTACCGCTTCTTCTTTTTTCAATGTATCGGTCAATAGGACAGACAAGATAGCGGTGTCTGCACCCTTGTTTTCTTGTCTTTTGCTGAATTCGGAAAGTTTATCAAGTAATTTCTGTATCTTTTTATCATGTTTTTGATTGAACTTTTCGGCTGTTTCCTTAGCTTTTATTATCCGGGCTTGCGCATTCTGGCAACGGCGCTCAATCCTCGTCTGTTGCATCGTAGTAAGTCGCTCCTGTATTCTGGCTTTTCGTTCCAGCACCCTTTGGTTCAGGCTATCAAGGTTGGTCGCGCTCTGCGCATTTACACCTAGGGTAAGTAAGCTGAGCGAGAATACGGTTGCTACAAGAAGTTTTACCCTCATACCATTTATGCTAATCCCACCTCAAAAAATTTACAACACCAACTACTGGTAGCATGGCCGGGAAGAGCAGCCGGAACGGTCGGATTTACTCCGCCGTCCCGCGCAATGAGAAACCCAGAATGGGTGTCTCATAGCTTAATAATAATACCACCGGTCCAGACCGGCAGTATTGGTGACATCCCGTATTTTCTTCGGCTGTCCGCCGTGCAGACTTATGGCATAATCCGCGGTTTCGGTGCTATTAGCTACCCTGTAAACCAAATGTTCGTTATCAAGCCAGCTTATCGGGTTGGCCAGGCCGCTCTGGGTATGTATAGTGCTGTCCTGGCCTGTAGCCGTATCGTATATAAGCAGCACGCCCTTACCGTCCCTCTCGTCTACCCAGGCGCTTTTCTCGCCGTCCGGACTAGGTGTATATATCCGCGTCTGCTGGTCCGCCGGGGCGCCGCCTTGAGCGTTGAAAGAACTGTCTGCAAGATCATACTGATACCAGTTCTGCTCGACCGCGACATCCAGTTTGTCATATGCGGTTCTCAGTAGATTCCAGACTTCTTTATCATAAATGGTACTTTTGCCGCTTCCGTCGGGGTTTATCCGGTAAAGGCCCGTCTTAGCATCGTCCGTATACTTGGCCGGAGCATAATACACCATGCCGTTTGCTACAAGCGCGTCGTTGAAATAGTTGGCCGCATCCAGAACCTGGGACTGCTTGGTACCGGCATCGTAGGATACGAGCTTCTGGCGTTTGGGGCTGTCGTCTTTCTGTGTTTCGTCTATCTTCACATAGACCAGCTTGCTTCCTACGAAGCCCAGCAGCTGCAGACTTTGCGAATAGTCGACGTCTGTTACCTCGTCATCGGACAGGTTGACTATCATCAGGTCGCTGTCCACCGTACCGTCGGAGCTATGATGATCGCCACGGGCGGCAACATATGCTATAAGCTCGCTGTCTGTGCTTGGTAGTATCACTGTGGTATCTTCGCTCTCACTGCCGGTTCCGGCCAATATCATCTTTTCATTCCTGCCGTCCACGTCAATCTTATAGAGGTCATAGGTACCGCTTCGTTTCGATACGAACGCGTGCTTTTTGGCCGGAACCAGATTGATGTTGTGCGTGTTTCTATCGCCCACATCCAGCCTAACTGTTACCCCGCGGTAACCCGGAGCGCTTATTTCTACCTTGACTTTGGGCTCGTTCTGATCGGCCACCACAACTATTATCTCGCCTACGGAATTCGCCGATGCGTCAGCTTCGCCGCTGACAGCTTCCGCATTGGTAACCGGCTTTCCTGAAACGTAATCTTTCACTTCGAATTTATACCGGCTGCCCACAGGAGTAAGCGCCACATCGCCTATAGGGTTGCTTCCCCAGCCTACGGTTATGTGCTTATTAAGATCTGCAAAAGCCGGTTTTTTGACCGACAACTCCCTGTCCCCCAGCTTTATTTCATTCAGGCTTATATTTCCGTCCTTATCGGTTTCGCCCGAAGAATTGTCAATGGAAACCATGACATTTCTTAGCGGCTGGTCGGTCTTGTCATCAACTACTCTTAGCGACAACGAAGCCCTGGCGCCGAAAGCATTCAGAATATAGTAGCGGCTGGCCGGATAAGCGGCGGCGGCGCCTACGGCGGCAAATATGAGCAGCAGGGTGATGGATCTTGCCCAGGCGTTATGCCAGAACCCTGACAGTCCGCCTTTTAACCGGTTGAAGAATCCTCTGTCTATCTCGGCCATGCCTTCGGCAAGCAGCTGCGCCTTGGCATCTTCCATAGCCAGCATGCGGTCGGATTCCTTTTCAACGATGTCGTCAACCGCCTTATCGGTGGCCGGACTTTCTATTACAGGGTTGGGTTTGTCGGTCAGCTTTTCTCTGTCCTCGGGTTCCGGTTCGGTCTGAGAATCAGTTATTTCTTCGGGTTTGGGTTTGGAGGGTTCTTTTTTCGGCGCCGGTTTGTCGAAATCAGGCAATTTTTCACCCGGCAGCAGAGGTGCGGTCTGCGAGTCGGGTTCAGACGGCAAAGTTTTGGCGCCTTGTGATGCAGATCTGGGCCTGCCGGTATCCGGCATCATCATCTTATCGACCTTTTCTACAATTTTAGGGTCGACATCGCGTAGAGGTCCTTCTTGTGCTTTTTCGTCGGGTTTGTCGGAATCCACCATTTTTTATCTCTTATCCAGTTCTATAATTATATCAAACCGCTAGAGTTTTTAACCTAATCCCCGCTTCTCAATCTTTTGAGCCAGCGCCAGAAGGCATAAACTGCACCGCTAAGGGCGCCGTAAAGAACATATTTCCATGCGCTCGGACTTTGTGATACGGGTGTCTGATTATTTACCGGCTGGCCGTTATTTTGAGCTTCCCTGACTTCATTCAAATTATCTATATACTGCTGGGTCTTCGGGCCTATATTATCCGAACTCTGCGCTTTTGCCGGCAATTGGAATCCGCTTATCAGGCTTGTCAGCAAGATAAGTAATAGTAGCGTCCGCTTCATAGCGGCCTAAGGGCTCAGGCGATTAATGTCGCGCGGGAACAGGGTTGCTTCCTTGACACTGTTCAGATTGAGTATCTTTTCTACCGTGCGCTCCAGTCCCCAGCCCCATCCGCCATGCGGCGGCATACCGTATTTGTATACGCTGAGCAGTGGCGCGTATCCGGGACTTTTCGGGTCGCCGCCCATCGCTTTGAGCTGTTTTATCAGCCGTTCATAGCGGTGTTCGCGCATGCTCAAGGTGGCTATCTCGACACCGCGGAAAAGAAGATCCGCCCGGTCGGCTAACTCTGGATTTTCTTCGTTCGCCCGGTGATAGAACTTAAAAGTCTTGCTACGAGCCGACCAGCCGGTTATGAAAACCGCTTCGCTTCCGTTATGTTTCTTGGCATAATCGCATATCCAGCGCTCTTCGGCCGGAGCAAGGTCGTCTTCATTACTATGATTCTCTTTATTGCTTTTCGCGAACATCTCATGGACTTCCGTAATCGTATAGCGCGGAATCTGTTCCGCCTTGTCCGGCATAGTAAAACTTTGGACATTCCACATCTTTAGTTCGGCCGGACAATCTTCCTGTACTTTTTTCAGCACGTAAACAAGTGCCTCGCCGGCGTAGTGGAGCAGCTGCTCGAAATTTATGAAACCGATTTCGGCATCGATGGTTATGTACTCGGTCATATGGCGTGTCGTCGCACTCGGTTCGGCGCGGTATGTCGGATTGGTTTCAAATACACGCTCAAAAACGCCTACCATCATCTGCTTATAAAACTGGGCGCTCTGAGCCAGTGTCGCCGTCTTGCCGAAATAATCCAGCTTGAATACTTCAGCGCCGCCTTCGGTGGCTTCGGCCAGTAGTTTCGGGCTGTTCATCTCCGTGAAATCATTCTTCGCGAAATACTCGCGGAAGGCTTCCAAGACCTTTGCCTGCACATTGAATATGGCTTTTTCGCGCAGGTTGCGAAGACCCAGCGGCCGGTGCTCAAAAAGCGTATCCAGATTGTCCGGCTTATGATTCAGCGGCTTGTCTATCTCTATCGGCGGCTCTTCGGTCACCGGAATCTCAACGGTTATCTTAGGCTCATGCAGTTCCGCGCCGTTCGGAGCACGCTCGTCCTTAATAACTTCGCCTTCTATGGTCAAGACTGTGCCTATCTGCATACCGCGCAGTTTTTCTACCTCGTCCTTGGCTTCGACAAGTACCTGGACCAGTCCCTTGCGGTCACGGACATTGATAAAATTAAGTCCGCCCAGCATCCTTTTCTTATGGAGCCAACCTCTTATCTTTATCTTCTTGCCCGTATGCGCGGCAACATCTGTGCTTAGAACTCTATCCACTAGAACGCTACTATAGCATGTTCACCACTGTTAATCCAATGTTTAAGGCGTCAGCTCTTTGAGTAAATCTTCAAGATATATGCCGCCGATTACCCTGCCGTCCTGTTCTACGAACAAAAGTTCCGCTCCGCTCTCTGCGAACCGTCCTATGATTTCTGCCGCCGTCATGTCCTTAGCGACGGTTTCCATATGTTCATCCAATGCACCCGCGGCTTTTCCTCCGGATTTAAGCTCGGCCAGCCGGTCCAGTTTAATCGTGCCTATTATTTCGGAGTCTTCGCCTGTTGCCGGAAATATTTTCCTGCCCGTTTCATGAAGTTCGCTTAAAAGTATCGGTCCTACAGGGTCTTCTGCGAGAACCGTTTTAATTTTGTCCATATTTATCATCATATGCCCGGCTTTTTCCGGCGCTATCCGAAGCCCGGCCAAGGCCAGCTTCAACTCCGGCTTGGCTTCATCATCCGCCATGCTTTCCTGTTCCTCAAGAAACGTTAAAAGCGTTTTTCTGCTAAGCGGTTCGGCTTTATGGAACCGCTTATTTATACGCTCCAGCAGGCCTTCCACACGGTTTACGACGCCTCCCGTCCTACTTATGAAATAAGCGAAAATTCCGGATACTCTCTCTGCCGTCCAATTGCTTAAACGGTTATTACCCATACGCGGTAAAAGCGCTAATATGAATACCAGCGCGGCCAGAACCGGCAGGAAAGCCCAGACTGTCGTATATCTGAACGATATATCCACGGCAAACAGAGCAAGCGCCGCAAACGTAACGAGGTCGAATATGAAGCTCAGGAATGTGATGTGCCTGAGATTGATGTGCAGATGCCGCGGCAACCTTGCGCCAGCGGCTTTGGGTGAAGCCGCCATTTGCCTGAATGCTTGTTTTAACGCAGTGGAGATAATGCAGATTAGCAATAATATGATCGCCGTCATGCCTCTATTTTATGCGCTAATGTCAAAGCCCGCCAGGTGGTATGATATATAAGTTAAGAATGGAGAAAGTTAGTGAGTAAACAATTCATAGGCGTGCTTGTAGTGGTAGTGCTGGCACTTTTCGGTGTGTTCGCTTTGACCAAGAAATCAACGGATAATAATTCCGGCTCAAACTCTCCCTCTAACTCCGACCAGCTTAGTGAGCATAAGACAGGCGCCGGCAAGAAAGGTGTCACTCTCATAGAATACGGCGATTACCAGTGCCCGGTATGCAAAAGCTACTATCCTCTGGTCAAGCAGGTTCAGAAAGCTTACGGTGACGACATAACTTTCCAATTCAGAAACTTCCCGTTGACACAGCTGCACCCACACGCATTTGAAGCCGCGCGCGCTGCGGAAGCCGCTTCCCTGCAGGGCAAGTTTTGGCAAATGCACGACCTGCTGTATGAGAATCAGGATACCTGGGCACAGTCTTCGGACCCTTCGTCCATATTCGATACGTACGCCGGGCAGCTGGGACTTGACGTGAACAAGTTCAAGACCGATCAAGCCAGCGAACAGGTGGCTTCAGTTATAAACGCCGATGTGAAAGCCGCTCTGGGTTTGCAGGCCAACGGCACGCCGACTTTCGTTATAAATGGCCAAAAGGTCGAAACCAACCCCACTGACCTCGCAAGCTTCAAACAGCTTATCGACAACGCCATATCCGGCACTCAGACTAACCAATGATCAAGTCCGATTCTTAAGGGGCGTTTCTTATCTTGTGCAGAAGTTCGTTCAGCTTCTCGGCCGAATGGCGGGCCCCGGTTTTTCTTATCTCGTGTTCCAGCTGGACTGATTTATGCAGGCGTTTCATCACTGCGCCTGTTGCCTGCTTCTCATGCAGGACACGGAATTCCTTGTCCAGTTGCGCCAGCTCATCATCGCTCAGGTCCTCTAAATCAACAAAAGCCGTACGAGCCTGCGTAGCACGGATAAGTTCGTCCAGCTTCAGCTGCATGGCTTTGCTGTCCCGGTTCTGGGTATTCTGGATAAGAAATACCATCAGGAAAGTAACAATAGTGGTTCCGGTATTGATTATCAGCTGCCAGGTATCGGAAAAGTTAAACAGCGGGCCGGTCACCGCCCACAGGATTATGACAAGCAGCGCCACTACGAAAGCATAGGCCGTACCGGTCATAGCCGAAATCCTGGCGGAAAAGATTCTGAAGATGTTTTTCATTTTTATAACCTAAATAAACCGGTTAAGTTTGCTACACTACTAATATTAGCGTGTAAGTTATGAAAACAAAACCTATATATACGATTACTAAAAGTTCCCTGATTGATTTGAGAACAATATTTCTTTCCGAGAAATTGACCGAATCGTATATGGAATACGTTGAGAGAAATCCCGCAGGACAAAATATTGTTGTGGAACAAGAGCTTCATGGTGCAGGCAGATCCGCTGGCTGGCAGACGAAAGTGGCAGGATACTTTTAGATGGATCAATCCGTATTTAGTGAATTAAGCCTGGTAATTATAGTCACCGCCGCCATATCTCTTTTCATGCGGCTCATCAAGCAGCCGCTGATTCTTGGCTATATACTGGCCGGCCTGCTGGTCGGTCCTGCGGCATTCGGCCTTATACAATCGGCTGACTTATTTCAGGTGTTCTCCGAAATCGGTATAGCTCTACTTCTTTTCATTATCGGTCTGGGCATGAATGTTAACGAACTTCGGAAACTCGGACGGGTGGTCGGTTTCGTGGCATTTACTACGTTTCTAGTAGTTACCCTTGTCGGGTTCGGCACCAGCTCGCTGCTCGGTTTTTCCAGGACCGAAGCGTTCATTACGGGTCTGGCGATGTTCTTCAGCAGTACTATTATCATAGTCAAGATCCTCTCGGACAAAAAAGAACAGAACCGGCTGCACGGACAGATAGCCATAGGTGTGATACTTCTGGACGACGTCGTCGCAACCTTTGCCCTGCTGTTCGTGGCCGCCAGCAGGAACGGACATGATTTCCACTTGAACGAGATAATCCTGCTTCTGGCCAAGGGTATATTGCTGCTGGCTTTTCTGGCGATATGCAGCAACAAGATTCTGCCCCGGGTATCCCGCTATATGGCAGAGACTCAGGAACTTCTGTTCCTGTTCGCTATCAGCTGGGGTTTCGGTATAGCTACGCTTTTCAATCTGGCTGGATTTTCTATAGAGGTCGGCGCGCTGTTCGGCGGCGTCGCACTGGCATCTTCGCCCTATGTCCAGGAAATAGCCTCCAGGCTCAAGCCGCTCCGGGACTTCTTCGTGGTCATATTCTTTATTACTTTGGGCGAGAGCCTGAACACCCATAACCTGGCTTCCGCCATAGTACCTGCCGTGATACTCTCCGCACTGGTCATAGTGGTCAAGCCTATGGTAGTGACCGGTGCTATGGGAATTCTCGGTTATACCAAACGGGTAAGTTTTAAAACCGGTATCAACCTGTCCCAGATAAGCGAATTTTCTATAGTACTGGTGGTACTGGCCGCAAGCACGGGCTTAGTGGGCGAAAAACTGTCGGCTACCATAACTCTGGTTGCCATCATAACCATTGCCGTGTCGACTTACCTGATGCAGTACGATGACGAGCTTTATATGCATTTTGACAAGGTAGAGCTTCACATGTTCGAAAAGGATGTAGCCTACCGGGAAAGCAGGCATGCCACAGGTCATCCTATAATACTGCTCGGCTATCACCACGGCGGACATGAATTCGTACATATATTCAAACAGATGAAACACCGGTTCCTGGTGGTAGATTACAACCCGGAGATAATTGACATGCTGGACCAGCAGAAAGTCGATTATTTATACGGCGACGTTACCGACACCGAGCTCCTTAACGAGGCTCAGATACGCAAGGCCAAACTGGTAGTTTCGACCATATCCGACCACAGCACCAATGTATTTCTCGTCAATCTTTTGGAAAAGGTCAATCCCGGAGCGGCCTTCATCAGCCACGCCGATAATGTGCATCAGGCTACCGAGCTCTATGATTTAGGCGCCAGCTACGTGATGATTCCCCACTATATAGGAAGTGAAAAAATAGGTGCTTTTATCAAAAGAGTCGGTCTAAAGAAAAGCGAATTCAAAAAATTCCGCGACCGGCACCTTATGCACCTGGAAACTCATGCGCCCGAAGGCTGATATCAGTACAGGTCTTTAGCGCGGCAATATTCAAGCACTGCCGGGTCCAGCCCGGCAGATTCGCCGGTGTCGGCCAGCTCTTTTCGTATCTTAAGCGAAGAAAGTTCGGTTTGTGGCTCTTCTCTGCCACGCGCAGCTACGATAAGTTCCACGTCGTTCAATGCTTCCTTATCCTGCCATTCGTTCAAGTGCGCCGCCACGTCATCGCCGATCAGCAGGTAAAGTTTCGCATCGGGCTCGGCTTTTTTTATATCAGGTAATGATGAAGTTATCGGAAAGTAAGGGCTGGAGGATTCGTATACTTCAGCTTGGGGAATGGTTTTGACGGCCAGCATAACCATGTTTTTTCTGTCTTCGTAGGACGCTGTGCCGGTCTTGTACTGCGGCTCCTGCTCTATCAGTATATAAACCCTGTCCAAGCGCTTGTCTTTTATCGCTTGTTTTACAAAATGCGTATGCCCCAGATGAATAGGATCAAATACTCCTGCGAACAGTCCGATCTTACGCTCAACCATAACAAAATATTAACATCCGGCCGGCTTTAAGATATAGATTGCAGCACCTGCCCC
Organism: Saccharimonadales bacterium (SeqCode); assembly: GCA_036278875.1. Lineage (GTDB taxonomy): Bacteria > Patescibacteriota > Saccharimonadia > Saccharimonadales > 2-12-FULL-41-12 > JANWLD01. The sequence continues at coordinate 23,872 of DASUKF010000020.1, read as the reverse complement.
AGATTGTAACCGACTATGACGTCCTCAGTCCCGTCATCTTTTAAAACGACCGTGGTTGGAGCTATAGACCGTCCGGTCATAGCCATTACTTTTTCCATCGCTCCAGTATCTTTTTCAATATTGACCGTTTCATAAACTATCTTTTTCATGTCCAGAAATTTCATCAGCAACACGCAGTAAGGACATTTTGTCCGGGTAAATACAGTGATTTTATTCATACTTATTTTTTCCTGTCCGATTTATCACCCTTGATATCGCCGCCGACCTCGTAGCTGGTATTGGTTGATTCAAAGAAATTTACGAGTTCAAACGTATCGTTGGCAGCAGCCATCCATTTGGCAGGATTGGCCACATTGAAATGAGGCTCAAAACCCAGCTCTTCAAGCCGCCTATCGGTCATGTGACGTACATATTGATTGACGTAATCAGCGTTCATTCCCAATATGCCTTTAGGTAGTTTGTATTTGTTATATTCTTCTTCAAGTTCTACCGCTTCTAAGATTAGTCCTTTTATCTCTTCGGCGAATTCCTGGGTACGCAACTCTTCGTTTTCTTCAAGAATGGTTAGTAGTAAGTTAATGCCGAACTTTAAGTGAAGTGTTTCATCGCGAACTGTCCAGTCTATCAAAGTCCCGAAATTTCTAAGCAGGTTTCGCTGGCGGAAAGCCAAACCGACCATAAAGCTCGAGTAGAACCATATACCTTCCAGCACGATATTGTATGACACAAGGTTACGAACAAAATCTTTCTTCCCTTCTATACTTAAGATGTCCAGGTCTTTGTTCATCATTTTTCGTATGTATTTTGTTTGAAACGCACCTTTGGCCGCTACTTCAGGCACTTCTACATTTACTGCGTATGATTTTTTACGGTCAATTGGAAATGTTTCTAAGATATACTCAAACGCCATACAGTGGTTAGCTTCTTCCCACATCTGTTTTGATAAGTATAGATGCGCCTCAGCGGCGTTAATGAACGGGTATAAGCCAAAGGCGAGTGACTTATTGATAAGTAGTTCGTTGGGATTGAGATAACTCACTACCGTGTTGAAAGCGTGCTTCTCATCCTCGCTGAGCTTTTTATAATCAGAGAGGTCCTGAATGAGCTGTATTTCATTTGGAAACCATGTATTTGCTACCGCCTGGTTATAAAGATCATAGGCCCACTGGTAACGAACCGGTTTCAACTGAAGCCCGTCTTTAAGACCTCCGCCCAGGATTCCGTGTGTTTTCTCGTGGTCTTTTTGTTCTAACGACATTATTGACATCCCTCACAACCTAGTTCATCCATCGGATCAACCTGCGCCTTCGGGGTGTTAATTTTAGGGTTGGCCTTGCCTTGCGCTTCAGCCACCTTTCTGGCGATTTCGTTGAGTTTCTCAAGCATGTCCGGATCATCAGGATTAACTGATTGGACCTGGTCCATTATCTCTTCTACGCTTTGTTTTTCATCTTTTGACATTTTATTTCCTTTCTATTTGGCCGCGGCAAAACCAAAGCCTGCTTTTTTAGCATCTCTTTTAAGTAATTGTTCGGTCTTATTAACCCTTACCGTGGATTGTTCCGCCTGGTGGCGGGGCATTACATGAAGATAATAGGTAGTTTTAAGCCCTTTCTTCCAAGCCGTAGCGTATATGTTTTCATATTCGTATACATCACGGGTTGCCAGGTACATATTTCGTGAAATAGCCTGATCGACCCACTTCTGTGCCCGGGCGGCCACTTCGATGAAAGCATAGGGACTCAGTTGAAAGCTGGTTTTATAAACAGTTTTGATCCGGTCCGGTATCTCGTCGATCTGGCCTATGTTGCCCTGGGCCTGAAGAATATCGTCCTTCAGTTTTTCCCAGAGCTTAAGTTTCTTAAGGTCCTTGACCAGGTTCGGGTTTATTTCCAAAAATTTTCCGCTAAGCGTGGTGCGGGAAAACATCTGGGTGAATTGAGGGTCAAGCCCCGGTGTCGTACCGGCAATATGGGCTATATTAGCCGTCGGTGCGATAGCCATCAACGTAGCGTTGCGCATGCCCTTTTTGACTTTTGGCCGCAGTTTTTCCCAATCCAGGCGTTTTTTGCGGTTAATCTCTACTTTGGTTTTACGGTCTTTTTCAAGCAAGTCAATCGTATCTATGGGCAATTGGCCCTTGCTCCAGCCGCTGCCTTTGAAATTAGGATAACTTCCAAGCTTCCCGGCCAGGTCCGCACTGGCTTCAATTGCGTTATAGCTGATGAATTCCGTCAACTGGTCTATAAGATCGTAAGCTTCTTCGCTTTCGTAGCTTAGCCCGAGCTTCTCAATAATATCTGTGAAGCCCATCACACCAAGACCGAGCGCGCGATTTTGTTTGTTGCTGTTCATTGCCTCAGGAATCGGGGTATTGGTAATATCGCACAGGTTATCAAGCTGCCGGATAGCACTTTTGGTCGCTTCGGCCATATTGTCCCAGTCCCATTTTTTATCTTCTGCCAAAAACGCTGACAGGTTGATGCTTATAAGATTGCATACCGACGTATTATCTTTATCCTGAGGAAGGGTAATTTCAGTACATAGATTGGAGTGGTGGATTGTTCCCGTATTGTTATTGATTGCCCGGACGTTTATCGTATCTTTCCAAGTCAGCCATGGATGCGAGGTAGCCTGGAGTATGGTCAGAATCTGATGGTATTGTTCCTGAGCCGGAATCTTGGCAAAATCCCGCATCTTGCCGGCTTCGGCAAGTTTGACATACTCGTTATATCGTTTAGAGAACTCGTGGCCGTATAGCTCGGTCAAATCAGGCGTATCGGCGGGATCGAACATATACCAGTCCTCTTCGGACAATACTCGCCGCATAAATTCATCGCTTAGATAAACTGCCGTATTGGCGATACGCGTCCTTAGGTATGGGTCGCCCGAATTCTGCTTGAGATCCAAAAACTGCGGAAAGTTTATGTGCCAGTTTTCCATATATATAGCTGCCGCGCCGGCTTTCTTGCCCTTCCTGGAAACAGCGAATAGCGCCGTATCGAGCATCTTAATGAAAGGAATGGGACCTGTAGATTCGGTATTGGTGGTTTTGACCGGACTGCCGGAAGCCCTTAGTTTTGTAATTCCGATTCCGATTCCGCCCGTGCCCTTGGCGATGAACATAGTGTCCCTAACGCCTTTTGCTATAGACTCCATGTCATCGTCTATGTTGAACAAAAAACAATTGGACAGTTGCGGAAAAGCTCCGCCGGCATTTATGCGCGTCGAGCCTCCCGGTACATAGCGCAGGGTGCTCATATGTTCATAAAAATCAAGAGCGCTGGCTGTAGGGTCTTTTTCGTTAAAACTCAGCCCCATCGCTATACGCATGTGCGTATATTGTGGAACCTCAATAGGTTCGCCGCTATTTCGGCGTAGTGCGTAGCGGTTTTTGTTTGTTACAACGCCCAGATATTTGCTCAGTTTGTCACGGCCGGGGTCAAGTGCGGCGGCAAGTTTATGAAGGTCAAAGACCTTGCCGTTCATCCGCTTATCCAGCAGGCCGTCCTTAACTGCCTGATTCAAGTAACCCGAAAACTTATCGCGGTGAAGTTTTTTAAGCTCAGTTGCGTCACTGTAATCACCCAGGATGTCCTTATACATTCTGCGCAGCTGAAGCCGGGCGGCGATAATGTCAAAGTCGGGGTCGTCCTTAACATTCTGGACGGTTGCCTGGATCATCGCCTCGTCAAGCTGTTCGGTAGTGATTCCATCAAAAACAGTTAGCTGAATTTGGCTGGATATTTGGACAACCTTGGTAAAAACATCCGGCAACCCCTCGCTCGCCTTAATCAGTTCTGTATTAATTTTGTTCGCATCAAAAGGCGAACGTGAACCATCACGTCTTACAACGTGTATATCGTCCATAGCGTCTCCCCGTATTTATATTTTGTTTTAATCCGCCTCGAGGCGGTAGGAGTGTTTGTTTGTAGTGTACAGGCTACGAACGCCAGCTCCTTGCTCGAGAAATTGATAGGTATTAGGCGGCCCGACTCTACGGTTGCGGCACAGTTGTGGAATCACACCACATTTCTCCTAAACTATGTCCGGGATCCGATCCCCGGTACCTTTTTGGCATTAGATTTCGTAGTTAATACGCTATATCTAGTGCTTGACATTAATTATATATCCCTGCAGGTAGCGGACGTCAAGAAATTAATGTAATAGAATTTACTACGCATCAGCGGGTAATCAGGAGTGTGATGAGTATTACCGCTCCAAGTACCATACGGTAATATGCGAAATACTTGAAATCATGTTTGGAGACGTATTTGAGCAGCCATTTTACTGCTATCAGCGCGGTTATGAAGGAAACTATCGTACCGACCGCTATTGCTAAACCGCCGCCGGCTATGCTGCCCAGTTCATGCCTTCCTTTTGCCAGCTGATAAGCTCCGGCCAGCAGTAATATAGGTATACTCAAATAAAATGAGAAAGTAGTTGCCGTAACCCTGTCCAGGCCACAGAGCAGGCCGCCCATTATGGTCGCTCCGGACCGGGAGACGCCGGGTATTAGCGCCAATATTTGATAAAGTCCTATCTTTAGAGCCAGCAGCCAGTCTATCTTATCGAATTGTGCTACGGAACCCAGAGGTTTTGCGGCTTTATGATAATTTTCAATCAGCCATATCAGAATGCCGCCTAACAACAGAGCGGCCCCGATGACCCAGAGTACCGAATATTCGGTTATTCTGTCCTTGAGTATAAAACCGATTAACCCGGCCGGTATGGTGGCAATCACCCAATTAGCCCAGAAGTTCAGCACATGTTCGTCACGCTGGAAAAGACCGGATACCTTGTGAAGCAAATCATCCTTATAGAACCAGACAACCGCAAAAATAGCGCCTGTCTGTATGACCACCGTAAAAATTTCCGCCGTGTCTTTATAGCCTATAAGATTTTCTGCTACCAGGAGGTGCCCCGTTGATGATATCGGCAAAAATTCGGTCAGGCCTTCTACGATACCCAGAATGACGGCATGAATTATATCCATTAGTTATAAATTATAACCCTACCGTCCTTTGAGCGCAGACAAACGCGGGATAAATGAGTTGGCCGCTCCATGCAACCCCAGAACCTTAAGCGCGCCGACCAATATCTCCAGAGCTTCTATTTCTGCTTCGTCCGGCTGGCCGTTTTCTGCTTGAGAAAACCTGAATTCGACCTGCTCTACCAGCCATTTTTCCTCGTTTGGACTGACTACGTTACTACGTATCTTCTTGGTTTGTACCCTTGTCTGCTCGACCACTTCCAGCGAACGGGCAGAGCGGTCTTTCTTGCGTAAAAGGCCTTTATTAATAAGATTGTTCACATGCAGAGCCACCGTGGCTACCGATGAATAGTTGCACCCGGCCATTATCTCGCGGTAGCTCGGGCCATAGCCTTTCTCTGCAACGAAATTTTCAACGAACTTAAGCAGTTCGTACTGTTTCTTGCTGGGCCTTTTGGCGCCTTCCATCTAAGATCTCCTGTAAGCGCTGTGGCCATGCGCCCGGTGCGCGATGACGCGCGGCACAGTCTGGCGGCGCTTCGGCATGGTCTTAAACTTGTCCGGGAATACCCAATAGCGGTACCAGACATAGTTCCATACCGTGAAGAAACCGGATGATACGAATTGCCCTATATAAGGAGTTATACCTGCCTGTTTCAAGTAATATACTATTAGATAATCAAGTACGAAATCGACGAGTGTGATGATGATGTAGCGGTTGGTAACTTCAGTCTGGTGCTTAGCCAGTTTCGGATTCTTAAACACCCAGTATCTTTGCAGTATGTAGTTGACCGTCCAGCCGGTCAGGGTGGATAAGGACTTGGCCCAGAAAAACGTGCCTCCTATGATCTTGTCAATGAATCCGAACATGGCATAACCCGACCAAAAGTATGCCCCGCCGCTTATCATGTATTCGGCTATTCTGGTAAGTTCGTTTTTCTTTTTCTTTTTAGCCATGGCTTTGTAAAGCTTATTCAGATTATATCACTGGTATAATACCTCTGATGAGAAATAATGCTTCTCTTGTGTACCGCGTGGTATTGGTACTTGGCGATTACCTGACTCTTATAGGCGCATTCTTCGTAGCCTATATTATCCGTGTAAGACACGACCCCCGGCCGCTTATCCAGCAGATACCTGCAGAGAAATACTTGCTATCAATCCTACTTGTTCTACCGCTTTGGATAATCATTCATGGCGCCATAGGGCTTTACTCGCGCACAGCGACTGAAAACCGCTTCGCGGAGCTGGGCAAGCTTATCATGGGTTCAATCTTGGGCATACTGGCTGTGGTCGGTTATGATTTCGTGCTTAACAACGCCTTGTTCCCGGCGCGCCTGGTGGTGGTGTATGCGTTCGTGCTCGGCTTCACTTTTCTCATCATTTTCCGCACCCTGGCGCGGAAAACCAGGTCTATACTTTATTCATATAACATAGGCATAGCCAATCTGCTGATAGTCGGTAGCGGCAAACGTGCTAAAAATGTTATCAATCAATTTATAGATACATCGGCCACCGGATACAGGATTATCGGTATAGTCGGCGAAGAGCAGAAGGATTTTCCTGAAATTCCCGGTTTCAATGATTTGGAACAAGCCCGGAAAAAACTCAAGCTGTCTAATATACACAGTATTTTCCAGTCGACCCTTTATAAAAGCGAGGAGAAAAACTCAGAAGTGGTCTCCTTTGCCCAGGAAAACCATATAGAATTCAGATTCATTCCGGGCGGAAGCGAACTCTACAGCGGCAATATAGAGGTAGAACTGTTCCGGGAAATACCTGCGGTCATGGTGCATCAGACGGCGTTGATAGGCTGGGGCCGTATAGTTAAGCGCATATTCGACGTGGTCGTAGGCGCCATATTCTTTATAATCGCTTCTCCGTTCATGCTGCTTACGGCCGTTTTGATAAAGCTTGCAAGTCCCCGGCAAAAAATATTATTCAAACAGACCAGGCTGACCCAGTTCAACAAACCTTTTACGGTCTATAAGTTCCGTTCCCAGAGCCAGCGGTTCGACGGTACTACCCCGGAAGAAGCTTTCAGAATGCTGGGCCAACCCGAGTTGGCTAAAAAATACCGTGATAACGGCGATTATCTGGAAAATGACCCGCGTGTCTCGAGCCTTGGGAAATTCCTGCGCCTGACCAGTCTGGACGAACTGCCCCAGCTTTTCAATGTGCTTAAAGGCGATATCAGTTTGGTAGGGCCCCGGGCACTGGTGCCCGAAGAGCTGGAGAAATACCGGCAGAAACACCATATCCTAAGCGTCAAGTCCGGCATGACCGGCCTGGCGCAGGTGTCCGGCCGGCTTAACATCAGTTTCGAGGAAAGACGCCGTCTGGATATGTATTATGTTCAGAACTGGAATTTCTGGATGGATATAGTTATACTACTGCGCACTTTCCGTACTGTTCTGGGAGGCAAAGGGGCCAAATGAGCAAACATCCCAGGGTAGCCATAGTCTGCGACTGGCTTCTTCGCGGCGGCGCGGAAAATGTGGTTTACGAACTTCATACCATCTATCCCGAAGCTCCCGTCTTTACGTCTTATGCCAGCCGCGAGTGGCAGCAGAAGCTGTTCCCTGCCAAAGTAAATACCGGCTATCTGCAGTACTGGCCTTTTTCAATGCTGCGCAAATACGTGCCGTTTTTAAGAAATATATGGTTTTCCCGCCTCAAGCTAAGAGGTTTCGACGTGGTCATATCGGTTACCGGTGCGGAAGCCAAGACCGTGAATGTGGTAGACGGAGTACATATATGTCTGGTCAACGCGCCGACGCATTATTACTGGAGCCGGTACCAGGACTATCTGAATAACCCCGGTTTCGGTATTTTTAACGGGGCGGCACGTTTAGGGCTTAAACTCCTGGTGAAACCTATGCGAAAGTGGGATTATAACGCCGCTCAGTTGCCGGATATCCTGATAGCTAATTCTGTCTACACGCAGAAACAGATAAAGAAATACTACGGACGCGAATCCACCGTGATACATCCGCCGGTAGAGATTACAAAATTCGCCACCCATGCGAAAAGGAATAATCAGCGCGAAGGCTTCGTGATAGTCGGCCGGCAGACGCCGTATAAGCGCGTGGATTTGGCCGTGGCGGCCTGCACCAAGCTTGGGCTTCCTCTGACAGTCGTCGGCAAAGGACCGGAACATTCCCGGCTCAAACGCTTGGCCGGACCGACCGTAAAATTCCTGGACAAAGTGAACTCTACGGACGAGCTGGCAAAGATAATCGGCTCTGCCGGGGGGTTCATCTTTCCTAACATCGATGATTTCGGCATTGCTGCCGTCGAAGCTTTAGCTGCCGGAACTCCAGTCATAGCCTTCAGGGGCGGCGGCGCCATGGATTACATCAAGCCGGGCAAGAACGGCCGGTTCTTTACGCCTCAAACGGTAAACGGACTTATCAGGGTTCTTAAAGGGTTTGACCCCGGTAAATATACCCAAGGTGATATAAAAAAGTCCGCTAATGGTTTCTCTGCAAGCGCATTTCGGGATAAAATAACTAAACTGGTAGACGATATCTGATTTTTCCTTACAATTAAACTACCAATATCCACACTAAAGTTTTTTACTCTTTATATGTACAAAATAACACTGTATGCCATCTATTTATCTCCCGCCGTTTTTCAGGAGGCTGCTTAAATGTGCGGGATAGTAGGTTACGTAGGTGACAAAAACTCCGCTACGGACTTTGTCGTAGGCGGCCTGCGCGCGCTTGAATACAGAGGTTATGATTCGGCCGGAATCGCCGCCATAGAGGACGGCAAACTTATTTATCTGAAAAATGCCGGGCGGGTTAATAATTTAGCCAAACTTATCGAGGAAAACGGCTTTGCCGCTTATCCTAAGCCCGACTCGACCCAGCCCGGTCTGGTAAAAGCCGCTTCCGTCCGGCAAAAGACCCAATCGTCCAAACTGTCCTGCGGCATAGGACATACCAGGTGGGCAACCCATGGTAGTCCAACTAAAAAGAATGCTCATCCGCACACCGATAAGGACAAGAAGGTATATGTAGTATGCAACGGCATCATAGAGAATTACCAGGACCTTAAATCGGAACTGCAGGAAAAAGGCTACGAATTCGTTTCCGACACCGACACTGAGGTCATACCGCATCTTATCGATTCTCATCTGAAAACCGGCAAGGACTTCTTCTCGGCGTTCAAGACTGCCATCAGTAGTCTGCGGGGTGCCTACGCTATAGCGGCCTTATATACCGAAAATCCTGACGTCTTATACGTAGCCCGTCTGTCCAGCCCCATAGTCATCGGTGTCGGCAATGACGAGCATTTCATCGCTTCCGATCCGAACGCGCTTATCAACAATACCAAGAAGGTCATATTCTTAAACGACTACGAAGTAGCCGAGGTAACGCCCGGCGAAGTCCATATAGAGAGTCTCGACGGGGCCAAAGCCGCTGCCAAAAAAGAAGTGGTGGAACTAGATTATGACGCTGAAGAATCAGACATGGGCAACTTTCCGCATTTCATGCTTAAAGAGATATATGAAGCACCGGCAACTATAGAAAGTGCTACCCGCGGCCGCGTCAAGCCGGACATAAACACTATAAAACTCGGCGGCCTGGAATCGGTCAAGCACCAGCTTTCATTCATCGACCGCATTATCATAACTGCCTGTGGCACATCTTATTACGCGGGGCTTATCGGCGAATACCTGATAGAAGAAATAGCCGGTATACCGGTGGAAGTAGAGATGGCCAGCGAGTTCAAATACCGGAGCGAGCCGTTAAGCCGCGGCACTGCGATAATCGCCATTTCCCAGTCCGGCGAGACTGCCGACACCATCGCAGCCGTTAAAAAGATATCCGATTACGGCATCCTGAAACTCGGCATAGTCAACGCGACCGGTTCTACTCTGGCCCGTATAACCGATGCCGGTGTCTACTGCCATGCCGGACCCGAGCAATCGGTTGCTTCTACCAAAGCTTTTATCGCGCAAGTATCGATACTTGCCGAAATAGCCTTGCATCTTTCCGACGGCCGTTCCAAGCTGTTCTCCCCTCTTTTAAAAGAACTTCATACTTTGCCCGGCAAGGCAAAGGAGGTCCTGGAGCTGGCACCGCAGATTGAAAAGCTGGCCAAAGAATATTCCAAATCGCGCGATTTTTTGTTCATCGGCCGGAATTATCTTTATCCCTGCGCCCTAGAAGGCGCCTTAAAGCTCAAGGAAATATCCTATATACACGCCGAGGGATGCAGTGCCGGCGAGATGAAACACGGCCCGCTGGCCATGATAGACGAGAACTTCCCTACCGTAGCTTTGGCCTGCGACGGCCCCCTTCTGGAAAAGACCATGTCCAACATGCAGGAAATAAAGGCCCGGGGCGGTCCGATAATAGCTATCGCCAGTGAAGGCAACGATAAGGTAGCCACGCTGGCCGATGATGTCTTATACATACCAAAAGTTCCCGAACAGCTGCAGCCGTTACTGGTAGTAATCGTCATGCAATTATTTGCCTATTACATAGCCGTGGACAAAGGCCTTAACGTGGACAGGCCACGTAACCTGGCCAAGTCTGTAACCGTAGAATAACTAAGCGCGTATCAGCTCAATCAGTTCGTCGCGCTTCTCTTCCATAAGCTCCTTGTTCTTAGCTTCGACGGTCAAACGTACCAAAGGCTCGTTATCCGACGGTCTTACAACAAAATGCCAGTCAGGATACCTGATAGCAACTCCTGATATTTCGTTCAGTTCGCCATCGTTATATTTCTTTTTGACTCTTTCCAGAACGGTCCCTGCGTTTTCAATCCTTGAGTTTATTTCTCCGGAAACGAAATATTTGGCTTCCAGCTCCTTTATTTTTTCAGACAGAGGCGTGTCGAGAGCGCTGACATACGACAATATGGTCATAGCGGTCAAAAAGCCCGAATCGGCATACCAGAAATCCTTGAAGTAATAATGTCCTGAGCCTTCGCCGCCGAAAACGATACCGCGTTTCTGCATCTCGCGTTTTATATAGACATGTCCCGGTTTCCAGACGAACGGCGTGCCTCCGTTTGCCGTTATCAGATCAGGCACGGCATCAGAAGCCCTGACATCATAAAGTATCGTAGCGCCCGGGTTGCGTTTGAGTTCGGCTACTCCGAGAAGTGCGGTTATCCAATCGCCCGGCACGCTAACGCCGCGGTCATCTACCAGCAGGCATCTATCGCCGTCCGGGTCAAATATCAGGCCCAGGTCCGCTCCGGTTTCCTTGACTTTGTCTCTAAGCATCTGCTGGTTTTCCAGCTGTATGATGTCATTACCGTGGTTAGGGAAGTTTCCGTCAGGTTCAAAACAAAGCGGTATCATCTCTATAGGCAGTCTTGGCGCCAGTTTTTCCCAGACCGGTCCGGTAGCCCCGTTGCTGGTATCGACGACCACTTTGAGCGGCTTTATAGAGGACGGTGAAACCAGCGAGGTTATATGGGCAATGAAATCTGCGGTGACGGATTTTTCCGTAACCGTTCCTTTGTCAGCTGCATCTTCGTAGGTCTCTTCCAGGACTCTAGGCTTGAATTCCTTGGCCATGACAAAATAGGGCATTTCGACAACCATTTTAAAGCCGTTATACTCCGGCGGATTATGCGAAGCCGTTATCATTATTCCCGGAAGCTTGTTTTGGCCGCAGGCGAAATAGAACTCATCGGTGCATACTGTGCCGATATTTATTACATTGACCCCCATGGCGGTAAGCCCCAGTATGGCGGCCTCCATGAACTCGGGGCCGCTTAAGCGCACATCACGTCCCAGGATAGCGGTTTCCGGTTTTACTTCGGCCGCGAAGGCTCTGGCTATCTGCTCTGCCGCTTTAGCGTCAATCTGATCCGGGACGACACCGCGGATATCATATGCTTTGAATACTTCCGGCGCTATATGGAAACCCTTGCCCATTATTTCTCCCCGTTGATTCTTTTGCTTATTATGCCGATTTCTTTGGCCAGGTCTTTACGGGCTACTAAGATGCCGTCCTTGGTATTGACCACTACTATATTATCCAGGCCCAATACCGCTACGGGTTTTGAGTCTTCGTAATTTTCAATGAAGGAGTTCTCTACCAGGTCGGTTTCTACCGTTCCGATTATATGATTGCCCTGGGTATCGCTACTGCTTGCTTTGTGCAGATCACCGAAGGAACCTAAGTCCATCCAGTCAAAGCTGGCCGGCACCACCAGCAGATCATCCACCTTTTCAATCAGTGCATAATCTATGGTGTCTTTCTCGAATTTCAGGTAGGCTTTTTCGAATTCTTCACGGGTTTCTGTCGCCATAAGTACTTTCAGGTTTTCGGCTAACTTTGGCGAATATTTGGCCATCTTATCCTGAAATGTAGCAAAGGAACCTACGAAGTAACCGCAGTTCCATAGATAATTGCCCGTCTGGAGATATTTCTTGGCCGTTTCGTAATCCGGCTTCTCTTTGAATGAATGTACATTGAATACATAATCATCCTCGTCGAATATCTTATCTTTCTGTATATAGCCGAATCCGGTGGCAGGACCAGTGGGCTCTACGCCTACCAGCACGATTCTTTTTGATTCTTCCGAGACTTTTCCGGCAACTTTGAAACTGTGCTTAAAGCCGTCAACATCACGTACATAATGGTCGGCGGATAGTATGGCTATGGCTTCTTTCCGATCATGTCTTTTGCCTACATGGGCCAGCGAGGCGGTTATGCAGCTGGCCGTGCCGCGCCGGGCGGGCTCGATTATCAAACCGTCATCGTCCAGTTCGGGCAGCTGTTTTTTTACGTACTCCGAATGGCTGGCATCGGTGACCACATATATAGTATCTGCGAAAGTCTTTGCCCGCTTATATGTCTTCTGCAATAGTGAGTCGGGTTCGCCGTTGACCTTGAGCAAATGCTTGGGATATTCCGGCGTGGAAAGCGGCCACAGACGAGTGCCGGAACCGCCGGCGATTATTACACTGATCATTCAGCTATATGTTAGCAAATGTTGCCTGTTTTGTAACGGAACATTATCTGTTTCTTCATCGGTCATATGAAGTTATAATTGTACTGATGAAAATACTTGTTACCGGCGGCGCCGGATTTATCGGAGCCAATTTCGTACATTATATTTACAGGGAGCGTCCGGACTGGCAGATAACCGTCTTGGATGCGCTGACCTACGCAGGCAATCCGGCGAATCTGGACGGACTTGATAAATCCCGGGTAAATCTGGTCAAAGGTGATATCTGTGATGAAGCTGTAGTAGACGGACTAGTCAAAGATTGCGACGCCGTAGTGCATTATGCGGCCGAAACCCATGTTGATAATTCCGTCCATTCGCCGTGGCCGTTCGTACAGAGCAACGTCGTAGGAACATTCAGGCTCATAGAAGCCGCCCGCAAGTACGATAAACGCTTCCATCATATCTCCACCGACGAAGTATACGGCGACCTGGAACTCGATGATTCCGCCAGGTTCACCGAAAGTACTCCATACAACCCGTCTAGCCCTTACTCCGCCACAAAGGCTGGTTCCGATCACCTGGTTTACGCCTGGATACGGACTTTCGGTCTGCGTGCTACTCTTTCCAACTGCTCAAACAATTATGGCCCCTACCAGCATGTCGAAAAATTCATTCCCCGGCAGATTACCGAGATTTTGGAAGGCCGCAGGCCGAAACTCTACGGCGAAGGCAAGAACGTGCGCGACTGGATACATGCCGAGGACCATTCTTCCGGTGTTCTGACTATTCTGGAAAAGGGCCGTATCGGTGAAACTTACCTCATAGGCGCCGACGGCGAAAAAGATAACAAGACCGTTATCCGGCTTATTTTGCAGCTTATGGACAAAACCCCGGATGATTTCGACCATGTCGGCGACCGTCCCGGGCATGATTTGCGCTATGCCATAGATTCGACCAAACTTCGCACCGAACTGGGCTGGAGTCCTAAATATACCGATTTTGAAAAGGGTTTAAAGGATACTATTGAATGGTACAAACAGAATGAAGCATGGTGGAAACCGCAAAAGGCCGCCACTGAAGAAAAATACAGGGAGATGAATCGATGAGTGAATTAAAAGTGCAGGAATCACCCATACCGGGACTCTATGTAATTAACCTGGTCCTTCATGGCGACAGCCGGGGCTGGTTCAAGGAAAATTACCAGAAAGCCAAGATGGAAGCGCTCGGTCTGCCTGCTTTTGAAACGGTGCAGAATAATTTTTCCTTCAACGCCGAGGCCGGTGTACTGCGCGGTATGCACGCGGAGCCATGGGAAAAGTTCATTTCTCTTGCTAACGGCAAGGTTTTTGGAGCATGGGTGGATTTAAGAAAAGGCCCGGCTTTCGGCAAGGTCTTCACGCAAGAGATAACTCCCGAAATAGCCATCTTCGTGCCCCGTGGCGTGGCTAACGGATATCAGACGCTGGAACCTAATGTCACCTATACGTATCTGGTAAATGCGCACTGGTCGCCGGATGCGAAATATTCAGCCGTAAACCCTTTTGATGAAAATCTGTCCATTGCCTGGCCGGTCGGCGAAGCCGACGCGATAGTATCGGAAAAGGATAAGAACAACCCCCCATTAAAAAACGTAACACCTATGGAGTTTTAATTGAGCGAATCTAAAATCCTGATAATCGGAGCATACGGCCAGCTAGGTAAAGCCCTGCAGATAAAATATCCCGGAGCAACAGCCGTTGACCGCGACAAGTTCGATATTACCGATTGGCGATTCATAAAAGATTACGACTGGTCAAAAATCGATTTGATACTGAACGCGGCGGCATATACGAATGTCGACGAAGCTGAAACAGCAGAAGGCCGCAGGCTGGCCTGGCAGATTAATGCCACCGGCCCCGGTTACTTGGCTAAAGTTGCCGCCGAACATGACATTACCGTAGTTCATATTTCCAGCGAATATGTTTTCGACGGTACGCAGGAAACGCACAACGAGAATGAACCGTTCACCCCCTTGGGCGTATACGCACAGAGCAAAGCCGCCGGCGATATTGCGGTAAGCACGGTGCCGAAACACTATATACTGCGCACATCGTGGCTTATAGGCGACGGGCCTAACTTCGTGCGGACTATGATAGGTTTGGCCGGAAAAGACGTTTCCCCTACTGTCGTCAGCGACCAGATAGGAAGACTTACTTTTACGGATACTCTGGTCAATGCCCTCTCCCACCTGCTTGATAAGAAGGCAGTCTACGGGACTTATAACATCAGCGGCGGCGGCGAGCCGGCCAGCTGGGCCGAGGTGGCCCGGGCGATATTCAAAGAATTGGGCCGGGACGACCTGACAGTTACGGATACTACGACCGAGGAATATTTTGCCTCAAAAGCAGGAGTCGCCCCCAGACCGCTGCACAGTTCGTTCAATCTTGATAAAATAAAGTCCACCGGTTTTGTAATTAGTGACTGGCGCGAGGAATTGGTTAGTTACATCAAGGAGAATTCATGAAAGGTATCATTCTGGCCGGAGGCAGCGGAACCCGTCTCTACCCTATTACCAAAGGTATTTCCAAGCAGATAATGCCTATCTATGACAAGCCGATGATTTATTATCCTCTAGGCACGCTGATGCTGGCGGGGATAAAAGACATATTGGTAATCACCACGCCGGAAGACCAGCCGCAGTTCCAGCGTCTGCTTGGCGACGGCAGCGATATAGGCATAAGCCTAAGCTATGCCGCGCAGCCCAAGCCGGAAGGCCTGGCCCAGGCATTCATAATCGGCGAGGAGTTCATAGGCGATGACAACGTTGCCCTGATTCTTGGAGACAATATCTTTTACGGCGATGCGTTCGGGCGCAGCCTGGAAAATTGCCTGGACCCTGACGGCGGTATAGTTTTCGCATACAAGGTGTCCGATCCCGAGCGCTACGGAGTCGTCGAATTCGACGCAGATATGCACGCTGTTTCGATAGAGGAAAAGCCCAGCCGGCCTAAGTCAAACTATGCGGTAGTCGGTCTGTATTTTTATGATAATGACGTGGTAGAGATATCAAAGAACCTGGCACCGAGTGAGCGCGGCGAACTGGAAATAACTGCCGTGAATGAAGAATATTTAAACCGCGGCAAGCTGAAGGTCCAGACGATGAACCGCGGCTCCGCCTGGCTGGATACCGGAACTTTTGATTCCATGAACGACGCCAGCGAATATATACGTGTCATCGAAAAACGCACCGGAATCAAGATAGGCTGCATCGAGGAAATAGCCTTCCGCAAAGGTTTTATAAATAAACAGCAGCTGAAATCACTCGCCGAACCGCTTAGAAAATCCGGATATGGCAAATATCTTCTAAATGTAGTCGAGCATGAACAATAACAATACGGCAACCGTCATAGGAACCGGATATGTCGGCGTTACTACGGCTGCGATCCTTGCTAATGCCGGTTACAAAGTTTATGCGGTTGATGTAAGCGATGAGCGTCTGCAGGCACTGCGCGAAGGCCGTTCATTCTTCTACGAAGAGGGCCTGAACCCGCTTATAGCCAAAGCCGTAAAAGACGGCAACCTCATACCTACGTTATCTTACGAGGAATCGGTGCCGGACAGTTCTTTTATTTTCTCCTGTGTAGGTACTCCGGACAATCCGGACGGCAGCTCCAACCTTACTTATATATTCGCGGCGGCGGAAGAAGCGGCCAAATATATAAAATCCGATTCCGTATACATACAGAAGAGCACCGTGCCCGTAGGTACCGGCAAAAAAGTTATGAAAGCGTTCCGGGGCAAAGATGTAGCTTATGTATCCAACCCTGAATTCCTGCGTGAAGGAACAGCTCTTTTCGATACATTATACTTTGACCGGATTGTAGTGGGCGGCGGCGATAAAGGGGCCGTGGGCAAAGTGCTCGATCTCTACAGGGAGGTGGAGAAAAACCGGGATGAGATCGCAAACCTGGGAGGCATAAAGACCGCCGATACAAAAGGCTCATACATAGCTACCGGACTGGACAGCGCCGAACTTATAAAAGTGACTGCGAATGCCTTTTTAGCGCTCAAGATATCTTTCGCCAACTCCATAGCCAAGCTGGCCGATCAGACAGATGCGGATGTTATCGAAGTTATGGACGCAGTAGGCGCCGACGGCCGTATAGGCCGCAGTTTTTTGAATGCCGGCAGAGGCTACGGCGGAGGCTGTTTTCCAAAGGACGTCAGTGGACTTATCAGCAGTTCTCTAGAGCATGGAGTAGACATGCCCATAATGCTTGCCGCGACCGAGATAAATGAAAGTATGCCCGGCTATATAGTCGAAAAGGCCGAAAAAGCTCTCGGCGGCATAGAAGACAGAAAAGTGGCCGTTCTGGGCCTGGCCTTCAAAGCCGGTACGAGCGATGCGCGCAAATCCCCGGGCATAAGGCTGGCTAACAGCCTGCAGGGACAGGGGGCAAACGTATTTGTTTTCGACCCTCAGGCAAACGGCGAAGCCAGGGAAACTCTGGAACAAAGCATAAAAATCGCCGAATCATCAGACGAGGCGGTAACCGGAGCCGACGCCGTATTCATCGCGACCGACTGGGACGAGTTCAAAAACATGGACTTCAATAAGCTGGCGGGCAGCATGAACGGTGATCTGCTGGTGGACTGCATGAACTGTATCGACGCTTCAGCCGTAACAAACGCCGGTTTGCACTATGTCGGCGTAGGCAGATCCTAGTCGACGATTTCTTTAGGCAGGACGAATGTCTGCCGCCAGGTCGGATCATTGCCCGTATAGCGCCATAACAGTACCGGCGGGAAATGCATTATCAGAAACATCAGCACAACCGTAAACCAGACATAGCCGAAATGCTTTTTGACTGGCGGCTTGCGGTTTCGATAAGTACTTACCGCCATAAGGATTACGAAGAAATATACGAACCCTAATACGGGCAGAAGATACCTGCCCTGATAGGCGTATTTCTGGCCTATGCCGAAGAGTGTGTGCATGTTATATGAAAACAGCATGACGACATAAAAAACACTTATCCCAAGCGCGAACCAGCCTGCCTTGCTAAGGCGTATCCTGCTGCGGGAAAAGAACGCCGTAACCGCAATAGCGACCAGAAGTATGAATGCGAAAACCCGGTTAGCCGCCGCGCTCTCGAACCGTCTGTCGCCGAGCTGGAAAAACAGCGTGTTATACATTCCGTATATCCATTCTCCGGTGAAACTTATCGGGTCAAATTGGCTTACCAGATAGCTCTTCGCTTCCGGCGTATATTGTCTTTTTTGTTTGAAGTTTCTGTTATAGACATTGAATGTGCGGCATTCGTTGACGGTGAAGAATTTACTGCAGCTTGGCTTGACCGAATGATAGCGCACAAAGTTACCTATATCGCGCTCAATGAACAACCCGGCAAACAGAAGCGTCGATATTATTAAAAGTATCGTAGCTATCTTCCTTGCCTTTACCGCTTTGCTTAGCTGCTCCCAAAATCTTTTAAACCCGAACTTGCCCTTCCAGGCGAAGAAAACTGCCGCGGCAAGTCCCGCCAGCAGTATCGGGGCGAAGGAAGACTTGGTCAGTACGGTCGCCGGAGCTAGCGTCAGCAGCAACAATGTTTTGTTAGCATCGGGCTTTTTAATGAACCTGATGGACACCAGAACGAACAGCAAGAATAACAGATTGGCCAAATTGTCATAATTGATAGATCCCGCCAGCCAGACTGCCATACCGGTCATTGTCACGGCAAAGATAGTGAAGTTTTTAATCAATGTGTCTTTTGATATCTCATCCAGGCATTTTTTGAGCACGTAAAGCCCCAATACGGCAAAAAACACATCTATAAACCGTAGTAACTGCACTTCCAGGTGCATGCTGGCATGCAAAGAGTTCATCAGCCGTAGCGGAAAACTCATTACATAATGAAAGATATAATTAGGATTCCTATCTATAGCCCTGATTATGGGCAAGGTCGAAGGATCCTGGCCGTGAGTAAAAGGCCCGGTCGTTATAGAGTGCTGGGCAAAGTATTGTATAGAACCGAAGTGATAAGTTTCGTCGGACGGGACTCCAAAACCTATATACCAGCCGTAGAACAAAGCCTGCAGCGTAAAAAAGATAAAGACGACAGGCAAAAATTGTCTTGAGATTATTATTTGTCTGAGCCGGTTCATTCTATTTCCTCCGATATGTCTTTGATTTTTTTATACAGATCACCGCATCCTCTAGCGGTGGCTATGAAAAACGGGTTACGGATGTCTTTTTCCGGATCATAATTTAAAAGTCTGCCGGAAAAATCACGTATCTCACCGCCCGTGGCGCTTAAGACCGCGTCCGCAGCCGCAGTATCCCATAGGTAAGTGGGGACCAACCGCGGATATGCCTGGGCCGTACCTTCAGCCAACAAACAAAACTTCAGCGAAGAGCCTACATCCGCTTCCTCATGAGGGCCCAGCTTGGTAAGAATTCCGCCCAGCTTTTCACCTTTGTGATTCCTGCTGACTACTATCTTCGGCTTATCCCCCTCATATACGGGCGGCTTTAAGGGTGCAACCCTTCCGTCAGGCAGGATTTTAAAGGCCCTATCTCCTTCGGCGGCGTACATAACATTGCCTGCTGGCTGATATATTACGCCAAGGACCGGCCTGCCGTCTTTTATCAAGCCTATATTGACCGTGAATTCTCCGTTACGGTTTATGAACTCCTTCGTACCGTCCAGAGGATCCACCAGCCAGAATATATCCGCACCATCCGGCTTATGATTGCCTTCTTCCGAAATCACAGGATGTTCCGATATCTTTTCCAGGCCCGACTGTATGATTTCATGGGATGCTTTGTCTGCCTGAGTCAGAGGCGATACATAGCCTTCGTCTTCTTTATTCTCAATTTCTAATTCATCTGCGGCGTATATATCAAGTATCGTTTCGCCGGCTTCTTTAGCTAGTTCGATAACCTGTTCTAATAGTTCACTCATTTTATGATGCGGCTTTGATGTAGCCTTCATGTTCCAGATGAAGTATTACCTGATTTGCCAGTTCATCCGCGCCGAACTTGGTAGTGTACAGCGTAAGGTCTGCGTCATCAGGTTTCTCATAAGGGTCGGATATGCCGGTGAAGTGTTCTATCTTGCCTGCTTTCGCGGCGGCGTACAGGCCTTTGCGGTCACGCTTTTCACATTCTTCCAGCGGCGTATCTACGTATACCAGGATGAATCCGCCGCCTACGGATTGAATATTGCTTCTTATCTCTTTTCTGACCTTATCATACGGCGCTATAGGCGCACAGATAGCTATGCCGCCATGCTTGGAAATCTCCGAAGCGACATAACCGATGCGGTTAATATTTATATCCCGGTCTTTTTTGGAAAAACCAAGTTCGCTGGACAGGTTCTTGCGCACTATATCTCCATCTAAAAGCGTAACTGAGCGCCGGCCAAGTTCCATCAGTTTGATCATCAACGCATTGGCTATGGTTGACTTGCCGGCGCCGGAAAGCCCGGTAAAGAAAACCGTGAAGCCTTTTTCAAACCGTGGCCTATGTGTCTTTTGCAGTTCATCGGCCACTTCGGGATAAGTAAACCAGGCCGGCAATCCTTTACCGTCGGCCAGCAGGCCGCGCAGTTCGGTACCGGACAGAGTGGCGTGTTCCATTCCTTCCGGTACTTCCTCTATCGGCATGTATTTGTCCAGTTCGGGTACGTAAACCATCATCTTGAACGGAACTACTTCTATGCCTATTTCTTTAGAGTGTTTCTTTACCAGCTCCTGCGCCTCATAGGGACCATAGAAATTTTCACCTTCGGAATTTTTGCCCGGGCCGGCGTGGTCGCGGCCGACTATGAAGTGCGTGGCGCCGTAATTTTTGCGTATCAGCGCATGCCACAAGGCTTCACGCGGGCCGCCCATTCTCATCGCCAGGGGCAACAGCGATATCATAGCCGTCCCCTGCGGATAATTCTTCAGTACATGCTGGTATACGCGCACCCTGGTGTAGTGGTCAACATCTCCCGGCTTGGTCATACCGACCGACGGGTGTATCAGCAGGTTTGCTTCTGTCTGTTTGGCGGCACGCAGTGTAAGTTCTACATGCGCCCTGTGCATCGGGTTACGGGTTTGAAAAGCTACGATTTTGTTCCAGCCCATTTTTTTGAAATGTTTCTTCAATTCCGCCGGTGTATAACGGTGCTCGTTGAAGTCATAATGCGTCGGCAGCTCCTTGCATTCCAGCTTGCCACCTACGTAATACTCCTTTGCCCTGTTCTTCATATAATTCACTGCCGGGTGAGCCTCATCGTCGGCACCGAATACAAGTTCGGCTTCTTTGGATTTATCCGGTTTCCATACATCACCAACCGTGAGAATTGCAAGAACCACACCCTCCTGGTCGCGCAGCTCTATCTTTTCACCTTGTTTCAGCGATTTTGCCGTCCGGGCGTCAATATCCAGCGTTATAGGCATCGGCCATAGTTCGCCGGTATCCAGACGCATCTCTTTGCAGACCGAGTCATAATCTTTCCGGTTTAGAAACCCTTCCAGCGGTGAGAAACCGCCGTTGCATATCATCTCTACATCACAAATCTGCCTCTGGCTGAGGTCGATACTCTTCATCCTACTAGTTTAGACTAAGACCGTTTCTTTTAACAATACGTCCGCTATTTAGTTCGCTTCACGCTGCTCATTAGCTCGCCGTATTTTTTGGCGGTACTTGTCCATGAATAGTTTTCCAGCGTATAGCGACGTATTTTTTTAGAATCCAGGCCGGGTGATGCTAGCAGTTTTATTATCAGTTTAAGGTATTCGTCCGTATTTTTTGCCGGCAGAAGATAGCCATTCCTGCCGGGTTTTATCACATCTTTGATACCTTCCAGATTGGATGCTATAACAGGCGTCCCGCAGGAAGCGGCCTCCAAGGCGACCAGTCCGAAGCCTTCCATATCGTCTTTTACCTTGATATTAGGCATGACGAAGATGTCCGCAGAGTTATACAGGGCTATGAGTACTTCGTCTTCGACCCTGCCCAGTATTTTTACATTGTTTTCCAAGCCAAGCTTTTTAACGCTGCCTTCAATCTCTTCCCTTTGGTTCCCGTCCCCGGTGACTACATATATGATACGGCTTTTGAATTTTGTTTTAAGCCGGGGCATGACATTGTTGATAAACCATCCCGCGCCCTTCCTTTTTACCAGTCTGCCGTTACTATGCAGAATCCTGGCATTTTTTAATTCGGCAACTTCTACACCTGTCGCTTCTGAAACTTTTTTAAGATGCAATTCCTTAGCCGCTTCACTATAAAACCGGTCTTTCAATCCGTTATGGATTACCGCTATCTCCCTGTCCGGCAGAATCTTCTCCAGCTCAGCTTTTGTACCTTGGCTGACGGCGGCTATCCGGTCCTGTCTGCCGATGAACGGGCGGACCGTCTTTTTATAAATAGGGTTCTCATAAGTCGCTTCCAGGCCGTGAACGGTCAAAATCGTAGGCACTCCCGTAAGTTTCTTGATCATCCAGCCCAGAGGCGCCATTACACCGTCCTGCAGATACAAAACGTCCGGGCTTCTAAAAATTGCCGTCCATAGCCCCCTAAAGAATAAAACGGGATAGACGAATAACAGCCATTTGGCCGAGCCGCCCCATTTTATCAGATTGACTTCGTGCTTCTTCGCCAGCTCTTCATAAAGTTCATATGCCGCGTTTTCCATGCCTCCCGTGCTGGGCGGAAACTTTCTCGTAACGAAAAGTATCTTCATGTTTAACTTATAATGACACTTCTATGAGAGAAGTGTAAATGTTATTATTTAAACTCGAATAGGACCAAATGAAATTATTTATCCAAATACCGTGTCTTAACGAAGAAAAAACCCTGCCTGACGTTCTTGAGACTATTCCTAAGAAAATAGACGGCATAGATTCTATCGATATATTGATAATCGATGACGGTTCAACCGATAAAACCGTAGAAATAGCCAAGAAACACGGCGTCAAGCATTTTGTGACCCACAAACAGAACCAGGGGCTGGCCAAGTCTTTCGCAGACGGTCTTGATTATTGTCTGGCTCATGGTGCCGATATCATCGTCAATACAGACGGCGATAACCAGTACCCGCAGAAAGACATAGACAGGCTTGTAAGACCGGTGCTTGAGGGCAAGGCCGATATAGTCGTAGCCGACCGGCAGACAGACAAGATATCGCACTTTTCCTCGCTGAAGAAATTCTTTCAAAAGTTCGGAAGCTGGGTTGTCAACAAGGCCGCCGGAACCAACCTGCCTGATGCCGCCAGCGGCTTCAGGGCTTATTCAAAAGAAGCAGCTCTGCGTATAAATGTCATAACTACCTTCAGTTACTGTATGGAAACCATCATACACGCTGGCAATAAACGCATCCCTATTACCAGTATCAAGATAACCACCAATCCTAAAATGCGTGAAAGCCGCCTGTTCAAATCCATGTGGCAGCATATGTACAAGTCCGGCATCGCCATAGTCCGGAGCTTCACCATGCACAGGCCTTATGTCGTGTTCATAAACCTCGGCCTTATATTTCTCGTAGCGGGCCTTGTCCCCTTTGTGCGCTACGCCATCATCTATATTTCGGGTGACCGCGGCCAGCATATACAGTCATTGATACTAGGCGCGATTCTTATATTCGCCTCCATAGTGTCCCTCGCCCTGGGAGTAATCGCCGACCTGATACGCGCGAACCGGATTTTGACTGAAGATACTCTGGAAAGAGTTAAGAGACTTGAAATTCAAAATAAAGACAAGTAAGTGGTACATAAAAAGATACGAAAAATAGCTTCTACAGGCGATAAGAATTTTATCGAGCTGCTTCACCATTCCTTTTGGGCCATCGTCATACTTGGACTGACCACAGGACTTCAATTCTTATTTGATTTTATATTAGCCCGAAAATATGAAGCTCACGGAACGGGTGTATTTTATCTCTGCTTCACGGTGCTTATGACCCTGGCTTTATTAGGCCG
>DASUKF010000019.1:0-14482 GCA_036278875.1 Saccharimonadales bacterium (SeqCode) | reverse complement strand
CGGCTGGGGCCCCTACCCCGTCGTACTTCTTTAAAGGCGCATTCGCATTCTGCTCTCCAGAACCTTTTTCCAGATTGATCCGCCTGTCCGGCGGTAGTCAAAGTTAGGTATTCTTAGAGATTCTGCGCGCTCGCTCCATAACGGCACGACTTCTTCCCTTGTTATGCCCGGACTGCTCCCGGGGACCAGATTAACATTCATTCTTATGCCCACCGGCAGGTGCAGACCATTTTCGGTCAGTTCGAACCTTCTGAATTCTCCCTGGACTATATCCTCCGGCGAGAACTCGCACATGCGCAAATCACCCTTTTTGCTACGGGTATAAAAATGGCTTAAAGCTACCGTTTCTTCCATATGTTCAGAAGAACCTTCGTTCATATCTTCTACGACAGCTTCGGGGTAACTGCCATAAGGCAAATACCCGTCAAAAGCCCACTTCACAACTCTGGCGTCTATTTCCGGATTACTCATATCTGTTATTCAGAGAATATATTATCTTTTATTAACTTGTATTTACGCAAGCATAAGCGAAGAACTTGGAAGGGCTATCCTGATTTACCGGTCAGGTTTTAAGGAATTTCGCTATTTTTTCCAATTCTTCATTCTGGGTCTTTTTTCTCTTTATATCAGTCTCCCAAACAGTTAAAATCTGCCAGTCATTATCCTTTAAAAATTTTCGATTTTTTAAGTCTCTTTCCATATTGTATTTAATTTTTCCAATCCAATAATCACTTTTGGGCCTTGTTCTGAATAATCTCTTATAATCCCTGCCATGCCAAAAATCCCCATCAACAAATACTGCCTTCTTTTTACGCGGCAATGCCACATCTGGTTTGCCTGGAACTTTGCTATAGTGCTTCTGAAAATAAATTTTATGTTGTCTTAAATATTTAAAAACTATACGCTCCGCAACTGTATCTTTGGAACGAATACGAGACATAATTTCACTACGTTTTTTGACACTAAACACATCCGCCATGAATATATTTTATACTAATGAATCTTGGTTAAAGTTTATCTATAATATATTTTTTCCAGTCAGAATCTTTCCACAAAAGACTGCCAGTATTGAATAAATAGCCGCTCTCGTGCGAGAAACGGCCTATGCCTTCAAATTCAACTTTGCCGGATATGGCTTCTTTTTGTTTGATATTCTCTGAATCACCAGCGAATATAGGGCCATTCCATTCATCAATAATAAAACGAGTTCTACCCTTCTTTCCCCCGTAACTTAATGGTTCATATTTTTTATCTTTAATTGCAAAGCCAGCTATATATGCGGGGACATCTTCAAATGTCGGCAAATTGTCATAGAGAATACCAGCTTCTTCATCACTGATGGAACCAACTTCTACGCCCTTTTTCAATATTTTGTCTTTGAATACTGAAATATGTTTAAAATATGCAAAAAGATGGTCTCTTGCAGTTCCAACTTTTACAAATACATGGACATCAGAGTGATTAAACTGAGCTCCAGGTATATCCAGCCATATACCGTTCCATTTTGAACCTTTAATGCCCACCTGTATATTAGGCTTTCGTTTCTGTTCGCCTAGTTTTCGTACTGTATGTATATCAGATGGTAAATAGTCTAAGAGTTCACCAACCTCATGACCAAGCTCAACTTCTATATTCCAGTTTTCTTTTAAAAATTTAGCTAGAGCATATTCAGCAAGATAGCCTCGAGTCATGTCTCCCCACAATTGTCCCAAGTCTCTTTGCCGGCTTGAGCCATAGTCAGTCGCCGCCGTGGTTTTAAGGATTTTTAGTGCGTCAATGCACATTTGTGCATAGCCTTTTTCGTCTATATATACGAGTCTTTTTGAAAACCTACTGTTAAACCACTCACTTATAGAATTTTTAAGCTTATCTTCATTAACTTCTTTTCCAGATATTGCTTTTTCAATTATTCCTGCAAGGATTCTTGGTTCTATCTTTACAGTACCGGATTTAGCATCTGCAAATTCTTGAATTAATGCCTTTATTTCTGCCTTTGTCATATTAAAGCTACTTGTCTAAGTCTCTTACTTGTTGGAGATTTTAGCACATAGTTCGCTTTTATAGATGGATAACTTCGACCATTAAGTGTGTCAAGGATGGCAGTAAAGATAATTTGCGAGAGCTTAACCGGTACTGCCATTCCTATTTGTTTGCGTACACTTGAATAATTGCCAATGAATTTAAACTCATCAGGAAATGTTTGTATTCTCGCTCTTTCTCGGTTCGTAAGCGGACGTGGTTCAATATGATGATAACCGTGCGTCCCGCCGCCGCCACTTCCTGTGATAGTATACGAGGGCTTGTCCGGATGCAGTCTTTTATATATTTGCGAAAGCTTAGCTGATTTTACATTAAGCTTTAAATGTTCCGGCAAATCAGCCGTCCAAACATTTTCACCTGGTTTAATATGCATTAATCTCTCCCTGACAACTTCAGACATTGAGGGTAGCTCATGGTTAAAAGCCTCATCTGGTATATCACTTAGTGCTTCTTTAGCAGTCACTGGATTGCCAGCATGAGTGGGTGCCGGCACATTAAAAACTTTGTTTAACTTTTTATCTATACCAACAATTACATACCTATGTCTTGTTTGTGGAACTCCATAGTCTTGGCTTTTATATAAATGAACTGTGAGATTATAGCCGTTACCGGAATTTTCTAAATCATGAAGGATTTTCTCAAAGGCCTTACCCTGATTTGCCGAATTTATTCCACCAACATTTTCGGCAACAAAAACTGACGGCTTATGATGATTTATAACTTTAATCCCGTATGAATAGAGAGGACCAAATTTCCCATTAAAACCAAGTCTTTCTCCTACTACTGAAAAATCATTGCATGGAAAACCATAGGCAAATATATCTATAGGTCTGAGTTTAGCTACATCAACTTTGCTAACATCCGAACATATTATATTTTCTGAATCCATACTTCCTTCAATATTTAGAGCATAAGTCTTACAAGAATCTTCATCGAAATCATTTGCCCATTCAGACTGTATTTTAAGTAATATTTCATTACTCAAACTAGATGATTTAATAGCTCCTAAAGCTAGACCGCCGGGACCAGAAAAGAACTCTCCAAGTTTAAGTATTTTCTGTTTTTTTCTACCCATAATAAACATTAGAATAGCATTTTTTAAGGGGTTTTTGAATTTAACATCTTATAAGGATTTTACTACTTCAAAGTTATCAATGTTATCTCTATGGCCAGCAACAAGATCAATAAAAAGATTATGATTTATTATAAAATCATCCCACTTAACTGGGTGTATATATGAATGGTTATAACCATAATGATGATTACTAAAACAGCCGCTACATGGTTCTTGGTTTTTTATTTTCCGGTTAAACATATTGTTACCAATTATTGGAAAGTAACTGTAAGTCTGCCACTGGGTGACTCCGCAAGGTTTTTTAATTACTGCATAGTCATAACTTCCATAGTAATCAGGCAAAGCTACAGCAAGTATTCCGTTATGTTTACTGACCACACCGTTCCGAGTTTTAGTTCGTAATGAATATGAGATTTCTTGAGGTATCCACTGATTCTTAATTAGCTTATTTTTTTCCCACATATTAGGGGACAACAGTACTAATGTTATTGAGCTATCAAAGATCTTAGCTTTGAGACGAGAGTCTATGCTGTCATCAGATAGATGACTTGCATCATCATCGCTTTTTTCACCTTTATATATGTGATCACTGCCGATTAAATCAATTATGTAGTCTACGTAATGTCGTGGTGTGTGCATATAGTCAGTATCTTCGTCTGGCAGATATTCACTTAACTCTTGAACATTTGTGTCTCTGTACTTATAGCTCAGAAATATTTTTCTTGACGTTGTTAAACTCATTATCTATCCGCCCTTATTTACTAAATAAATCACTACTCCAAGTAGAAACATATAGAACGGAGCAATTGTTTTGGAAAACACACAAAAGAGTAATGAATTAGTTTTAAACTTATTGAATTCTTTAATACTCATAGAAAAATCAATTTTACTGTCTGGGAGTATTCTTACCTTATTGTATAAATCTCGGTATTTCCGTTCCATTGACAAAAAATAACCGTCATAAATCCAAAATAAAACTAAAACAATTGCCAGTATTATTAAAGGGGAGGTATCAGGATTATCCTGTCGTGACAGCAAGGCTAGCAATCCTGCGGCTAGGGTTATGGACCACCCGCGAAGATAGAATAAGTTACCACCCATTCTACTAATGACTTGTTGAATAAGCTCCAGATGTTTTTGTTTATTACTATCCATAATTAAACTTTTTTACCGTTAACCGTTAGCTGTATGTCTATTGGAATGGCTACAACTAGTTCCCTCTTATTATTTTTCTTAATATAGACTTTAAAATAGTAGGTACCAGACGAAGTTAGAGCAATTGTAGAAAATTTAATTCGATTACGGACTCTTTTATATTTTTCCTTAAACTCTATTTTTGATAATGCAGTCCCTAATTTTTCATCCTTAGGATCCAATATATCTAATTCGATATCTAATTCTTCAATCTTACCGGGTTTATCTCTATACAATAAGCTAACTATCTCAAAATTAAACTGCCCCGCTAGCTTCTTCTTTTTTTCATATTCTGCCTTATCAACCGTTACGTTAAATTGCAATGTTTCATATAATTGGTTAGCACTTATATTATTTGTATCTGCGTCGACAATACTTTCTCTACACAGTATTGACCATATATGTTTCACCATGCTCTAAATTCCCTTCTATAGTAGTTAGTTTGTTTAGCGTGTATATATTATTATTTTCTGAACTCATTTTTCGCGTGTACATTTCCTGATTGATTCCATCAATGAACCAATCAGATGGGGTCTGTTCGGTAACTGTTGGAACCTGATAAAATATCACATTGACCGTATACCCCAGTTCTTCTGAAATACTAAAAAGTTTTTTGACAGTGTAACCATCATATCCAGGAATTTCCCAACTCGCTACTGTTGACTGGGTGGTATTAAGCAGTGACGCAAGTTGTTTTTGGGTTAGGCCAACCGATTTTCTCATTGTCTGTATTTCTTCTGATATACGAAACATTAGCCTGAAATACCGCATACCTTTTTTTAGGCCGGGATTACTTTCATTGGCCTGCTTTAGGTATTCTGTTAATTTTTTACCCAACATATTGCACCTCCTTAGTTAAAATAATAGCTGTCTTTAGGTCGCGCTTTGGTATTCTATTGGATTTTTTGACAAATCCATTCAGAAGCCAAACGATTCCGTTTTTTATAGTGAAGAAGATACGTGACCACGCCTTATTGCATCTTATCCTAAGACACCATAGCTTTTGGCCTACCTTCTCCACCTTGTTGCTTGATAGGGTTTCGATATCTACTAGTTCCAGCACAGCCTCTAGGGTAGCCTCGTATAGCTCCCGGGATGTCCTTTGTATCTTCTCAAGAGCTTTTTTAGTAGGCATCCGGCCAGAAGGTCTTTCATAGAACTCGACTTTCAATTCACCCATATATAAATTATAGGATATATCCGATATTTTAGTCAACTACTTTTTAGATATAGGTCTGTCTTAGCATTTTTTAAGGGGTTTTTCTATTGCGGAAGTGCGAATGGGTCATGTAGATGCCAAAGAGAATCAGCCAGAGGGTCTGGGGGTAGGATACTATCCGTTCCATACCGCCCTGCCCCACGCCTAAGTAAGTACCGGAAATGAATAAGATAAAAGCTAATATCGAAACCACCCCCGACAGAAGCGTGTAAGCGCGAAAAGATTTCCTGACACGCCTCAGAGCCAGCGCCAATATGACCAGGCTGACATTGCCGACGAACAGAGCCAGGAACGCGCCGAAGGCATGCATGGCTTTGACAGTGTTTTCCGGAAATAAGCCGACCAATACGGTGCCGAAACCGGCCAGCGCCATAAGACTGAAGCCTATGAAGGATGCCCGGCTTTCTTTGAACTCCTGGTAAATAAGAAGTGAACCGGAAGCCATGGTCAAACCGAGCATGACAAAGGAAAGGTTCATCAAAAAATTGTCCGGCGAGCATACGAAGCGTCCGGAATATTGACCGCACACGGTATTCCCCAGGTCGCTGATGACGTTGTACCTCCAGCTGTAGCCCGAATCCCAAGCCGCGGCGACAATAAACTGGGTTATGAAATACTGTACGGAAAGAATCCACACCAGCGGTCCGATAAGCGGATATTTGTCGGTAAAAATGGCAATCTTGTGCCTGAGCCTCATAAAATAACATTAGCATTTTCTATCTGAAATGCGTAAATATGAAGCGCACTATATCATCGCCCCCAGGCAAAGCGACCGCCCTCTCATAGTTCCTTCCCGGCTCGATGCTAAGATGCAGATTATCATCATTCAAAAGCTGGGGCGGAACTCCCTCGGAATCCGGGAAAGCATCCATCTGCTCGCCGGGAATATGATAAATCTCGCCGCATCTGTTCCTCTCCCTGCAGGCAGCCACTATTACCACACCGGGGGTAGAAGTATAGTCATGGAGCGCGAACGGATCCTCCCCGGGGCGTATATGTTTTAATGACAATCTCTCGGGAGACCCCGCTTGAAGCTCTACTTTAACAGGCATGGAGATATTTTATATCCCGGAATTCGGGACTTTTATGAAAAATTTTATAGCGTTATTTGGCTTAAGATGCTATGGCTTCAGCAATGAGTTCGGGAGCCTCTAAGGTCTGCGGCATAGCCGTTGCGACCAGTATGTTCACCCGCTCCAGCCGTTCATCTTCCGGCCGCCTGCCACTGTAGTGTCTGACTTCGCCTACGGTGAGCGGTTCCGGCTCTACCACGCTTGTAACCCGCCTGCCTAGCAGAGTCCGGCCACCGCGTACAAGGTTGCCGACGGCGCCCAAAACGACTTGGTCATCACTCCAAAAATCCCTGTTGGCACAGGAATGAGAAACGCTGTACAGCCTGCTATGTCCTTCGTGGTCGGGCGCGACTATGCCCAGACGCACGGCGTTGTAATAGATTATGCCTGCATCCTCGACATCGTCGCCTTCCGAACGAAAAAGGCTCATTTGGGAAAAGTCTATATCCAGGGAACTTGGCGGTTCGGGCATATCACCCCGCAGAAACCAGGTCATGTCGGCATATGGGCCTGCCCGGCGGGCCCGGAAAAGCTCTTCTTTGTTAAGCATGACCACCGTGCCCGGCTCGTTCTCTTCGCTGACAAAGGTGTCGCCGGAACCGAACGCGTCCCCTTCTTCAAAAAACTTGAGCGAGCCGTCCGCACTGCCCCATTTCAGAGCCGCTTCAAGCGCATACATGGCGTCGACCTGCGACACGGTACTGACAGGAGCCTCGGGCTTTTCGCCGGAATCATCGCCCAATACGTGGCCGTCCCAATAATTGGGATTAAGCCTGGGCAGTAACTCCCCCGATATTTCTTCGGCCGGTATGGCCGTAGGCGGAAAACGCATGATTAACGAATATTAGGATAAAACGGACAATTAATCAACAGCTGTTCGCACCGTATAAAAAAATTGCAAAATATGTCCGGCCGGACGATTTTTGAAAGAAAAATCAAAAAACGGCGGCCAAAATCATTAAACAAGCACAGGTTCCCGGGCCCGTTCCAAAGAGTGGTCTCCACCGACATCATCCGCTAATTGCGGTATGCTAAGGTCTATTTCCGGAAGCTGTGCAGCCTGAGCGACAGCAACCATTCCGGCGGATTCCGAACTGCCCTTGGTTTTTCTGAAGTAGCCTTCTATAGGTGTAGATGCTACGCCGTGCTGCCGCGGTATAAGCAGTGCTTCCTTTTCCCCTACTTCGTGTAAATACATGCCGTCATCGAACAGTGCATGGCCATTGATGCCTTTCAACTGTTCCCTGTCTATGAAAATCGTGAACTTAACTACATAAAGCCCGGATGCCGCATGCCGCGGGTCCACATCATGTATACGGGCGGCGAGCATAGAAGCCCCGTCTCTGTGGACGTCTACCCAGGTATGGGTCTGCGGACTTGCGGCAAGTTCAGGAGGCCTTCGAAGCCTGCCTTCCATGCCACCCAAATACTCGCTCGGATCACAAGGTCCGAATTCAAATTTAGACATTTGCAATATTTATATCATTTAAACGAGCAGTTAACAAGCATAATTATAATTTCGTGAGAAATCTAACAGTACGGTAAATACATAGCGTGTAACTTATTTATATGGCAGCGAGAAAGGAACAACCAGACTACCAATTACCACCACCTGTTGTTATATCCGAGAACGACCGAAGGGTCGGCTATATGACTCTTCCCTGAGACGTGCGGCCGTACCCACAGGTCCGGCTGGCCGCTTTGCTACCTTTTGCGGAAGGAATGAAAAGGTAAAGGCCGCCTTATGACATATACTGTATAGATAATGGAAACTCTTGTAGTACACGGCCGGCAACCGGAGCTGGGGCGCGCCGAACTGGAAAGTTTATATGGAGCAAAAAAGATACGTCCCGCCGGCGTGCATGCAACCATAGTGAATATTAATCCGGTTGAAATAAATTTCTTCCGCCTGGGCGGCATGGTCAAATTCTGCAAAGTCCTGACCGTTCTTCCTACTACCGAGTGGCAGGAGGTTGAACAATTCCTGTTAACGGCAGCGCCGGAGCATGCGCAGAATATGGACGCCGGCAAGCTGACCATAGGCCTGAGCACCTATGGACTTAATGTGAACATCAGACGCCTGCAGGCTAGCGGGCTGGAGCTGAAAAAGGCCATCCGAAACACCGGCAGGCCGGTACGTCTGGTGCCGAATAAAAAACCGGATTTGAACGCCGCGCAGGTCCTACATAACGGACTTACTCAAAAACTGGGCTGGGAGCTCGTTTTTGTGCGCGACGGCAATAAGACCGTCATAGCGCAAAGCATAGCCGTGCAGGATATAGAAGCATACGCCGCCCGCGACCAGGCACGGCCGAAGCGCGATGCGCGCGTAGGCATGCTGCCGCCCAAGCTTGCCCAGATAATCATCAACCTGGCTGCCGGCGGGCAAAACGTGGATAGCGTATATGATCCTTTTTGCGGTACGGGCGTAATCCTGCAGGAAGCGATGCTGATGGGATATGACACGCTCGGCTCCGATATCGATCCGCGCATGGTGGAATACAGCGAAGAAAATCTTTCCTGGCTGGTGGCACAAGGCCGCAATATCTGCCCCGGGGCTGTTAATCCAAGCAAGAACTATTCCGTTTCCGCAGCCAATGCAACAAAGGTGAAGCTGGATAATCCCGGGTGCATAGCCAGTGAGATTTACTTAGGAAAACCCTTGTCTACCATACCTAAACCGAATTTGCTGGAACAGATAATCAGGGAGTGCGATGAAGTTCTGGAAAAATTCTTGAAAAACGCGGCGAAACAAACAAAATCGGGCTTCCGCCTGTGCCTGGCCGTCCCTGCCTGGAAGATTAAAAGCGGCTTCAGACACGT
This sequence comes from Saccharimonadales bacterium (SeqCode), assembly GCA_036278875.1. Classification (GTDB taxonomy): domain Bacteria; phylum Patescibacteriota; class Saccharimonadia; order Saccharimonadales; family 2-12-FULL-41-12; genus JANWLD01. The sequence continues at coordinate 5,058 of DASUKF010000019.1, read as the reverse complement.
CCCCACCCTTGATAAATTAGATGATTTGGGTTACAATCGTTTGAGCTTCGTTCACGCTAAAGATGAAAAACTCATCTATCACCGGCCGGACCAGGTCGTAGCGCGTGAACTCATCGTAATCGAAAGGAAATGACAATAAATGTCCAAAGTTAAAGCAGGCGGTTCCAGCAAGAATAACCATGACAGTCCCGGACAGCGGCTGGGGGTCAAGATATCCGGCGGCCAGCAGGCAAAGACCGGCCAGGTTATAATACGCCAGATAGGCATGACCAAGCGCGCAGGTGCCGGCACTAAGATGAGCCGCAACTTCACCATACATGCCGCAAAAGACGGCGTAGTACAGTTTAAGTCACGTAATTATAAGAGCTTCTCCGGGCGATCTATCCGACGTACGGAAGTCAGCGTAGTTTAATTAAGCTTTTTAAACCAGGTCCAGGTGTTCTTTTATCTTCTGGACTACGTCTGCTATTACAACCTGGGACTTGATAAGGTAGTCGTCTACCCCGAGTGACTTCGCCCTGTCACGGTCAGTGTCCTGGCTCAATGCCGTAAGCATGATTATTTTGACGTTAGTAGTTTCCGGCGTATTGCGCAGGATATCGAGTACGTCGAAGCCGCTGACCTTCGGCATCATCACATCAAGTAGGATAAGATCGGGCTTTATCTGCATGGCAGTAGCCAGCGCGTCTTCGCCGTTAGCTACACGCTGAGTTTTGAAACCTTCAGCCTGAAGCCGCGTTTCGTAAACATCGGCCAGTCTGTCATCGTCTTCGACCAGTAGTATTGTTTTTTGGCTTGCGTCGCTCACTATAGTAATACTAAATAAATAACTGCTTATTTACAAGAATCTTATGCTTTTTGTTTCTTTATTGCCTGTATGAAACCGTTGAATAGCGGATGCGGCCGGTTCGGGCGCGACTTGAACTCCGGGTGGAACTGGCTGGCGACGAAATAAGGGTGATTTATTCCCTCGATTATTTCTACCAGCTTGCCGTCGGGACTGGTACCTACGGCGCGGATTCCCCATGATTCATAAAACTCACGGTATGCATTGTTGCATTCGTAGCGGTGGCGGTGTCTTTCCAGTATCTTTTTCTCTCCGTAGAGTCTGCCGACCAGGCTTTTCGGTTCGATCTGGCAGGGGTAATCGCCCAGACGCATGGTGCCTCCGGTCAGTTCTTTGCCTTTCTGGCCGTCCATGGTGGATATCACCCGGTTGGCGGCCGTGGCGTCCAGTTCGGTGCTGGTAGCGTCGGCTATACCGCCGCTTCTCGCCGCGGCTATCACTGCCATCTGTAGACCCAGGCAAAGACCCAGATAGGGGAATTTCTCTTTAAGCGCATACTGCGCCGCCTTTATCTTGCCCTCCAGACCGCGGGTTCCGAAACCTCCCGGTACCACTATGCCATCGCAACCTTTCACCGCTTCAGCGACATCGGCGTTGTTTTCTTCCAGCTTTTCCGAATCTATCCAGCGGATATCTATGTTTACCTGGTTGCTCCAGGCGGCTGATTTGAGCGCCTCGAACACACTCATATACGTATCCTGGTTGTCCAGATATTTGGCAACGACGCCTACTGTAGCCTTGGTCGGAAAATCCTTGGTAGTCATCTTTACTACTTCGCGCCAGTCTTTCAGATTCGGCTTTTTGACCTTCAGACCGAGTTTTCTGGCTATTACATCGGCTACATTGGTATCTTCCAGCTCCAGAGGTACGCCGTAAATACTCGGCGCATTGGGAAGAAGAGCTATTGAATCCGTATCCACGCCGCAAAACAGGCTCAGTTTGTTCTTTACCGACTCCGGCGGAACCTTTTCGCTGCGGGCTACCAAGATGTTAGGCGCTACGCCCAAGCCGCGCAGTTCGCGCACGGAATTCTGTGCCGGTTTGGTCTTGAACTCCTGACTGGCGCCCAGGTATGGCATATAAACCACATGGACGTACAGGCAGTTTTCCAGACCCACGCGGTGGCCCAGTTCCCTTATTGCCTCTATGAAACTCAGGCCTTCGTAGTCGCCTACCGTGCCGCCTATCTCTACTATATGAACGTCAAAATCTTTGCCGGCGGCCTGGATATACTTCTGTATCGCCCCTGTTAAGTGAGGAATTATCTGCACGTCCTCGCCGGAATATTTCCCTGCTCTTTCATCTTGTATGACCTGCAGAAGCACCCGGCCGCTCATCAGGCTGCTGGATTGGGTCAATTCTTCGTCTATGAAACGCTCATAATGTCCCAGGTCCAAGTCAGTTTCGGCACCGTCCTTGGTAACGAAAACTTCGCCGTGCTCACGTGGATTCAGTGTGCCGGCGTCGACATTCAGATACGGGTCGCATTTTTGTATATTTACCCGCAGTCCGCGGGCTTTTAAGAGGTTGGCGATAGAGGCGGCGGTGATACCCTTGCCTAGACCGGAAAGGACGCCACCTGTCACAAAAATATATTTTGTAGACTTAGCCACTACTGTCTAATCGCTCCCCCTTAACAATTATCCAACTATATTATCACACATCTGTTGAAATCTAGAAAAATTCAAGGTCTATTTCAGGTTTTGGATGGCGGCGTCCTGCTGCGGGTCGCGGCCGGCCTTTGAGTCGGCTTGTGTAAATTTAACAGTTTTATCCGGTTTTATGCCTTCTTTGTCTATATTGCGGCCCTTTGGCGTATACCAGCGGGCTACCGTAACCTTCAGTTCCCCGCCGTCATCCAGGTTCAAAACTTCCTGTACGCTTCCCTTGCCGTAGCTTTTCGTTCCTATCAAGGTTGCGACGCCGTTATCATGCAATGCGCCGGCGGTAATCTCGCTGGCACTGGCGCTGCCCGCGTCTATAAGAACCACTGTGGGAATGCCGCCTAGGACCGGATTACCTTCGGCGAAATAAGTCTTTTCAACGATACCGCCGCGTTTTTCCTGGAGCACCGTATCGCCTTTATCGAGCCATAGGCTGGATACGCCTACTGCCGCGTCCAAGAGACCGCCCGGATTGCCGCGCAGGTCCAGAACTACTCCTTTGACATGTTTGGAGTTTAAATCATTCGCATATTTACGAGCCAGATTTACCGTGTCGTCGCCGAAACGGATTATCTTTATCACGCCTACGCCGCCAACCACTTTTTCGCTGACGCTGGGCACGGTTATCTTAGCTCTGGTTATGCTGAACTCCAATTTCTTGCCGTCTCTTATGACGCCCAGCTTCACCTTGGAACCTTTGGGGCCGCGTATCTTCTGCACGGCCTCGCTGATGCTTATGTCGAACGCACTTTGGCCGTTTATATCGGATATGACGTCTTTCGGCTTCAGGCCGGCCTTGGCCGCCGGAAAACCGGCGATGGGCGAAACTATCACTATAGACTGGTCTTTTTTGCCCAGTTCGGCGCCGATACCTTCGAACGTACCGTTTAGTTCATCATTGAAATCTTTGGTGTCCTGAGCGTTCAGGTATTCGGTGTAAGGGTCGCCTGCGGCATTGACCAAGCCCTGCTTCAGACCGTCTTCAAGTTTTTTCTGGTCCAGCTGGCCGTCAAAGTTTGCCCTCAGTTTGGAGTAGACTTCCTCGACACCCGAATAATCCAGCCTATTTGGCAGACTGCTGTTCTGAGTTGTGCGGTTAGAATCCAGATTATCTAAAATCCCGGGGTTTTTACCGCCTACCAATACGCCTGCTGCGAATATAAGTATCAATATGATCAGATTGCGGATGAATTTGGTATTTGTCTTCCCAGTCATTAACTTAACCATTGTACATTATTTAACCTGAAACAAACATGAATTCGCTTCTGGCTGGCAAGCGCCGGTTAGCGGAAGTATATATAAGTAAGATTGGCGGCCATGGAGGCGCTGACACGCATCTCGCTGTAATGTCCGTGGTAATCGTAGTTGTACTGGCTGACCCATAGGCTGCCGTCACCGTTGACGGCTTCTACCCACATGGCGTGGCCGAAGTAGCCTACGTTCCATATGGCCACCGAATGCACGCGTGGTGTCGAGCCGGTAGGTATACCTGCTGAGCGCGCATCACCTGGCCATTCGTTCGCATTGCCGCGACCGCCCCAGTAAGGCATGAAACCGAAAGTCTGGTAAACCTTCCAGGCCGTGTAGCTTACACATTCGCGGTTATACATACCCCAGTTATCAAGTCTTGAGTCCTGAGGTGCGTTGGCCCATACTGACGGATATCCGCCGTGGCCCGGGTCTCCGGCGACTACTGCACCGCCTGCGCTTAACTGGCGGTTAGCCAGGGCCTGTGCGGCACGCAACTGGGCTATCTTGGCATTATTGGCCCTGATACTTTTGTCCAGTGCAGCGCGCTGGTTCTGATTCAGAGATAACAGATGATCCTTCTCCGAACGCTGTGATACCAGCTGATTCTTTAACTGCTGCTGCTCGGCTATCAGTTCTTCCGTCTTTTTCTTCTTGGTATTCAAGTCCAGTTTAAGCTGTGTAATCCTATCCAGGGTATTCTTGACCTTTTCCTGGACCGAACGCCTATATTGCTGTTTGTCGAAGTAATCGCTCAGGTTCTTGCTGGTTGCCAGCATTTCGAGCGTAGATATGTCACCTTCCAGGTACATAGCCTTTATATCTGCGCCCAGTATTTTCCTCTGCTTATCCAGCTCTTTCTGGGCTGCTGCTATCTCTTTCTTAAGTTTTTCAACTTCTTGCTGATGCTTATAGATGATAGCCTGCTTGGCATCTATCTGAGACTGGAGCTTGCTTATCGCATCGCTCAGATTTGAGGCCTGCACGCCCAATTGATTATTCTTGGCTTGTTTATTGCTGTTGTCCTGGCTAAGCGCATTGATCTGCTGCTGATATTTGTCAGCGCTGACCAGGGAAAAACCGGCGGTAAAGAAGCTCATCACGGCGATGACCAGCAAAGACAATATGCCTTCTTTGCTGAGCAGGAATATATACCGCTTGTCTTTTTTTGCCGAATTTTTCATTTTTGTTTTGTTTTTGTATTTTGGAAATACCTCTTTTATTTTAGCATAAGCAGTCATTATTATCAACCCTCCTTTTCGACCATTGCACCGGTCAGTCGCTCAGAAGCAGAGCTCC
>DASUKF010000018.1:0-3112 GCA_036278875.1 Saccharimonadales bacterium (SeqCode) | reverse complement strand
GAACTTGCTTATCGGTCGGATCGGACTCGGCCAGATAGACCAAATCCGTCAGATGGTTCTGTGCCCGGTCGGACAGTTTGACCAAAGTCGCCATCCAATCGCTTTCAACCTGTAGCGCGTATGCAGTACGCCGCTCGTGCGGGTCTTCGATTTCCTGCGGCGAAGTAAGAGCGTTGATGGTGTCTGCCACTCTGTCGCCGAACATGTCCCGGATCTTGATTTCCATCTGCAATTTTTCTTCCTCATCCTCTATTTCTTCTATGATGTCATGAAGCAGCGCCACGGTTATGGTATCCGATAAGAACCGGCTTGAATCTTTAATATCGGAATTGCGTATGTAATTAGCGGCCAAAAGAGCCGCATGCAGCGCGGTCGGCAGCAAGTGCTCTTCCAGCTGCGGTGCGCCGCTATGCCGGGATGGTAGCTCCTGGTTCATCAATATATTTAGAGCATCTTGTATCTGTTCACTCTGCCCCAGACTGGGGTCAAGCCGGGAAATTGTCCACATAAAATCTTCAATATTTAATTCCGCCGGAGGAAGAAATATATCCCCTTCAAATTTGCCCGTATCTATTTCATCGCTGATGAAACCGGCCAGTTCTTCGGTAGGCACCATCATTCTGATTCCGTCTGCTTCTACCACCTTATAAGTCCTGTCAACCGGGGAGCCCATGTCCGGCAGGTTTTTCGTTATGTCGATCAAGGAGCCGGGAACAAGCTGCTGCGCGAACGTCTTGTCTATCAGGTGCTGCCGCCTTTTGCCTATATGCTCCATGTCATGAAGCCTGTCCGGAGAGGGCTGGCTTCCGGTTTTGCGCAGGACTTCGCTGGCAACTCCCAGAGTATGCTTCCACTCCTGGGAGCGGGTTACGGTCTGTATCTCGAATGGCACCGTGTCGCCATTGATTTCGGCCATGAAGACGACATGATAGCTTTTATACTCGGAACTGCTCTCTCCGGACTTCTTCTCCCCGGTTATGGAATCTTCCTCCGCCTGTTCAGTGGGATGAGGATGCCGCATGACTATGGAAATACCGGAGTTTGAACCGGGAGCGTACCTTTCGGATATTATATCTTTTATCCTTTCTCCCAGATAAAGAGGGGCTACTTCTCCCAGATAGTCCGGAACGATAATTCTGAAGCCTACTTCATCCGGCAGCATCTCTACTTCTTTGTCTTTGTATCTTGGCGAGAGTAATTTCGCGGCGGTTGAGCCGATTGTCTTTGGCCTGCCCTCTTCTTCAAATGTCGACAAGCTGACCTGGCCTTTGAACTTAGGGATTCTGCCCTCGACCCCGTCCTGCCGTCTTTCGGTTTCAAGCTGGGACGAGGCTTCTTCCAGCGCTCCTTCAAAAACTCCTTCAATCAATCTGAAATGTCGCGATGCTACCCGGTGCCGCTCGCAGGCTTGCTTATATTCCGGTTTATCGGCGTAAAACCATTCCAGTGCTTTGCCGCGCAGCTCGGTGGCCAGCTTCTTCGCGCCAAAGAATACCAGCGCCGGATAATAGCAGCTTAATGCTTCTATACAGTCCCGCCATACGGCTTTCGGGTCGGGCGACGGATGAGTAATATTATCCAGAAGCTCTACGCCGCCGTTAAGCCAGCCTTCTACGTTCTCTGATTCCATGGCTTCTCTTATCGAAGACGTATCAAGCCCGTAAACGCCTGCCGATTTCAAGACTTTTTCGTCGACTTCTACGGAATCATCCTTATGTATGGCCGCGGCCAGCTGATGTCTTTCCTCCTTCGGCCTGTCCGAATATCCTGCCTCTCCTGTCTGACGCCAGTTTTCGACTACGTTTTCTTCGATGTGACTCTGGCTTAAGGCGCAGCCGATGGCGTAATAAAGCTGGCCGGTGTCGCTTACCCGGTCCCACAAATCGTAGATAAGTTTTTGTACCCTTGTATGCGTTTCCTCGCTATCCGGATTCGTCAGTCCGTGGTCAACCAAATCGTGAACGGCTACCGTCATTTCCATGCCGGGAGTACGGGTTCCGAATTTGTCATGCAGCTCAAGCATACGTTCGTTGTGTTCGGGATAGCGGACATCTCCCAGATAATAGTTGGCTGTACGCAGAGCCAGATCCAAATTGCCCGGCGGAGCTAGGTTTTCACCTTCGGGACCTAACTCGTGAAATCCGCCGAATCCATTGGCATCCATTAGTTATATTACACAAAAAAATAGAGAAAAAGTCAATAATCTATACCGGGGTTGGCAAGGTATTTCTCGTCAAAATGGTGCTTAATTTTGGTCATGTCGGTGGCAATATCCACTTTCGCCAGCAGCTGCTTAGGAAAATTTCTGCCGGTCAGGCACAGGCTGGTCTTTTTATGTTTCGAGTCTATAAGTTTTTCCAAGTCGCTTACGGTGAGCAGGCCGTCATGAACGGCGTTGTTTATCTCGTCGCAGACAACAAGCTGGTATTTGCCGCTTTTCGCCGCACGCAGAGCCTCCTTATATGTTTCTTTAGCGGCTTCTTTGTGCTGCTTGTCGCTGATGTTCTCGGCGGAAAGGTCTCCCGCCTCGTAAAAGCCTTTGCCGCCTTTATGAAAATACAGCTGGTCTTTAAACAAAGGCTGGATATCGTGGATAAAGACATGCTCGCCTACTCCCCAATATTTTATGAACTGGATGAAAGCGACGTTCCAGCGGCTGCCAAGCGCCCTGGCTAAAAGACCGAGCGATGCGCTGGTCTTGCCCTTGCCGTTGCCGGTAAAGACCAAAACCACCGATTCCTTGTTCTTATAATCCTCCAGGCCCATACATAAAAGCTTAGAGCGAAACCATGAAAGATAAAAGTTTATAATTGATTGCTTAAGCATTTTTCATTGATGGAATATTCTGCGATAATTGTTCGTCTATGAGTGAAAGAGTCTTCCCTCCAGGCCATTTCATTACCGGCAAGGCGCTAGGTGTTGAAGACGAGTTTTCAACGTTCGGCCTGATTGCCGCTGAGCTGGAGCTGACTTTGCCGATAGTTGAAGAAGCCAGGCCGGGTGTGAAGTTCGGCCCGCGCGAACTTAGGGCTTATCATGCGCTTCAATATGGAGGAGCGCTCCCTGAGATAGATATAGCAATAGGAGTGCTTGAGTCAGGTGATTTTCCAGG
>DASUKF010000017.1:0-38059 GCA_036278875.1 Saccharimonadales bacterium (SeqCode) | reverse complement strand
CCTGGCACAATAGACTTCTCCGACTCATCAGTTGACACACTCATAAACGACCTCAAAACTATCGCCACTTCTTTAAGTATTTAAATCTAGTTAGTAACTGGCAGGTAAAGAGGCTGATATAATTAGTCCAGTGAATGACGGGCAAAATCAAAACTCTACATATACCCAACCTCAGGAAAGCAGCGGTGGAATACAGAGCCAATCGGCCAGTGTACCTGCGACGAATGCTAACGTACAGGGGCAAGATGCCGACCTGTTCGGCAATAGTATGGATACAACTACTTTACTGAACCAGACGCAGGTGCTGGGCACGGATACGCAAACAACTTCGCAGGTGCCATCTACGACAACTGGCGTGAGTACCGTAGGAAACAAAGACCAGGGCGTATTGACGCCGCTTAACATAGCTATAATCATAGCCGCCCTTTTGCTACTAGCAGGGCTATTTAAGCTGGTAGACCGCCGAAACGGTCCTGCAGACTAGTCCTTAGTCCTCTGTTTCTTCGCCCGGTTTAAGGACGATGTGGCGGTCTCTGCCTTCGCCTACGGATTCCGTAACCAGGCCGTGCTCGCCGGCCAGCTTATGAATGACCCGCCTGTCGGCCGAGTTCATGGGCCTGAGGTCTTTGGCCTTGCCGGAATCTTTAACTTCTTTAACCCATTCCTCGGCTTTCTCGCGCAAGCGGTCTGCACGCTGTTTCTTGTATTCTGCGATGTCTACGTTGACACGGGTCATAGAGTGGCCGCTGTTCTTAAGCGCGTTACTTGTAAGGAACTGGAAGCCGCGCATGGTTTCGCCGCGCTGGCCGATGAGGAAGCCGTTCAGGTGCGTGGAAGGCACTTGAAGCTCTATGACTTCATCCTCGCTGTTGGTAGCATACACCTCGGTATTGAGGCCGAAGAAGGATAAAAGGTCTTCAAGATACTTTTTGGCATACTGTATGGACTTTTCTATGGATTCTGCGTCCGGCTTAGTATTTTTGTTGTCTTCTTCGCTCATTTTTTCCTCCTTTTTTTACGGGAGGCCTTTTTCTTTTTGGTTTTGGTTTCCGGTTTTTCAGCTTTTTCTCCTTCGGTTGCCAGTTCATGCATCTCCTCTTCGTCCTGCCTAAGCACGTATGCCTGCTGGAAGTAGCCGACAGTACTGGTAGTCAGTATATAAAGCGACAGTGCGGAAGGTATATTGATAGCAAAGATAAAGGTTACGAAAGGCAGGAAGTACATCATCATACGGCTGATGGAGGCGCTTATGTCGGATTGATCGGTCTGCTTGCCGGATGCGGCTTCTTTCATGATTACGGACAGTTTCTTCGCGTCTTTTGTGTCGACCATCATCAGTTTGCTCTGATAAAACTGGGCTATGGCGGCGGCGATGGCGACTATCAGGGCGGGCGCATAAAAGCCGCCCGTTTCTATCGCTTTGCGCGAAAGATCAACCACCCCGAAGAGCGTATGATCGAATTTGGAAATATCCTGGGAAAGCCCCTCGATAAAGCTGAAGTGCTGCACCCAGCCGTAGGACATGTTGAAAAGTATGCCCGGGTCGGCTATGAGTTTCCTGACGGACTGATATAGTGCGATGAATATAGGCAGCTGGATAATAAGCGTGCCGATCGTAGAAAAGGGCTTAACACCGTGCTCTTTGTAAAGCTCCATCTGCAGGCGCGCCTCTTTTTGCCGGTCGCCTTTTGAAGCCTTTTTTATTTCTTTCAGCTTCGGCTGGAGCTTTTTCATGGCACGCGCCTGGTGAAGCTGGCGCTTTACCAAAGGCCAAAGTGCGATACGGATAATCGCGGTGAAAATGATTATCGACAGGCCCAGGTCATGTCCCGGGATAAGTCCGTAAATGGTAACCAGCAGGTTGAAAACCGGCTGTTCTATATACGTTTGAAACACCTAGTTTCTCCTGGTTATTGTCAAAAGCTCCCCTTTTTACGGCGCGAGTCGTTTTGTGCGCCTTATCATCACTCGAACGGGGAACGATACCTAATACTTTAACACAGCCTGTTAGCTTTTCAGTCGTGCGTTTTGAAGCAGTTTGTCGAATATTTTCGCCAGTTTATCGGCGGACATATTTGCAACCTCTTCGTTGAATACGGAGATGATTACGTCATAAGACAAAGGCTTGTTCTGGTCTTTATGTTCTTTCCTGAAAAGCTCGAAGACGCGGCGGCGGATACGATTTCTTTTTACCGCCGATTTGCTTACCTTCTTGCTGACTACCACAGCCAGCCGGTAATCCCCTCGCTGCGAAGACAGATAGCGCATGCTTAAAGGACCGGCTTTTGTAGTCCTGCCTTTTTTGTAGACGATATCCAGTGACCTATGACCTCTGAAGCGGTTCTTGCGCGAAATCATTACTTACAAGCATACAGCTTCGGGCTTCAGGCGGATAGTTTGCTTCGGCCTTTCAGGCGTCGCCGCTTGATGACTTTTTGGCCGGCTTTTGTAGCCATCCTTTTGAAGAAGCCGTGGTTTCGGGCGCGTTTTCTCTTTTTGGGCTGGTAAGTTCTTTTAGGCATATTTCCCTTTGCTGTTTAAGGATTTTTCTAGTATTGTCGTTAGTAAATACTAGCCGAGCTTCGTAAATTTATCAAATTATCAGAAATACGCAAATCATTATTGATTTCAGTGTGCTTTTGACAATATTATTGCCAAAAATCAGCTCCCTTTATCCACCGTCCGTCCTACTTTATCCACAAAATAACAGATAAGGATTTTAGCTGTGTATAAATATCAATCTGTTGTGCATGTTTCTGATAAAAACAAAATTGTTATTAAAATTACTGTGGAAAACTTATAGAAAGTCCCCTATAGTGTGTTGACATATAGAAAGAAAAAGAGGGCATGAAAAAAGTCTTGGATACCGCTACATTGTGGCAAACGGTGCTGGGTGAAATAGAGCTAAGTGTTTCACCAGGCAACTTCGCAACCTGGTTTAAAAACACCCGTCTGCTAAAAGCGGATGACGATGTCGTGGTAGTAGGCGCGCCGAATGTTTTTATTAAGCAGCAGCTTGAAAGTAAGTTCAATGAGCTTATTACACAGACCCTGGAAAACAACGGTTTGAGGCCTGCTTCTGTAGAATATAAGATTTTGCCGGCTTCTTCCCTGCACCGCAGAGTAGAAGAAGATATTCCAGTGGTGCTTTCCAGCATCGGAGCTGAGGATAAGGCGGTGCGAGCCGAGAAATCCAGCAGCCTGACCCACTCTTACAGGCATGGGTTGAACGAGAAGTACACTTTTGAAAACTTCATAGTAGGTTCCGGCAACGAGCTGGCCTATGCCGCCTGCCAGGCAATAGCCCAGGGCCCGGGAGCTAAATATAACCCTCTCTTCCTATACGGCGGGGTGGGGATTGGCAAAACCCACCTTATCCAGGCAGTAGGCAACGCTCTTTTAGCTAATAAAAACGCTTCGAAGGTGGTGTATGTGACCACCGAGCAGTTCGTTCAGGAGTTTTTAGACGCTATACGCTATAAGAAAAATACTGATTTTGCCGGATATTACAGGGGTGCAGATGTGCTCATAATTGATGATGTACAGTTCATAGCCGGTAAAGAAAAGACTCAGGAAGAATTCTTTCACACTTTTAATGCCCTGCACCAGGCTAACAAACAGATAATAATCAGTAGCGACACACGGCCGAAAGATATCCCCACTTTGACAGACAGGCTACGCTCAAGATTCGAGTGGGGCATGGCTATTGATATGCAGGCACCGGACTTCGAAACCCGGTGTGTAATTATCCAGTCAAAAGCCCAGCAGCACGGTATAGAGTTGCCGCACGACCTGGTAGAGCACCTGGCGGCTTATGTACAGAACAATATAAGGGAGCTTGAGGGTGTTTTGAATCAGATAGTGGCTTTTTGTGAGATGCGTCAGCTCAAACCGTCGCTGGAGGTAGCTTTGGCTCTGCTTGGCAGCCAAAAAACCCGGCCGCGACACCTTACGGCCAAACAGGTTGTCGAGAAGACGGCTAAATATTTCTCTCTTGGTACCGAGGATTTGACAGGCCCTAAACGCGACAAGGAAATAGTGGTGCCCCGCCAGATAGCCATGTATATAATCCGCAGCGAGCTGCACCTGAGCTTCCCTAAGATAGCCCGCGAGCTGGGCCGAAAAGACCATACCACGGCTATTCATTCGGTAGAAAAAATAGAAAAAGAACAGGCCTACGACCCTGATGTGCGCGCCGCAATAAACTCTATAAAGGAAAAGCTGCATGTTTAAAGCCTGTGCTCAGCCTTTGGACGGGTTGTGGGCAAACGTGTGGAAACTTCCTGCTTTATACCCAGCGTCTGTTAATTTTTTTACAAAGCTTGTGGGAAAGATTTCTTTTGAACAGGTTTACCCACACCAAGCCGGGGCGGTTTGCACAGTGCCCGGTGTAAGGTTTTTCACTTACAGGTCGGGGTTTTCCACCTTTTACACAAGGCCTACTAATATTAAAACTAATTTAAATAAAGGATTGTTAGTAATATGAAGCTTCAAGTCACACAGGAAAACCTAAGCCGCGCTTTGAATAACGCAGCACGCATCGCAACAACCAGGAATACCCTGCCCATACTGGCCAACGTGCTGATAAAAACAGTAGACAATAGGGTCTGTGTGGCAGCGACCGACCTTAATATAGCCATAACTAACTACATCGGATCAAAAGTAAGCGAAAGCGGTTCCATAACGGTACCGGCTCGGCTTACCCAAGACTTCATTTCGAGTCTTCCGGGCGGGGTGATAAACATCAGACTGGAAGATACCAAGCTGCATATTGAAACCGAGCACCACAAGTCGGTCATAAACGGCATACCGGCAGATGATTACCCGGTAATGCCAAAAATCAAAGAAGGTAACAAATGGGAAATAACCTCCAAAGAACTTAAAAAAGCCCTCTCGCAAGTCGTTGTAGCGGCCAGCAACGACGACGCACGACCGGTTTTGACAGGAGTTAATTTCTATACCGAGGAAGGAAACCTCTACGCCGTAGCAACCGACAGCTACCGTCTTGCGGAGAAAAAACTTATACCCCTGAAAAAAGAGATGAACGTACTGGTACCGGCCAGCGCCATACAGGACCTATTGAGGCTTTTAGACGACAGCGATGAAGGGGTCGAAGTTATAAGCGACGACCAGCAGATACTTTTCAAGAAAGGCGATGTAGAGCTGGTAACGCGCCTTATAGAGGGAAAATTTCCTAAATACAAAAAGCTCATACCGGAAAAGTTCAACACGTACGCAACCGTATCTAAGGGCGAGCTATCTAATATAGTCAAGACATCCAGCTTGTTTGCCCGGGAAACGGCCGGAAGCGTAAAAATCAACATCGACAGCAAAGAAAAGCAGATAAGCATAAACTCCATAGCATCCCAGCTGGGAGAAAATTCAGCCAAGACAAGCGCTAAAACCACGGGTGACGGTGAAATAACACTGAACTCCAGGTATGTCATGGACGGCCTTAACGTACTGGACGGTGACGAGGTATTTATAGGGTTTAATGAAAAACTGGAACCATTCATAATAAAAGACAGCGCCGACGATAACTATTTGCATGTCATCATGCCTCTAAAAAGCTAGAGGACGACAACACCTCATGGTGTTTACAGACATAAGGCTTCAGAACTACAGGTCCTACAAAGACTCATCCTTTGAGTTGGACGGCGGCGTATCCATAGTGGTCGGCCCTAACGGTGCCGGAAAATCAAACCTCATCGAATCCCTGCTGCTTGTTTCGAACGGCACTTCTTACAGGGGCAAGAATGATCTTATAAAACACGGACAAGAATGGGCGCGCATAGATGTACATACGAAAAACGCTGCCCGGAGCGCAAAACTTAACCGGAAAAATAAGGATCGACCGGACATAGAATTCATAGTAGGCGACAAGCCTTACAAAAGGCTCCCTTACAGCCAAAGACAGCCAGCCGTACTGTTCGAACCGAACAACCTGCTTCTCTTTCACGGCGAGCCCCAGGCAAGAAGAGACTATCTGGACACCTTCTCTTCCCAAACCAATGAAAGCTACACGACAACACTTTCCAGATATAAACGCGCCCTGGCGCAGAGAAACGCCCTGCTCAAAAACCCGCACATCGACAATAGCCAGCTTTTCGTATGGAACATACGCTTATGCGAGCTGGCGGAAAACATAGTGAAACAGCGAAAGGCGAGCCTGGACAGCATAAAAACCCGGCTGAGCGAAGTTTATTCAAAGATATCCGGCAAAGAATCGACCATAAAAACAAACTACGAAACCAGACTTAATCCTGACAGCTACTCCGCCTCCCTGTTGAAGTTACTGGAAGCCGATTTCGAGAATGACAGGGCCAGAGGGTTCACCGGCAGCGGACCGCACAGAGAGGACTTCTCGGTAACGATAAACGACCGGAGTGCATCCACAGCTGCTTCGAGGGGTGAAATACGGACCCTGCTCCTGACGCTAAAAATAATTGAACTGGGCCTGCTTGAAGACAGAACCAAAAATAAGCCCCTGCTATTGTTAGACGATGTCTTCAGTGAACTGGATAATTCCCGCCGCAAGGCACTCACGAGATTTTTAAAAGATTATCAGACCGTAATAACCACCACCGATGCCGACATAATCCTGAAAAACTTCTCGCAGGACTGCCAAATCATCCCGCTGGACTAGTCGGCAGACCGTTCACATTTCGAAGAATATCTATCGGTATGTCCGGATAATCATACTTGCTCAGCAGAATATTGGGGGGGTTGGTTCTGACGGTCCATTTACCATCTTTCTTCTCCAAAACAACCCTTAATGTGTCGGTTCTAAATAAATTTGCGCCCTCAAAGCTTCCCTTGTATGTCAGAGTTGTCCCATACCAGTCACCCTTTTTATACAGCCTCCCCCTCTGTATCTCATAAAGCCGCTTAACCTTCGGATATTCTGTTAAGATAGCTGTTTTAATACTTGTTAGCTCACCGTCCAGCAAGCTGCTTAAGTATTCGTCTGAATACTCCGGAGACAAATTAACAACCTGGTGTTTGTCGGTTAAATTTATATTCACAAAGTAATCCCGGTAGTTGGTTTTGGCATCATATTGCAAAATATAACTGCCCTTTTTTAATTTTATTTCCTGGCCTGAGCCGTTAATGATTTTCACCGGTTTTTCGTTTCTTGTATCATCCAATTTTTTGGCGCTAAAAACAGAAACGGAATTTATATTTTCAAAGTTTATAGTAAGAGCCCTAAGAGAAAGATAGTAATTAATACCAAACCAGGCCAGAACCATCAAGATTAGGCCCGACAAGAATAGCAGAAGCTTTCTATTATTCATCAGTATCTTTCTACTCCTTTGCCAAGCGGATTATCGAAACCCGCAAAAATAATTTGCATATCTGTCGGGTCTTGGCCCTGGCTCCTAATCCAGTCAAGGGCGGCCTGTCTGCCATTAGGCGAGGCATCATTTATAAGTAAATATATATCACCTTTGCGTTCTTTTGACGGGCCATAATTAATCGTAAAGGGCGGGGACTCGGAAGTGTAGGGCAAATACTGCAATATGGGATTTTGTTCCGCGGCTTTTTGGTTTTGCGCATCAAATTTTTTCCCGCCAAACGCCTCTCTTTCTGCTTGGACATCAGGGTTATTTTTTAGCCAGTTTTTTGCTTCTTCGGACGTTGGGCCGGGTAATAGATAAACCTCGTGTCGATCTTTATTAATATTTATCTTTTGCGTGTCTGTTTCCCACCCTTCAGCCGCAGCAGAAAAAGTGTATTCCCCTGCAGCCAGGTATACGCTGCCGCTAGAAGAGGGCTTGTCGTTTATAGTTACTTTTGCATCTTGAGGGACTACATTTATCTCGGTTTTTATTTCGCCTATGCGCGTGAATGCCAGCACTATGTTGTAAACAACGAAAATTACCACAGCCAGGCTTATTAAAAAGAGCCACTGTGCAGAAGTAATTTGTTTGATTTTTTCCATCGCCTTATTTTTTCCTATACCAGTCAAAAGAAGTTAGAAGCCATGCGCTACTTGCCATAGGCGCCCTGGACCCTTGGCTGGCTGAGGCAAAAGCCCCGTTAAATCCGTCTATATGGCCCACATACATATATGTATGGTCCGCTACAGTATTTGAAATGGCTACATCGCCCGGCTGCAAGTCGTTAGTATCAGACACGCTTATTTTTTGCCAGTTAGCTTTTAGCCACTGCTCTTGATTCACAGTATTTCCTGCACCGTCGCTTAGCTTGCCGCCGTAGTTATAATTAGGTTCAAAGCCCGAATCAATCATTGCCCTGGTTACAAAACCTCCACAATCAGTATATATCTGTCCTACGTATTGACCTTGGTTCTGGGCCTTATCGATAGCGCTTTTATATGCCGGTACGGGATCGGATTTTGTTTCCGAATAATTAGGCCAGGCGTAATTCTTAACTGTTTTCAGAAGATCTCCGGGAACTGCGCCGTCAGTGCAGCCGCCGGCCGAAGGCTCATCGGCTCCGCCTGAGCCCAAAGCCTTCTTTATGCCGTTTTCCAGGCCTTCTGCATATTTGTCATTATTGAAAGGCATTTTCTTTTCGTTATATACCCAGGGAGTTTTAGAAAACAGCTGTACCATAGGGATATTGCCGGGTTCCAGACCCGCCCGCCCGTTAAAAGAGTTATCCTTTATTACTATGTTGCCGCCCTCTGCCTTTTGTCTTTCCTCTTTGAATACCTGGGCATATTGCTGGCTTTTTTTAGCTACTTCATCATCCTTGAAAACGGTCTTGTTGCTGCCTGAGCCTCTATATAATCCTACTTTCTGGACAAATATTTCGCCGGGGTCGGGCAAGGTCGAGTCTCCGTGTATGCTCAAGGCAAGCGCAGCGTTATTGTTGTCGGCTACTTGTGCCCGTTGTCTGAAAGTAACATTATCGTCTTCTGTTTTCTTGGTTAATATTATGTTATAGCCGTCCTTTGACAGGTCATCTTTGATTTTATTTGCGACCTGCCACACATCATGCCCCTCCGGCTGGTTGTCACTTTCTTGCATAGTAAGGCCTGTGGCCGAATCGACGGTAGTTTTGGTCGGTCCGTGCCCGGGGTCTATAACTACGGTTTTTCCACTGGCCGACGGGCTTGGGCAAGAACAGCTGCCGGAAGCGGTCGCCGGTGTCGACGATATAGAATCACCGGTACTGGCGTCGCCTCCATTAACGCTATTTAAAAGTATTCTGGCGTTGGTAATGCGATCGCTATATAGCTGCTGGCTTGCATCGCCCGAAAGACCCTCAAAGTTATCGGTCCAATATTTAACCGCGTCCGAAAGGCTCCTTTGTTTTTTAAAATCGTTGTTTACGTAGCCGTTTATATTGGATTCCATCTCTTGTTTTAGATACTGGACTTGGATTACCAGGTCTGACTTGTCGCCCTCTTGCTTATTGGCAAAATTTATAAGCCCGGTTTTTCTACTGCCTAGCCACTGTGCGATTCCATAAGCATGTGAGCTGGGGTTTTCTGCCGTCGGGTCGATATTCAGCGTGTTGCCGCCTGATTCAAGCATCATGGCTCCGACGGCACCTGCCGCCTGTTTATCTGTCAAATCTGCATAATCTATCAGATAATTAAAGATTTTTTCGGCATTCGTTTTTCCCGTCAAAACAACGGGACCGCTTGAGGCGCTTCCGCCGCCCGAACTTGAACAACAGACACCGCCCCCTCCGCCAGTCGCAGTAGTTGCCGGCGCGACACCCGTGCTGCCCTTGAACTTGCGGAGCATCTCTTTGGCCGATTGCAGACGTTCTTGTTGAGCACTAGGCCCATTGTCCGCAGGCCTTTCAAACCCATACCCAGGGCCTCCAATCCAGGCCTTGGAGGCCGCACTTAGTGTCTTTGCATTTAAAAACGCGCGCACATCACTGTTTGAATACCGGCCCGTTTTATTTTCTTTTTGCAGGTATCCTACGATAACTTTCGCCTGGGTTTCGGCCGTGTATGGTTTTTCGTCCTTGAGGCCAAGTTTTTTCATATCTTCTAACAAATTAGTACCCGGGGTCCAACCTATCAGTCCATAACCTTCATTAACTGCTTTTGGTACGCTAGGATCTTTGCCGTCAAAGTTATTGGGGAAGTATCCGACATTCATCGGGTGCCATGCGCCCTCGTTGTCGATACTACCCATTATTGCGGCAGTGTGTATCTCATCTATACCGCCGGATGTTAGCACATTCCACACAACTTTCTGAACTGCTTTGGGCGGGCCCGTGGTCTCTCCGGTAGTCGAGGGTGTTGCGCCGCCGTCGGATCCTGATTCTTCGGGTGCACAGCTGCCTACATCATAGTAAAGCGAACTGCGGTCATAAACGCTTTTTTGCTCAGTGGAAATAGCTGAAACAACAGCCGTGGACTGCGAAAAACAAAACAGTATCAAGGTTAGTACTACGCCTATTCTTTCAAAGGATATCGATGGCACAAACTTTCTCATCTAACTCCCATCCGGTGAAAAGTGTACGGAATCACCCGGTCCAAACCATTTAAAGCCGTATTTTTGCCCATGGTCAATCATCCATGCTTGCATAGCCCCGTCTACATCCATAGCAAGCCCCATCTGGTGATTAGAAGTTCCAGGTGTGGCAACGGGGTTATTACCGACGCCGCAGCCGGGCTTGCATTCATACAAGTGAGTTTGCTCAGCCATAGTCCTGAACCCTTCTGACACTTCTATAGGGCTTATCCCTGCATCTTTCGCGTCTTTGAACATTTTGACTACGGCTCCCGATACAAGGGAGTTCATCACAAGCTTTCCGTTTGCGCCCGGAACCGAAGATGTGCCTCCCGTTTCCGGCACACCCAGAATGCCGCAGACCCTTATTTTGATTTTCTTTCCTTCATGATAGCCATCTTGTACCCCTAAATCTTTGGTTCCGGGCGCACAAGCGATGCTTACTGAAGATTCATACAATTTACTCGAGTCAAAAGTTTCTCCGGCGGTTTCGCTGGTCGTAGAAGACCCCGATCCCGTACTTTCACCCGGATTAATGGCTTGTCTGTCGCATGCATCATCGTCGCCTTCATAGCATGCTACTGCATCGGTGAGCCGTGTATCAAAAACAAACAAAATCACTCTCCGCCAATTTTTGTCCCCAGTATGGTCGCAATTAGAGTCAATGTATTCGTCAGAATTAGGGTTGACGTCTTTATCGGTAATCTTTACATCCCAAACACCCGAGTCTTTTGCTATATCAACGCCGAAACACCTTTCTGCCCTGTCAATATAATCATCGTTTTTATCCAGTATCTTCGCGACTTTATCGGCGTTGTCGTACGGGTCCTGAAAAGCCGGGTCGTTTAAAATACTGTTAGGGATTCCGTAGCGCGGGAATGCCCATTTATAATCGGGCTGAGCAGCGTGGGCCTGAGGAATAAGCGACGAAAACAGTTTTGAAAACATCCCGCCGAAATTAGTCAAGCTGCTTGCTATACTTGATATCTCTTGGGCCGGGCTGCCGCTCATCCCGTCTATTGAAACAGATGCTAGTGACCTGTAATCGTTAACATCAAACATTCTGGCGAAAAGGCTCTTGGATTGAAATTCTGCTTGGTCTTGTTGTTCAAGGTCCTTATCCATCACGGTAGCAAAACTGCCGGCAAGCTCGACTCCCCCGCGGGCCCGGGCGGACATATTTGCGGCGGCTCTGGCTCCATAAGCTAATATATTTCCTCCCAGGGGGCCGCGGGATACGGCCGGCACTACGGCGTCGCTTGCCAAAAGTTTGACAAACACTTTTTGTAGGAAATAAGCCGCTCCCGCATAGGCTCCTGCGGAAAGACCCTGCTCGCCCGTATAAACAGCCAGTGTCGCGCCGTCCGTGGGTGCTGCGGCCACAAGCAGTGCCAGGTTAAAAACCGCCTGGGCTATTAAACCGGGAGTGCTGCACGCTAGACCGCCGAAGTCGATATTACCTGCAGGAGTATGTACCTTAAGCGATATTGCATCCTTGATATTTTTCACTGTTGTTGCCGGCGAAAACGCCTGGGAGTAGCCGGAAGGAATATCCTTTCCGGTTCCCTTGCCGTCATGAGCGGTAGCGTCTAAAGCCTTGCCTTCCCATATGGTATGGCCCTTTTTGTCTTTGAAGCTGTTTTTTATAGCCCCTGCCTGCTCCAGAGAAATATCTTGGCCGTATTCGACCTGTGAGCCCACGGCAATCTTATCAACCGCGTTAAGTTCAGAGGCTGTGACAACTCCCTCATTAACTTTGACCACCTCGTCCGCCGTCCCTCTTACCAGGCACATCACACCTGTCGCTATAAGACCTTTGGACAAAAGGTCTTCTTTGCCGCCAAGCTTGTCTCTCAAGCTGTCTTGGGCAGAACCGAATTTATTTTTAATAAAGCCTTCCCTGGGCTGGCTTCTTTCCTCCTCTGCCTGTACGCTGCCTTCTTCGTTACCGAATTTTTGGATGAGTTTTTCCAGCGACGCGACAGCTTTACGATGTATAGGGTGAAACATGTCGGGTATCCCAAAAAACTTACCAAACCACCTAACGAGCATGGCGGTCGTAATCGTACCTTTTTCTAAAGATCTGAAAAGAGTTTTTGACAACATGCGCTGAAGCTTTAGGTTTTTTACGCTTGTCGGCTCCACGTTAACGATAACTTTGCTTCCCTCTCTTTGCAGCAGCTCGGGGTTATCCGGCAAGTTTAAATCAGCCCTTATTTCACCGTCCGACATTCCCGAGTAAGGGGAGTCGGGATTAGCGGTGTCTATCTCAATTGCTTTAAATCTGCCAAGCGCGGTTCTTTCCTTAAATTCGATACCTTGGCCCTTCAGCTCATCAAGCGCTTGATGAACATATTTGCTCCCCCAGCGGCCCACTCGTGTTTCCCCTACTTCTCCGGTTTTTGCAAAGCGGTATACTCCATTCCGGAAAAGTTTATTAAATCTTGAAGACGAGGCGCTTTGCTGACCTCTAAAGTTTTTTTGTAATATTTCGCCAAGATGCACCAGCTCCAGCGGGCCCTGCGCAGTCATGAAGAGCAATAAGAGAGAGGCTATTATAAACCCGCCAAGAGCTCCACCTGCGGTTTTGCGCTTATTCCTGGCCAGGAGAGCCATGGCTCTGCCGAGCTGTCCGCCTGCGATTGCTGCCCCGCCGGTAAAGCCTTTCCCCAGCTGATCCGTTGCGCCGGCTTCCGCCGAATCCACGCCGCCCCTTGAGCCTACGCCGCCGCGCCCTTCAGCTTCATCAAGGTCACCGGCGGCTATGGATTTTTCACCTCTGGGGTCGGACGATTTGCCGGCCCCTGCGTTATCAAGACCTCTCGGGTCTGAAGAGTCGCCTGATGCTACGGCATCGTCACTGCCGGGACCGAACCTCGGCTTTACCTCATCCTCACCATGCAGACTGTCTCTGGGATCAACGGGTGTTTTCGTTGCCATGTTCTTTTAGCCTCATAACCCTGGCGCCAAACGGTTCTCCAAGTCTATGGTTCCCTGCAGGTCATCGAGTTCCCCGCTTTCCTCCAGTTGCTTTAACTCCTCCGGATTGGTTGTGATCAGGCTTTGTTCCTGCGGACTTGCGACGATGTTCAGGTGCACGTGATTCTGCCCGGCGAAGAATAATCCCTGTCCTATAGGAAAACTGCTTAATCGTTTTCTTTCCTCGCTGGTGAGCTTGAACACGTCGGCAAGCACATCCACAGCGGATGGCGATTGTTTGAGTAGTAACTGCATGGAAGAGTTTGCTACTATGGCGCGCCCTAGCCTGGAGCCCATGAAGTCTTCAACGTCCTGGGATATCGTAGTGATTCCGAGGTTGTATTTGCGGGCCCTTTTGGCAAGCGAGAACATGAAGTTGGCACTATCCTCGTACTTCATCAGCTGCCAGGCCTCGTCTATGACCAGTATGCGCTTTTTCTTGTCGCTCTTGGTCTTATTCCAGATGTAGTTAAGCACTATATACATAGCGACAGGCCTGAGTTCGTCCTCGAGGTCGCGGATGTTGAATACGACCATAGGATTATTGATATTTATATTGCTCTGTTGAGAGAATATCCCGGCAAAAGTACCGGAAGTGTATTTTCGCAGACGTTGTGCCAGCGCCGGACCGCTGCCGCCCATATGAAGCAGTGTGTCATAGAGGTCGTTAACGGTAGGCGGAGCCGAGGTATGGGTAAGCGGGTCGTTGGTTATACCTACTTTTGCATAAGTTTCTATCAAGGCAGCGTCCAAATCCGCTTCTTCCGAGGCGTTCATCGAGCTCGATACGGCTCCCCCGCTTGCCTGCGATGCCGCTCCGCCCATCATCAGCCTGAGCAAGCCATGCAGGGTTATTAGGTTGCTCCTAAGGGCGTTGTCAGCCTCTTCGGTATCTACTACCTGTGGCAGATCGAACGGATTAACCCGGGCAGCAGAATTCAAACTTAGCCGGACATATGCTCCGCCTACTGCCTCGCACATCCTTTCATACTCGTTTTCGGGGTCGATTATGAATATCTCCGTTCCCATCATCATGCTTCTGAGGGCTTCGAGCTTAACGGCGAAGCTCTTGCCGGCACCGGACTTTGCGAAGACTACGGCATTACCGTTTTCCAAAGTGAACCTGTCAAATATGACTAGGCCGGAATTGTGCATATTTATACCGTAAAGAATACCGTTTTCCTGGCTAAGGTCGGCGCTGGTAAAAGGAAAACTGGTACTGATAGCGCCCGTATTCATATTGCGCCGTATTTGAAGCTGGTCGCTGAACTGGGGCAGATTGCTGTTGAGTCCCTGTTCCTGCTGAGAACTTGCGGGCTTGGAGTAAACCAGCTGCTGGCCCAGAATGGATTCAATCTTATGAGAAATAAAATCCAGCTCATCCATAGACCCGCCGTAGACGGTGAAATATATACCTAAACGGAAGAATCTTTCCTCGCCTACCTGGAGTTTGTCGCGCATTTCTTCCGCATCCTGTATGGCGCTCTGCTTGGCCGGGTCGCGCACCCGGCCTTTCTCGGTATCTATCTGGATGCCAGCTTCCAATTGAGCGACTTTTTTGCGCAGGTTATCAAGCACTATCTTACTCTCCACAGGATAGATATAAAGGCTTAGATCGATTATTTCGTCCAGGTTGACCAGGCTGCTTATCCACCCCGTTGAGAGTTGGCGCGGATAACCATAGACATAATAGGTGCGGGCATAGCGGGTGCCTATCTGAAAATGGGTGCCACTGTATTCTATAGAGCTTGGAGCTATGAAATCCCTTAGTGCGGTTACACCCTTCTGGAATGCCTGGGCTACTTCCTGCTCTTCACGCACGCGCTGGGCTTCCGCTACTGCGGTAGGGTCCTGAGGGACATTTTTTTTCTTAAACAAAGCCATTAGACCTCCAGCTCCTTTTCCAAATCGGGCTGCGGTGCCTGACCTTCACCTTTCGTCACTACGGGTACGGTCAAGTCATCGAAATTCTTCAAATGCTGACGCGTAGCGGTATCCGGGTTATATGCGTCGTAATACAGCTCTATAAGCTCCTGGGTATCCAAAGGCAGACCTTTAACGCCGCAATCGTTCAGGCCGTTCAGCACCAACTGTACCCTGTTGCGGAGCTCCGTCTTGGCTTCGGCCAGTTTGGTTTCATTTATCACAAGGTGCGTTGAGCTGCGACTGAAGATACCAATAATGCCGTCAAGGATATTCTTGCTGGAAGTCAGCGCTTTTTCCTTCGACTCGCTGGGCAGGAAAGGGATAACCACGTAAAAATGTTTGTCCATTATGTTCGTCTGCGCCGATAACTGATCGATATAGTCAATATAATTGGCCATGAGCACCGCTAAGAGCATGTTGTCGTGCTCCGTTTGAATCTTTTGGAGTTTTTCCAGATAAGGCTGCATATCTATCCTCTCGGATCTGACGAATATCTGGACGGGAAAATAAAGCGAGTTTAAAAAACTCTGGTATGCGTATTCTACCGACTCGCGTTCAGCCGGACTCATCAGATCGAAGTTGATTGACTTGAACATAGCAACAGCCCTGAAAGAACCGTCGTTCATTATTACTATCCCGTCGCGTATCTCCGCTATCTGCAGTGTGTTCTGGGTGCTGTTAGGATTGACCGCAGGTTTGGCTTTAGGTTCTTTCTGCGGCTTGGTCTGAGCTGGCGCCTGTGCCGCCGGCTGCGCTTCAGCCTGAGGCATATTCCCGTGCACGGGGTTAAGGAGGTTTATGTCAGGCTGGGGATTATTTTGTTGTGCTGGATTCACTTTTCACCACCGCTTATACTTTTGTGTTTATCTGAATCCTAGTGAAGATTTATGACAACTTCCTGGGGTTCATTCTCGGCATCTTTGCCGCCGGCATGCCGGGCAATAGTAGACACATTCCAGTCATTATTCCCGGCCAGCCCTATTATATCAGGGCTAAGGGGTTCTGTCATAGACGCTTGTGCTTTTTCCACCTCTGTTGTTTCCGGTTCCGTCGACTCATCCGGAGCGTCTGTCTGAGCCGCCCTGGTCGCCGGAACATCGTCCGCAGCGTCGTCTTGGGCCGTATCATCGGCAGGCCCGGAAACTGCCGGAGTAGAAGATATAGTGTGCATGTTCTCCGTCGCGACATTGCTTTCGGAGCGCTTTGCCCTGAGCGTATCGCTAAGTTGCTTTTCGTCGTATGTGGCGGGGGCGGAACTAGGCGGCAGGACCGTCGGTTCTTCGGTTTGGCCAGGCTCTAAAGGCGCGCCGTAACGAGCTTGATCCATTTTTTCATAAATCTCGGCTTTCCTGGCCTGGTCATGTTCAAGAATCATGCTGTCCAAATCATTGCCTTCATCCATCATGTCGGGTATGACCGCCTCGCTGGCAGCGCTCTGCGACGGCAGAAGCTCCGGATTGACCAGACGGTCGTCATCCTGGCCCGTGCCGGCGTATTCCTGCATAGGGCCGGTCTTGATTATCCAGCCGCGGCTGTCGATAGTTTCGGCCAGGGCCTTCAACCTGCTTCTTACTTCGGTTTCCGAGAAATTCTTGGTGCGGGGTTTGTCCTCTTTTTTCGGGGCGGTTATAGTCACCAGGTCCTGTATGCCCGCCTGGTCCCAGATACGTTTCTGAGGCTTCATCCGGAACCGTATCTTGGCCAGCACCCAAAGGTCAGTAGGCTGTTCGCTGCTCCATGGAACTGCCATGAAGAAACCGAAGAACATGGGCGGCAAGGTTATGACCAGCGCCCAGGACAGGCCGCGGGTGAGCATATAGAAGGACAAATAGCCGAACAGGGCGCCGAACATGGCAAAGACGAACTGCTTGAGCGTAAGCGGTCCGACGAACTTGTCCTCTGCTTCTATGTCCTGGATTACTTTATATGTTGCCATCTTTAGTTAAATTTCGTTAAATACCCCTTATTGTTATACCGCGAGCTAGCTTATCATCAAATAGCATTAGGTATACCCATGCTCGGTGGATCTATATCATGGTGGACACTCTGGTCGGCAAGAGCCGCGGCTTCAGCATCAAGTCCGGCTTGCCTGCGGTATTCATGACGCCTTTGCGAAACTATAGGATCGTTCCTGACGGCATCGAGTATGGCTTCCACGGTCTGCGCTTCGCCATTAACATGTGGCAGGGCTACGGTAAGCTTCTTGGACATCAGGCCGTCATCGAATGCATCTACAGATTCCTTACCGGCGCTGCCAAGCACGTCCTGGATACCCGCTATATCGCCTATGCCTTTCATCAATGCTTCCTGGGCTTTTTCGATGCTTTCCGCGTCGTTACTTTGTGCAGCTTGATTAAGCTTATCCGCCAGTTCGTCAATATGGCCGGACCATGCTATTGACATCTCTTTGGCGGCACGCGGGTGGCCCTGAAGCATCTGTGCCGGGGTGACCCGCTCGACCATCATCTTGTCATAATATTCTTCCATGGCATCTACGGCTTTTTTGTCGCCGGAACGCATGGCTTCCTGGTACATGACCACGGCGGACGCGCTGGCGGCCAGGTCATAGCGCGCGGCCTGTTTGGCCCCCTTTATAGACTCGGCCGTTATCCAGTTGCCAAGACCGCGCATACCGCCGGAAGCGGCAAAGATGGTTTCCTGCATCTGTCTTTCCGACCTTTTGTAGACCTGGTCGCTTTTATCTTCTTTAGCATGCCTGCCGTCTATCCACGGCTCGTTCATAACTTCGCCGGTCTCAGGGTTCTTTCTTTTGAACTGGGTATCATAAGATGTTGATATACCGTGCAGCTCTACCGCTGCCGCCGCCCGTCCGGCCATGCCGCCGCCGGCCTTGTTGAATTCCTGTATCATGCTGGTCGCGGCGGCCAAATCTTTCTTGCGCTTGGTCCTTTCGGCGTCAGTCAGGTTCGGCGCAGTGTGGTCAAACCGCTTAGCCGCCCTGTCCATCAAAGCTCTCTGAATGCCGGCCTTCGTCCCGTCAGAATGAATGGCGGCGTACAGTTCGTCATCAAACCCGGCCAGCATCTTGCCGCGGTCACTCTCGCGTATCTGCTGGGCCTTCTTGGCCATAGCCCGCTGAGTCGCATCCTGCAGGCTTCTGATGGGCCTGCCGGGGCTCATTTCATGCACATTGGTCAGCCCGGCCATAGCCAGGTTCGCCTTGTGCCTTAAGCCGAAGTACTCGCGTTTTTCAATTTTATTACCGTCTTCGTCTCTCGCGAAACCATCCTCGGCATTGGGATCTTTTTCATACTCACCCGTTCCCCTGCTTCTCGGATTGCGGAACCATCCTGCGGACTGCAAAGTGTTGAGTCCTTCGGTGAAATTCTTTTGCAACCCGCCCATGCTGTAGCGGTTTACGGCACTGCGCATAGCCTGAGTCGCGTTAAAGAATCCGCCCAACACTCCTCCGGACATTCTGAAGACGAAGGGTATCATCGCCAGCGGCATGAATGCATATAATATCCCGCTTATAACATCCGTAGCGGCTGTTATTTTATTGGGATCGAAAGACCCCTTGAAACTAATAGCCGATAGGACATCCGATACCGCGAATATAGCGGCGATTATGGGATATACAATCAATGTTTTTAGGAACAAGTCCCACCATTGTTTGAAGTATTTTTCGGTACCGGGCAGGACAGCCAGGACTATCGCTACCGGAGATACCAGCGTCAGAAGGACCACCAGGGCCTGCCTGATGGCAAGCGTTATAAGCGTAGTCAGGACAAGTATAAAAACGGGCAGCAGAAGAAACCAGATCGTAGAAAGAATAGCGCCATCCGCACCTTTCAGCGTAGCTATAGCTGCGAAAATACCGACGGCAAAAAGCGGTGTCGTGCTTAAAGCGGCACCTGAGTCGACAGAAGTATGAAGGGTGCCTGCGGCATCGAAAGGAGCCCTTATCAGGTAAGTCACACCGTGCCCAACGACCGAAGTTATATCAACGGCCGCGACGCACAGATATATGGAAAGATTCACGCCGACCACGGCAAAGAACAGGCGGGGCACTATCTTGCGTACGGTATAGGCGTCAAGGTTCATTGTCCGCCTCCTCCGCCCCGGGCCTGAGAGTATACTATCGCCAGCATCGAACCGATAAGCAGAATGTTGCCAATCAGGCGGAAGCCCTGCCAGGATTTGTAAAACGGATCGCTCGGGTCAACGCTCAGGGGGGTATTTTCCATCATCGGCTGGATAAATCCGCTGAATATTTTTTCGCCGAAATTCCCTACGACTTCCGTCATGCCGCAGATTATCCAGCCGAGCGACAATCCGCCACCACAGGTTAGGCCTGAATCATCCCCTGCCGCATCAGGATCCGCTGTGTCAGCTGTTATAGAAGGATCGCTAATCGGCTTGTCCATTTTTTTACTTTGGACGTTTGGTCCGGGGACAGGGACGTAAAGTTTCGTATTTCCAACGGAATCGATGCGTTTTTGGCAGTCTTTGACGTTAGGGTCGTTAGGGTCTACGGTGTGGTAGGGGTTGCCGTTTGTATCTGTTTGGTCTGATAGTCTTACCATGTGATTACTACATCCAAGCGCAAGATGTAGATTTTGCATGTCAGCCTGACAGTTTTGATAGTGTTCAGATCCATCCACCGCAAGCGCGCATTGGCCATTAGTGTTGGTCATGTTGTTAAACATGTTCTGGGCTTTGTTGTAGCAGTCCTTGTATGTACCGACGTGTGTATACCAGCGTTCTTCATTAGTAGAGCTTGAATCATTAGGGTCCTTGAATGAGAACTGGTAAAACATGTTGCCGCTACAGCCGAGTGACGATTTCAGGGCTTCCTCCCAGCCCGGCTCTTTCCCGCCAAACTCTTTAGTCGGGTTAGTATTCGTGAACCCTTCGTCATCGTTATGGCATCGGGATCCATAGCCCATATGGCTTTTAACCTCCGAGAAGTCGTGGCTAATATCCTTCAGGTCATGGCAGTGCTCTCCCACCAAGTACAAAAAGTTAACATCGGTTCCCGGTACTTCAGCGGCAGCTTGTTGCGGCCGGAGTATACCGGCCGTTAACTGGGCAATCAGTGCCAGAATAAAAAGTGAACACAATATGCGCTTCATTCAGCCAAGCCTTCTTTATTTGAACCGGTTTTTATTATTTTTTTACCCATTTCTTTATTTGGAATAGATACTCTTTAATAAGAGATTCACTCTTCTTTAATTAATATAAAACACTTACGTTTAAAAGTCGACAATCATTCATACTGTCCGGGATTGTGCCAAAGTCTAAAAAAGATTAAGCTTTAGGTTATGGATGATACCCCGCAGAACGGCCCGGGAATCCAGCAGGAGCCTGCCGGCGAAAACAAATACGATTATCAGCAGTATCTGGGTCCGGATAACGGCCCACCCAAAAACAGACGCAAATTTATCATCATCGGTATAGCGGGCGTCTTCATAATCCTGATAATTATACTGGCCGCGGTGCTGTTAACCGGTAAAAATAAATCAGGACAAGATAACCAGCAGCAGAGCCGGGCTACGACGATGTGCCAGGACAAATCATGTCTGGAGCAGAATTTCGCGCAGTGCCTGCCTGCGGAATATACATTTAATTCGGGAGAAGTCAGCAAAATTAAGTACAGAATAATAGGCCCTGCCGACGTTGGCTGTACTACGGAGACAGAATATCTGGCGAATAAATATCTGCCGGAACTTGCGGGCAAGAAAATGACCTGTGATTTTGACAATACCTCAAGTTTTTCAGAAGCGGTCGGCACCGTGTTCCTGTATCCGTATGACTTTAACTGCCAGGGCGACCTGGCCTCGGCTTTAAGCGGCCTGGATAATGCGCAGTAACTTTAATGTATGATTTGCCTAAACCTTTAAATTATCGGAAAATAACTATAGATAAAATGAAAATAAAACACTTTAAAGCTGGCACACTATCCGTATCGCTTCTTGCGGCATTGATGATATGCGGCTTGACCGCTTTTTTTACCTCTTCTAAGGTGGAGGCCAAGATTAGCTATAGCAAATATGTCAGCCAGCTGCCGGATAATGCCTGTAAAAATCTAAGCGGTTCAGACAGGCAATATGCAACCCAGTGCGAGAATTCTTATAAACAGGGGGCTGCAGACGTGTATTTCAGCGGCAAACAATACGCGCTTTCGCAGGCAGAAAGCATCTGCGCAAATGCCCCGACTGATTTTACCTGCATTGCTTACCGCGCGGGCATGGGCGACGGTATACTTATTCTAAATCGATCCAAAGGCGACGATGGAAACAAAAAACCGAAAAATCCAGGAACTACCCCTGTAAACGGTCCAACGGATGACGGCGCTCCGCCGATAAGCGAGTGCAATAAGGCGGGGAGCAAAGATGATGTTAATGCTTGCAAACAGGCATATCGGAATTGCGACAAACTGACGGGCCCCATAAACCACGTTTCCATAGTGGCTTGTAAAAAACAAAAGATAGAAAAATATACCAGCAAGGATAAAGATAAGAAACCGAAAAAAGATAAGAAGCCTGACGACAAAGCTCCGGGCGACGTGAACGGTACCCACCAGTGCGGCAACCTGCCGGACGACAGCGACAATTATAAGACCAAGTTTGATTTCGGCTGTCTGGGAACGAGCGGCCCCGCCGGGCTGGGGCCCATCCAGGACTTGCTTTTCGCCCTCATAAGATTCGCATCCGTCGGAGTAGGTATAGTCGTAACGCTGGCTGTTATAGCGGCCGGCATACAGTACAGCATGGCGGAAGGAAACCCGGAGTCGTCGCACAAGGCCAAGGTCCGCGCCCGTGAAGCTCTGATAGGGCTCATGATTTATATCTTCGCTTTCTCTCTGCTGCAGTTCTTAATCCCCGGAGGAATGTTCAAATGAACCAATTGCTAGTATTGTTCGGATACGTGTCAGATCCCGATTGCACCAAGTCTTTCCTGGGCATACCGCCGTGGTATAAGTACCTGGACGTAAAGGTCGGACATAACTGCGCGCCGCAGCTGCACCAGCTGAACGACGTATGGCTTATAGGCCTGGCCGCCATAGAGATACTGACGCGTGTCGCTACTCTTGTAGCCGTAGCTTTCGTAATCTACGGCGGCATAAAATACAGCTTGTCACGAGGCAACGCCGATAAGGTTACCAGTGCCAAAAGCACCCTTATTGATGCCCTGACGGGACTGATAATCGCTGTAATAGCTACGGCTTCGATAACTTTTATCGCAGGAAGGTTTACCCAGTCATGAAAGTTAAAATTGCGGCCATAACTATAGTGGTTTTATCCTCCTTTTTTACGGTTTTGGCCTTTCCTTCGGTTTCTATGGCCGCTTCGGCGGACAAAAGCTTCGATACCTGCGCCGCCGCCGAGCTGGGAAACAAAGGGACAACTTGCCACCAGGTAACGAATTGCGAAACCAACCAGACCAACGCCTTCAACCCGTCCGGCAACTGTCTTACGGCTCTGCCCAAGGTATATTCCAGCGACCAGCAGGTGAGGAACGGACTGAAGGTTGTATTCGGCATCGCCGCGGGCGTATCGCTGGTATCACTGACTATAGCCGCCTTCAACTATGCCACGGTAGCGACCGACCCTGAAAAGATCTCGCGGGCCAAACAGACGATAGTACTTTCCCTGATAGGGCTTATAATATCTATAAGCGCGGAAGCAATAGTTCTAACGGTACTGAGCAAATTATGATTAAAAAAATCACATTACTGTTCGCGGCAAGCTTTACCCTTCTTTTCCTGTCCGCCTTACCTGCCTCTGCTGCGGCCGTAAACCCTTATGATGACATCTGCAACCAGCCGGGAGCGAACAATTCCACCGTCTGCCAGGACACCAAACTCAACGGACAGAACCCGCTATACGGACCGGACGGCATACTTAGCAAAGTTGTGAACATATTATCCATAATGGTCGGACTTGGAGCGGTCATCAGCATAATATGGTCCGGTATGAGGTTCGTAACCTCCGGTGACAACCCCGAGGAAGTGGGCAAAGCCCGCGAATACATACAGTATGCCGTCATAGGGCTTGTACTGGCAGCTTTAGCCCAGGCGCTTGTCAGACTGGTGCTTTATAAGATTGGTGCGTGATATCATAAAACAAAAGAATAATGATGCATAAAATAACCCGCAAAATCAAAACGAACATCTTTCTTCTGGCCCTTTCGATAGGCCTTGTTATCCCTGCCTTTTCCGGAACCGCCCACGCGCTTTTCGACGGTTCTACGGGGGAAGCCTGCGCCGCCGTCGGAGCGGCTAAATATGATTCAAACGGCAACCCCAGCTGTAATCGGGATGATAACGGGCCGCTGGTAAGCAGTCAGGACAAGCTGGGAAATACCATACGGAATGTATTGAATTTGCTGACAATAGTTGTAGGAATAATGAGCGTGATAATGATAGTAATCAGCGGTATAAGGTTCGTAACGTCCAACGGGGATTCGAACAAGATAACTTCGGCGCGCAATACACTGCTATATGCCCTCGTCGGCCTGGTCATAGTTGCCTTTGCCCAGATAATTGTCAAACTGGTGCTGACACATATAGCATAGTCTCCTCCCGTTCGCCTCTTGTATGGAAATACGCTGCTGATATATCATATAAGCGTCAGAGGGAACGCTTGATGCATATACTCACTACCAAACGGATAATGTATACAGTGTCGTGTTTCACTGCGATACTGATAATGTTATTTTCCGGGGGTCTGGCCTCGGCCGAGGTGCCGCGGATACAGGCTTCAACTTGCCAGGGCTCCGAACTTTCATTCCCTATAGGCCCAACTCCCCGCAACGCATGCGATTTCAAAGGCAACCGTCCTGAAACCAGGCTTAATAACCTGGTCGCTACCATAGTCAATCTTTTCTCGGTATTAGTAGGTATCATAGCCGTTCTTATGGTCATCGTGGGCGGCTTCCGCTACATCACATCGGGGGGTGATTCCGGCAATGTAAGCAGTGCGAAAAATACCATATTATATGCTATTGTAGGATTGGTGATTGTAGCATTAGCGCAATTCATAGTAAAATTTGTCTTAGCCAAGGCTACAGGCGTTGGAACGTAATGAGATAAGCGTAGCGAAAGGAATAAAAAATGTTAAATAAAATAAAAATTTTAATAACCGGAGTGACGGCAGCGGCCCTCTTGGCTCTCGGTGCTTTGCCCGTAGTAGCTGTCGGTCAGGCCGGAGCCCAGACTTCTGTTTCCACCTTTGGGAATGCCTGTCAAGGAGGCAACCTTAAGCTGCAAACCGTCGGCGACAACACGACGTGCGATAACAATGACGCAGCGGCTAAATTCAATAACCTGATAGCGCGGATTATAAATGCTGTTTCCGTAGTAGTCGGTGTCGTAGCGGTAATAATGATTATCTTCGGCGGCTTCCGATACGTTACATCCGGAGGCGAGTCAGGGAATATCAGTAATGCCAAGAATACGATAATGTACGCAATCATAGGACTGGTCATAGTTGTATTCGCCCAATTTATAGTCAAGTTCGTTCTAGCCAAAGCAACCGGCGGTACTGAGGCATCAACCGTTACCGGCTAAATAGAGAAAAATGTTTAAAACAGTAGCGACAGCCAGAAGCCTAAGCCTTGCTTTATTAGCATTACTAATGGGCCTGTTTCTACTTATTCCGAGTGTTTCCGCCCAAGACGTCGGGCAGCTTTGTACCGGCGCTGATTTAAGCTTTCATTCTGCTCCGGGCAGCCACCCCTGCGACACCGGGACGGATGACCACGGCAACCCAATACCCGCTTCGTCAAAGCTTAGTGACCTTCTGGCGCGAATAATCAATTTTATATCAATAATTGTTGCTATCGCGGCAATCCTAATGATTATATATGCAGGGTTCCGTCTTGTAACATCAGGCGGCAGTGCAGAGTCAACGAAATCGGCAAGGGACACGATACTTTATGCCGTCATAGGCCTTGTAGTGGTGCTCTTCGCCCAGGTAATAGTCAAGTTCGTTCTAGCCAAGATAACCGGCGGTTCGGAATCATCTTAAAACCCCCTGCCCGGTAAAGGCAAGGGGTCTATCAAATCCCGGTCAGTTATTTTACTGAACCTGGATTTTCTTTACGGTTTCCTGGTTTACCTTGGTAAAGGTAATGGTCAATACGCCATCCTTTAAAACCGCTTCAATTTCATCTTCTTTTACTGGCACCGGAAGAGCTATGCTGCGGCTGAATTCGCCCCAGTAGCACTCCTGTACGAAGTAATTCTCTACTTCGTGCTCGCCGCCGGCACTCAAAGTGCCGCGGATGCTCAAAGTGTTGTCAGACAGGCTTACGTCCAAATCCTGCTTGTTGACACCGGCTGTTCGAGCCTTGACGATTAATTTTTCTTTTGTCTCATAGACGTCGACGGCTAGCTGGCCGGGGACGGCGTCCTCTTCTTCCCACTCTTCATCGCTTGCGTCCTGCGGGCTGTCCGAAGTCGAAGCGGATGCAGATGAAGTGACTTCATCATCACCTAGAAATGCTGCGGTCAATTCATCTTCCATCAACAGATCTTGATCGCGACTTTTTCGCGCCATAATTTTACCCTCCGAAGGTTTTAGATTGTTTTATTTTCCAGTAAAAGAGTTTTTATGTTTAATACCAGTATAGAATACATTCATCCAAGCGCAACCATAATACGTACATATTTACAACACAATAATTACAACCACTGCGCTTAATATATACAATGATGAGGCTTATAGAAGAAACCATAGCGCTGATAGCCCCGCACCGTTGCCTTATATGCTCTTCGACCGGTTCCCTGCTCTGTGATGCATGCAGGACATCTTCGCTACTGGAGGAACCCGCTAAATGCTACCGCTGCCATGTTTCCTCCCGGCAAAGTGCTGTCTGCAAGGCTTGCAGGAAGACTGTGCGGCTGAACCGCGTATGGATATGCACCGGCTACGACGGGCCAGCCAAGGAGCTTATATATAAGCTCAAATTCCAAAGAGCCAAAGCGGGCGCAAAAAATATAGCCGTCGTCATGGACCACCTTCTGCCGGATATACCCGAGGATGTCATAATCTGCCATGTCCCCACCGCTTCTGCCAGAGTAAGGCAGCGCGGATATGACCAGTCGGAACTGATTGCCAGACATCTTGCCCGAAAACGTAAGCTGCCGCAAAAAGTGCTGCTTAGGAGATTCGGCAAGTCCCGTCAGGTGGGTTCCGGCAGACGCGAGAGGTTTGAGCATCTGAAAAAAGCGCTGAAAGTGCGCCCGCGTACCATAACAGGTGGCGAGCATGTGCTGTTAATAGATGACATCACCACTACGGGCGCAACATTGGAAGCCGCCGCTAACGTAATCAGGAAAGCCGGAGCCAAGACGGTCGATGCGATAGTCTTCGCACAGCCGCAGTCGTGATACAATGTCCCCTGTAAAATAATGTTTTAGGGGAGCTCGGGGGCAGCCGGGCTGAGAGTCCTAGCAAATCGTCTAGGTGACCCTATGAACCTGTACGGGTAATGCCGGCGAAGGGAGAAACCTATGAAAAAAACTATATTTGCGGCCGTAGTTATAGCAGCCGCGGCTATTTTGGCCTGGTCCTGGTGGCATAAGAACGAGCAGGATACTTCTAATCTGGAGCCTTTCACGTTCGCTCTGGACTGGACGCCGAATACCAACCATACCGGCATATATGTCGCTCTAAATAAAGGCTGGTACAAAGACCAGGGAATAGATCTAAAGATACTCCCCTATTCCGACAGCACTTTGCCGGATGTACTTGTAGCCACCGGCAAAGCTGACGCAGGTATCGGTTCTACGGAATCGACAGTATCCGATGCGGGAGTAGGTTCAAACGTGGTGTCTTTGGCCTCAATAGTCGCCCATAACACATCCGTAATAGCTGTCCGCAAGGATTCCGGCATCACCACGCCCGCCCAGCTGGACGGCAAGACATTCGGCGGATTCGGCGCTCCATACGAGAAGGCCGTAATGAAACAGGTTATCCAGAATGCCGGGGGCCAAGGTGATTTCAAGGTGGTCACAGTAAATACTTCGCCGCTCCAGGCCTTAAAAAGCGGTGCCGTCGATTTTGTCTGGGTCTTTTCCGGCTGGGAAGGCATACAGGCAAAACACGAAGGCCTGCAGCTCAGGACGTTCAAGCAGACGGACTACGGCATGCCCGATTATTCCACGCCGAACATAATATCGGCGCCGACAACTATCAAAACAAAGCCGGAACTTCTGAAAAAATTTATGTCCGCTACGGCCAAGGGCTATGAATATGCCCGCAAGCACGCCGACGAGTCAGCCCGTATCCTGATTGAAAATACTCCTCCCGGCACTTTTACTGACCAGAGCCTGGTTTATGAAAGCCAGCGTTACCTGAGCCCCCGCTATCAGGACCCTGGGCTTGCCTGGGGCGTACAGAAGCCGTCATTCTGGCGCCTGTATCCGAAGTTCATGCTGGATAAGAAAACGGTCTTGGATGCCAGCGGAAAACCGGTCGGCTCTTTGGATTTCGACAGTCTTTTCACTAATAAATTCCTTCCCCGGGGCCGGGTTTGAAGAAACTTCTCGAAATAAGCGGGATAA
Organism: Saccharimonadales bacterium (SeqCode); assembly: GCA_036278875.1. Taxonomy (GTDB): domain Bacteria; phylum Patescibacteriota; class Saccharimonadia; order Saccharimonadales; family 2-12-FULL-41-12; genus JANWLD01. The sequence goes on along the minus strand of DASUKF010000017.1, from coordinate 10,174 downwards.
GCAAGAATTACGGTGAGGTGCATGCGCTTTCGGCGGTTGATTTATCGGTCGGCAAGAATGAATTCGTATGCATAATAGGACCTAACGGTTGCGGCAAAAGCACGCTGCTTAAGATAATAGCCGGTATAAGCGAAGCGACTTCGGGGAGCTTAAAATCCGTGCCGCTTGCGGCTTATCTGCCCCAGAAATCCAGTCTTCTGCCGTGGCAGACGCTCAGACAGAACCTGCTTTTTCCTCAGAAACTCAAGGCCGCACCGGATAAGAAGGCGGAAGACCGGGCCGACAGACTGCTTAAAGAATTCGGGCTAAGTGAATTTTCCGGTTACTATCCGCATGCGCTGTCCGGCGGCATGCAGCAGAAGGCCGCTTTGCTCAGAACGGTGATGATTAAGCCTAAGCTGATGCTTTTGGACGAGCCGTTTTCCGCGCTTGACGCCATTACGCGGGCCCAGATGCAAAAGTGGCTTTTAGATCTATGGCAAAAGGACCGGCCCTCGGTAATCTGCGTGACCCACGATATACGCGAGGCCATATTGCTGGCCGATACCATATATGTGATGAGCGGCCGTCCCGGAAAAGTTATCAGAGTTATAAAAACAGATATGAAATGCCCGCGGGACCAGGCCCGGATGCATTCCGAGCGTGCCAAGAAGCTGGAAAAGGAACTAAGCAGCCTGCTGGAGACCAGAGTATGAAAAAACCGGTGTATTATCTGCCAGCTTTCGCGGTTTTCGCAGCCCTGCTTCTCGTTTGGCAGGCATATACGCATGCCGGACTGATAGACAAGCTGGTGTTGCCGGCGCCAAGCGATGTCTGGCATGCACTTATAAACTACCGCTCGGTTATCTGGGGACATACGGCTCAGACTTTGCTGGAAACTGTTGAAGGACTGATTCTGGCGATAATCCTGGGCGTATTATCAGGTTCGGCCATCTATATGTCTGGCTTGCTCAAAAAAGCCGTTTATCCGCTTCTTATCGCCTCGCAGACTATTCCGATAATCGCCCTCGCCCCCCTGATGATAATCTGGTTCGGATTCGGCATAGTACCGAAAGTCATAATAGTCGTACTGATATGCTTTTTCCCGATAACGGTTGCAGTTTCCGACGGGCTTGAACAAACACCGGCTCATCTTGTAGACCTAGCAAAAAGCATGGGCGCTTCGCGTCTTAAGATACTTCGATATATCGAATTTCCTTCCGCCCTGCCGGCATTTTTCTCCGGTCTCAAGATAAGTACGACCTATGCCGTTACCGGAGCGATAGTCGGCGAATACGTTGGAGCTTATCAGGGACTCGGCATATTCATGCAGACGGCGGCGCACTCCCGGGCAATCGAACTGGTATTTGCTTCGATATTCGTAATCATTATCCTGACGCTCGTACTGCTGGGACTTGTCTTTGCGGCCCAGAGGGCAGCGATGCCCTGGAGGTATAAGGACCATGTTTAAGAACAAAGCCGTAATTTTTCTTAATGGAGACAAATCCGATTATTCACATATTTCAGACTATATCGACAAAGATACCCTGCTTATAGCCTGTGACGGAGGGGCTATAAGAATGAAAAAGCTTGGGTACGAGCCACAGGCTGTCGTCGGCGATTTTGATTCCCTGGACAGGGGCGAGATGGATGATGCGGAGATAGTCGAACACCCTGCGGACAAAGATTACACTGATTCCGAAGCCGCCGTAAGATATGCGACCGGTAAAGGGGCGAAAGAAGTGATATTAACAGGCCTTTCAGGCAGCCGTATAGACCATATGCTCGGCAATATCTATTTGCTGGATAAGAAGGATTTCTCCGATATAGATCTGAAAATAATCGAAGGCAGACAGGAAATCTACATGATAAAAGGCGATACGACCATCAAGGGCAAGAAAGGCGATATAATCTCTTTCCTCCCTATAAGAGGCGATGTTCGGGCCATAAGCTCCAGCGGGCTGAAATATAACTTGGCGGACTATGTACTGTCGCTGCAGGGCAACAGCGGTATCAGCAACGAAATGACTGAGGCTGAGGCCCGGGTATTTTTAAAAAAAGAAGATACCCTATTGGTTATGCATGAGCTGGAGCCATAGCCGGCTGCACGGTGGTGTTGGCCTTTAGATAATCCAGCAGCTCATCAAAGGATCTTATGACAGTGAATGCTTCGTCCATCTCCTTATCGTCTAGGACCAGGCCTTCTCTAGGGGCATTTTCTTCGCCTATGGCTTCGGCTATGGTTGCCCGGAATTTCTCAGGACCGGCAGTCATCGGCACGATTATCGGGTTGCCGTTTTGGTTCTTGCGTGCCGCAAATACACCGTCCGCCGTGTGCGGGTCTATTATGATTTGTCCGCCACTTTCTTCGTACATGCTTTTTATAGTAGCCAGTCTGTCCGCGTGCGTTGAACGGGCGCTTGCGAATCCGTTTTCCGCCAGCGGTCTTATGCCAAACCGAGACAATGGAACTCGGCCGCCGGCCGCCAGAAATCTTGTGGTGGCTTCGGCATCTTCGCCTGATAGGTCGTAAAACAGGCGCTCAAAGTTATTAGGACGATTAATGTCCATTGAGGGACTCGATGTCCTTGTTCTTTCACTTCTGGGGTCATAAACATCTGTCTGTATCAGGCGGTGCATGGTGTCATTTTCATTATTAGCTACGATTATCTTATCTATGGGCAGGCCCATCTTCTTTGCCATGTAACATGCGAACAGGTTGCCCACATTACCGGTCGGTATGCTGAAATCAACTTTCTGACCGGTATGCTCTACCGCCTGGAGATAGGCCGAGAAATAATATGGTATCTGAGCAATCACTCGTCCGAAGTTTATGGAATTAACAGCATTCAAATCCAGGATCTTATTAGCATCAATGACCATCTTCTGAGCCTCGTCAAAACCGTCTTCAACGGCCAGGTTATGTACGTTTCCGCCCGACAAAGCTGCCATCTGGGACCGTTGGAAGGGACTCATCCCTTCTTCAGGGCTGAGTATGGCTATCTCAACGCCCGGAAGACCTTTGAAAGCCGCTTCGGCCGCCGAGCCCGTATCGCCCGAAGTGGCTCCCAGTATGATGGCATTATCATCTCTTTCTACTAAGAAATGGTTCATCCACCGGGCCAAAGGCTGCATCGCCATGTCCTTGAAAGCTATCGTAGGACCTAAGGAAACATTCAATAGGCGGACACCGCCCCCCGCATCTATAAGAGGTACGGTATTTCCACCCTCGGTTTTCGGAAAATTGTCCCTGGAATACGCGCTTTCTGCGAATTCCGCCTGCAGCTGGGGAGGTATTTCGCCGCCGATGAAACGGCTGGTAACTGCTTCGAATATCTCCGGATAAGTTTTGCCGCGGCAGCTGTCTATTTCCTGGAGGCTTAACTCTGGCAATTCCCCGCGGGAGGGCACATATAGACCCCCGTCGGGGGCGAATCCGTCCATTACTACGGTCTCGAAACCGGTGCCAGCCTCAAAACCCCTTGTGCTGCAATAATTCGGCATATCAGCCAATAATATAACAAACTAAGCAAATATACAAGCATAAGCACTTAATATTTCACCATTATTATGTTATTATGTCCAACCTATATGGCTATCGTAACCCCAGGAGGAGACCAAGGCTTCCATGAACGCTTGATCCAAGCGGGCGTTGAAGCTATTCCCGAAACGGAGGCGACAACGCGCGATGTCCGGCCGGCGCGGGTAGGCCTGCTTAATCTTATGCCCCGTTCCGCCATGGAAACAACAGAGGTACAGTGGTTTCAATACATGGGCGAAGAAGTGTTGCAGGTGGAGCCTGTGCTGGTCAAGTTCGATGATGACTGGCGCGAAAGAGATGGTGCCAGCCGCCAGCAGATATTAAGACGCTACACACCTTTTTCAGAAGTCAGGGAAAGAGGCCTGGACGGCCTTATCGTTACCGGTGATAACCTTGAAATCAAACAGCACATAGGATTTGCCAGCCGCGACCCTATACCCGATGACGATATAAAATACATGCGAAGCCTGGAGCAAGTATTGAATTGGGCCAGAGAAAACGTACAGTCGACCATTTATTCATGCCTCGCCGGACACTTGGCGCTAAGGTATTTTCACGGACTGCCCAGGCAGGTGGGCGGCGAAAAGACCCTGGGCGTCTTTGAGCACGATGTTGTAGACCCTTCCAGCCCCTTCACCCGCGGCATGAACGATACCATACATTCGCCCCATTCCAGATGGGGCTTCATTTCACCCGAAGAAATAGCCAGGGTACCGGACCTTGGAGTACTGGCTATCAACGACGAAGTCGGCTGGCTTTTGGTTGAAGAAGAGAACGAGGCCGGCGGCCGGGATCTATATGTTCAAGGCCATCCTGAATATGGCAGGCTGGATCTGCACGGAGAATATATGAGAGACCGCGAAGAAGACGGGAAAATACCGAAACATTACTACAAAGATGAAGAACCCGGCGAAGAAAATGTCCGCCAGACATGGGCTACCGATGCTCGGGCGCTGCACGCCAACTTCGTAGCAATGCTCTATGAAAAATTCTCGCGAGGAAGTTCAGCGGACCAGGCCTAGCCAGCCGCTGAACTGTCGAAAGCTTCTTCGAACCTGCTTCTTAATTCAGCCGCATCCTCTATACCTACCGATAATCTGACCAGATCAGGCGTAACACCGAATTTCTTGACTGACACGAGAGGTTTGTGCGCCAGATATGTATACAGGCAGCCCAGCGTGTAGAACGTTCCGAGGCTGGGCCCTTTAGTCACCCTGAGGGCATCATAGAACCGGAAGGCGCGTTCTGGATCATTGAAGCGCAGGGTCATAAGACCGCCATGGCCACCGTCTTCTTTCATGTAACGTTCGTAAATTTCCGTATCGGTTACGGATGGATGATATGTATTTTCCAGCGGCCGGCCTGCTCCCGTTTGCTCTTCGGACAACCAGCGGGCTATTGACTCTCCGTTGGCGTTTATAACAGGCATGAAGCCGGGGAACAGCTCGCTGTTCTCAGCCAGTTTCTCGGCATCCTCGTACCAAAGCGTATCGGTGTAAATCTCATCCAGTGCCCGCTTCAGCCGTTTGTAGTGCGGGCTGTCAGGCCGCATTATTACCGAGCCGCCCATTACGTCGCCGGTGCTGGAGAAGAACTTGGTCAGGCTGGTTACCCTGGCGGCCACGCCGTCCGGCAGTTTGCCGTCATCCAGGTTGAAGGTCGTACCTATCGTATCGTCGACAACTATGGGGGCTTTGCCTCGCAATATAGCGTCGATCCGGTCCATATCTGCAGTAGCTAACAGAGGGTTAGACGGATATTCAGTGATAACGCCGCGCAATTGCTGGCCTGATTCTACAAGTTCACGCAAGCTGCCATAGTTGCCATCCCTTATATCGATAAGATTCTCATTCTTGTTGTATGCAGGTCCATATTTACCCTGCTCGTAAGTATCGGTATAAGGGAAACCGAACTGCACTGCGGGGACACTGCCATAGGCCCGTATCATTGCCTGGTTAAGCCAGTAAATACCGGCCATGCCGGTCGGGAACAGATACACGTCTCCGGGGTCTGCCCCGGTCTGCTCGGTTATAGCAACTTTGATTTTATGTTCTGCGGCTTCCCTTCTGACAAGATCATTCTCCGGACGCCCTTCAAGGCCCGCGGCCGCCTGCCGCGAAGAGATTCCAAGGCCTGTGTGCTGCCAGCCTTCAAGATTGAACTTGGTCGCAGGCAGCCAGAATAAGCCCTCTTGCTCGGTTATTTCGCCAGCCCCTTCTCCCCCGCTTTCAATACCGGCTTGCACGTAGGTATTCTCAAGGTGCGCCGCGGCTTGAGCGGAAGCACGGTTAGGGAAAGGCAGCATGTTCAGATGGCCGAATACGCCCAAAGACAATTCTTTTACCTGGGGCGGCACTACGAAACGCGGATAGCCCTTTGGATATTCCCCCTCACGGGAAAGAACTATGCCGCCCAGGTTATTGAACTGCGCGGAAATCCCAAAGGTGGGCATTGCAGTGGAGCTGGGATGGTCCGTGCCGGTCGGTATGGCCTTGCCGGTGTCTTCAGCCGTCCACAGGGGTTCCGCCAAAAGGCTGGAGCCGGGCAGTCCGGGCTCTTCTATAGTTTCTGTCGCAACCTCTTCTTTCCCTGCCTTGCTTATACCCCACGCCATCACGGGAACATCTTCGCTCGGCGTGACGTATTGCTTCAATTCTTCCCAGGACGGGCGTTCTATGCCGCCATCCACATCGCTAGGATCAAGAACTACTACTCCATCGCCGTTTTTCTCTTCATCGAAGCCTTTTATAACCGCATAATGCAAAAACGGCGCTTCCCCTTCGCGTCTTTTAGGAAAAGCGACTATGACTTTCTGACCGTTTCTTATCGCCCTGTCAATTCCGGCCAGCCGTTCCACGACCCTCGTATCCTCATCGATATCGGGTTCGCGGGCATCGTATATATAACTTGCAGATAAGCCAAGCTTGCGGGTGCTGTTGTCCAGCTCCCGTGCCGGGTAGAGACCCGTACCGAAGCCTTCCTCATAAAGCATGTCGTCTATAAGCACCCGGCTCACGTCCGATTCGCTTTTTGTACTGTCAGGCAACTCGGAAAGCAGGCATGCGCTCAGACAGGCGCGCGGGTCTTCCTGTATGATTACCGGCGGATTCAATTCTCCAAATTCAGGACCACTTGACATAAGGTAAACATTATATCATTAAATGAGTTTTACTTCAAGGAGAGGGAAAGGTAGAGGAAGTTTGAATTTGTTTCTAACCTGTCCAGAAAAAATATCCCGTTTTTCGGGGTATTGTTTCTGGCGGAGAGAGAGGGATTCGAACCCTCGCGGGGGCTTTCGCCCCCCTAACGATTTAGCAAACCGTCCCCTTCAGCCACTTGGGTACCTCTCCGTATTTAACAGATGTAAAGTATATCAATATTAGCATGCATTGTCACTTAACAGCTGGTGCCGGTTTGAAACATTGGATACAATGTGCTTATGCCTCCACAGCAAACAGACACTGCCCAAGACGATTTTACATACCAGCCTGAAGAAAACACGATAGAGCAAAAACCGGCTGTCAGCTGGACCGCTTCCGAGTTTGTCGACCACCAAAGAGGCGCCGGCTGGTATTTAGTATTTTTTGCCGGACTGATTCTTATCGGTGTTCTCATGTTCAAATTCACCAAAGATTATATATCAGGGGTAGCTATAATAATCGCGGGTGTAATATTAGCCGGCTTTGCCAGAAGACGGCCCCGGCAGCTGCCATACGAAGTAGGAGTTCAAGGTATTAGCATAGGCGGCAAGCTGTACCCCTATGAGGGGTTTAAATCATTCGGCCTTGGCCAAGAGGCCGGAGCCAAAGTAATAAATCTGGTACCGCTGCAGCGGTTCATGCCGGATTTATCGGTCTTCTTCCCACCCGAGCAGGAAGCGGACATTATAGGCGTATTGGCAGACCACCTGCCGCATAATGATCACCCCGAAAAGGCTGTGGACAAGCTTGCTAAGAAGCTGCGTTTTTAACTTCTTGCCATAGAGGTGTTAAAATTAATTCTTGTATTAAGCACCCGTAGTTCAGCTGGATAGAACGTCGGCTTGCGGAGCCGGAGGTCACAGGTTCGAATCCTGTCGGGTGTACCATGCACAAGCATTTTGATATACTGCCGGTTATGGATAACTCAACTCCCGAAACCCCTGTTCCTCAGGAGCCTGTACCCCCTAGCCCGCAACCTCAACAACAACCTGCCCCACAAATTCCAGAACCCCCGCAACCGTCATCGTCCGGCAACCCTATACCTCCTGTGCCGGGCCAGGTTATAGGTGCGGGCGGCGCAATCCCTTCTTCCTCAACAGCAGCTCCAACCACCGGTCCGACACCACCGCAATCTGTAGCCCGGGACCTATCGCCTGAACCCCCTCAAGCTGCTAAAAAGAAATGGGTCTTGCCGGTGGCTATTGGAATAATTTTATTAATATTAATAGCGATAGCGGCCATATTATTCTTGAACTCAAAGGATAAAGACAATAATACTTCTCCTTCCCAAAAGCCTTCATCGGCAGCAAGCGTAACCAATACAAGTTCCAGTGACGAAACCAGCTCATGGAAGACTTATAGCGATAAACTGATAACTTTAAAGTATCCTCCCGACTGGGCGATTAAACCAAATGCCACTGCAGGAGGAGGTAACTTCAACATTACGCCGCCCGGAGACCCTGATGCTAGTGGCTATCTCGGCGAAGATAATTTTACGGATAACGCCAAAACCAACGACTCCAAAACTTACTGGCAAACGGCCTACAACAGCGATAATTCCCTAAAGATAGTTGCAGAAAACTCCGACTCGGTGAGCGGATACGATACTTATAACGTAGAAGCCAGAGATTCTACGCGCTTAACGACTTATAGCATAGTTGGCAAGAGCGGCCTCAAGATAACATTTTATTATCCGACTAATAATAAGAACAACGATACTTTTGAAAGTATAGTCAACACCCTGCGCATTAATTAATATGGACCCGACTCCTCCACCTCAACCGCAGCAACCCCTACAACCCCAACAGCCTCCTAAGCCGCAAATACCGCCGTTTCAACCACTAAGCCCGCCGCCGGGCACTCAGTCCATTGCAAGGAATCTTGTGCCTGACGACCCGACATCAGGGGCGGGCAGTAAAAAGCGGCTCATTTTTGCCGGCAGCGGCGTACTGGTTTTAGTATTGATAGTCGTGGCGGTTGTTTTTTTCATGCACTCAAAAAATGATAAAAACAAAGTATTAACAAGCGAAACCCGGAATGCGAGCCCGGTAGAACAAAAAAATCAATCTGCCAGCCCGGTGCAAACAAAGGCCGATGACCGTGTACTCAAAGATTCAGAACGCAAAAGTGATATAAATGACCTCAGCTCCTTGCTTCAATCATATGCGGATACAAAAATAAAATTGCCCATGTTAAACGAGATCAATAATCCCTCGTATCGTGCAGAGAATTTCCCGGCGCTTGACAGCTCTCTGCTGCGTGACCCTGATTCTAAAAAAAGCGTCTTAGTGGCGGTACCTACCAGGGGAGCATATAGCTATGAACCAACCGACCGTGACGGAAAAGCCTGCAACAATACGCATACATCATTCAAGGGTCCGTACATATGCACGAAGTACAAGCTCACTGCTATATTGGAGGATGGAACTAAGTACGTGAAGTCAGGCGAGTCTCCTAGATAGTTAAGATAAAGATTATACCCTCAGTACTAAGTCGCGAATTTCCGGAATATTTTCTAAGGCATCAGTCAAACATCCGGAGTTTCGGGGTCGCGGAACGTGACCGAATCCTGTCGGGTGTACCCTATAGCGTTCGGTTCTTTGACTTAGCGGCGAAGCCGGTATCCTGCTCCGGTGTACCAATTGTTTTGATATAGTTTAATCATGGAATATTTGCCGGCGATATTAGCGGTAGCTTTGATACATTTCTTAGCTGTCGTCAGTCCGGGGCCTGACTTCATCATGATTGTTCGTAACAGCCTGGTTTACAGTCGCCGAACTGGTGTATACAGTGCTCTCGGCCTAAGTTTCGGCATACTGGTTCATATCGCTTACTGCCTGGCAGGGATTGCCGTAATCATCTCCCAGTCAATCCTACTCTTCTCCGTATTTAAATACATAGGCGCGGCATATCTGATTTATATCGGCATTAAATCATTCAAAGCCAGGCGCCAGGAAGTTGATCTCCCAGAGCGTGAACACGCCAAAAAGGATCTGACCGCTCTTCAGGCTGTCCGTTCAGGATTTATTACAAATGTAGCGAACCCCAAGGCTACATTATTCTTTCTAAGTTTATTCACAATAGTCATCGACCCCACCACTCCTTTCATAGTGAAGGTCATTATGAGCGCCGAAATGGTTACGATGCAATTCGTGTGGTTCGCGCTCGTAGCCGTTGCTATTTCGCATCGGTTTATAAAGCAGCGAGTATCAAAAGCCCAGCACTACATCGAGCGCTTCATGGGAGGCATACTAATCCTTTTTGGGCTGAAAGTAGCAACGGCGCACAACAAATGATTTTGAGTTTTACTTAAGAACAGGCGCTCACGGTTTGGCTATGTGGAAATCAGAAACGTTATCTCCTGTGACTTGGCCGTTTGAGTCGGAAGTGAAGGTATAAAGCGGCAGGCCTTTGTATGCGTACTGTTTAGTACCGTCGGAGCGGGTTATTACAG
>DASUKF010000016.1:0-53683 GCA_036278875.1 Saccharimonadales bacterium (SeqCode) | reverse complement strand
GGCAATAAGTTCTTTTAAGACTTCTCGTTCGTCCGCCGGTTCGCTATCCATAACAGCGGATATTATCTCATCGCTTATTCTCTTCTGCCGCAGTTCCAAAACCAGCTTCCTGCGGCTGGTCGGTTTTAGAAGCCGGCGGTTCTCTACCCACGAGCGGGCAAAGGCCTCATCGTTTATATATCCCTTATTACTTAACGTGTTGAGTATTTTTTTCACAGCTTCATCACCGTATTTTTTGCGCCTTAGATAATCGCGTATTTCGCCTTCGCTTCGTGCCCGCCGGGCAATCAAATCAAGTACTCTGTAAATCGCCTTATCTTCAGATGAAACTTCTTTGAGTTCGGCAAGTTCAGCGTCGGACAACTCCCGGCCTATCTTTAATCCGCTTTCAAGCAGGCCGCTTTCGCTCAGCGCAAAAGAATATTTGCCGTCGATGAATATGGAATATCGGTCCTTGCGTTTAACCTGCTGTTTTATGTCGGTTATTTTCATAACAGATGAGCTATGGCAAATACGAAGATCATAGCCAAAGGGATTTCTACGAATATGCCCTTCTCGGTTTCGCTCTTCTGTATGTTCTTATGGAATCGGGTAAACCAATGCTCGTGCGTCGGTTTCTTCCTGAACTTGGGCTTAAAAAGATACTTATAAGCTTGGACGAAATCCGGGCATCCGGCCAGAAACAGACAGGCAAATACCAGCCAGCCTGCACCGGCCAGGTATAAAGATAATATGACTACAGCTAAAAGACTCGCGTCTATGAACAGATATCTATGAAATAACCGCCGCTTCTTTTCGCTTTCGTAAAATTTTATGCCGAAGTGCGGAACAGCATCCAATACGAAGTGTGAAGCTAAAGCCAGCGGCAATCCGATAACCGGATTAGTAACACTCAATCCTATCAAAGCTCCGCTTAATGCGTGGTTCGTCGCCGTCATTTATTCTTAATCGTACTTTTAGATACTAGCTTATACCCCACTAAAGCAACCAGCGGTACACCTAAAGTAAAGATGAAAAAGTTAATAATATACTGAGAGTTAAGTGCGGTTGGATAACTTTCCCCATCAACGCTGAGAGGAAAACCGCGCTGGGAAGTTATCCTGCTTATGCCGCAATCGGCACTGAAAGCTAAACTGCAATCTATATTTGAATTTGGTAATTTTCTAGAATCTTTCCTTACGATAAATATCTGAAAAGTCCCCAAAAGTAACCCTGCAATTAGAGATATTAGCAGTATTTTTTTCATAACTTATTCTTTGGCGGCCACCTCGCGAACCTTGTCGGTCAGTTCGTCCATAAGCTTGGGATTGTCTTCCAGGGCCTGCTTGGCAGCTTCCCGCCCCTGGCCTATCTTCTCGCCGTTATAAGCGAACCAGGCACCGCTTTTCTCGACTATTTCGTAGTCTACGGCCAGATCAAGCAAATCGCCGCTTTTTGATATTCCCTTGTTATACATGATGTCGAACTCAGCCTGTCTGAACGGCGGTGCAATCTTGTTTTTGACCACTTTGACCCGGGCGCGGTTGCCGATGATGCTGTCGCCCTGTTTTATCTGCGATATGCGCCGTATATCCATACGTACAGAGGAATAAAACTTCAATGCGTTGCCGCCGGTCGTAGTTTCGGGATTGCCGAACATTACACCGATTTTCATACGTATCTGGTTGATGAATACGACGGTGGCATGCGAGCGGTTGATTACGCCGGTAAGTTTCCTGAGGGCCTGGCTCATCAGGCGGGCCTGGAGCCCCATGTGCGAATCGCCCATGTCGCCTTCTATCTCAGCGCGCGGTACCAAAGCGGCCACGGAGTCTATTACCACCAGATCCACGGCATTGGAACGTACCAGGGTTTCGGCTATTTCCAGCGCCTGCTCGCCGTTGTCGGGTTGAGATATCAGCAGATTATCTATATCCACGCCCAGTTTCTTGGCGTAGGCCGGGTCAAGCGCATGCTCCGCGTCGATGAAAGCCGCCGTACCGCCCTGCTTCTGGATTTCCGCAATGGCATGGAGCGTCAAGGTAGTCTTGCCGGAACTTTCCGGGCCGTATATCTCTATGACCCTGCCTTTGGGGATGCCGCCGCCCAGGGCTATATCCAGGCTCAGGCTTCCCGTGGGTATGGTTTCCACATTCGTCTTATGAGCTTCGCCCAGTTTCATTATCGAGCCTTTGCCGAACTGTTTTTCTATGGTTTCCAGCGCGAGTCCCAATGCCTTTGTCTTGCCCTCTTTTTCTGCCCCACCTGTTTTTTTAGCCTCTGCCAACTGACCCTCCTTTAGTCCCGTTCTTAGATTTTTTCAGTATAACATTTTATAGCTTATGTTTTTGTTGCTTTTAGATAGCCGGTTATGGTTATTTATTGTATAATTCAGTCTATACTTCTACTCCCTTTAAGGGTGGGGAGCAATTTTATGACTGCTGCACGAAACCAAAAACAACAGGCAAAAAACGAGGCGAAATAACGACCTATGCACATATCAGATTCTCTGGTGGAAAAATTATTGATTGATGCGGGCAAGGCCACCGCACCGCAGCTGAAGCCGCTCCAGGAACAGAAGAAAGCTGACAATAAGACCCTGCAGGAAGTGGTCATAGCCAACGGCATAACCACTGAAAAAGACCTGACCAAATTATATGCTAAAGAAGTTGACGTACCCTTTATCGATTTAAACCCCAAAGAGATAAAACGAGAAGTACTGACTTTGGTCCCGGAAAAGATAGCCAAGCAGTACAAGGCTGTACTTTTCGGCGTCAAAGAGGACGGAACCAAACTGCTGGCCATGGAAAACCCCGACGATATCCAGGGCCTGAGCCTGCTTCAGAAACAGCTGGGAGCCGATATAAAAGTCCATATAGCGCCGTCTTCGGTTATAGAAAAAGCTCTTGACCAATACCGGGGGGACGACGCCGGAGATGAACTTACCAAAGTACTCACCACCGAGGATGTGGAAGCCGAAGAAGCTTCCGAGGAAGTCAGCGAGGAAGACGTAGCCGAGGATTCGCCGATCGCCCAGACGGTGAACCTGGTTATTGAATACGCTGTGAAATCGGGCGCCAGCGACATACATATAGAGCCTAGAGAAAACCACGTGCTGGTCAGATACCGCATCGACGGCGTACTGAAAGAAGCCAACAAACTGCCCAAGAAGGTCTTAAGTTCCCTGGTCAGCCGTATCAAGATACTCAGTAACCTTAAGATAGACGAGCGGCGCGTACCGCAGGACGGCAGGTTCAAGATACAGGTGGGAAGCAGTGTCTATGCCCTGCGCGTATCAACCCTGCCGATAACCGACGGCGAAAAGGTGGTGATGCGAATACTATCCGAATCAAGCCGCCCGGCTACCCTCGAAGAATTGGGCTATTGGGGCCCTTCGCTGAAAACGATAAACGACGCTATATTGCAGCCGCACGGCATGATACTGGTCACCGGGCCGACCGGTTCCGGCAAATCGACCAGCCTTTTCAGCATCTTAAGCATCCTCAATCGTCCGTCGGTGAATATATCCACCATCGAAGATCCTGTGGAGTATAAGATTCCCGGGGCCAACCAGACCCAGGTCAACCCTAAGGCCGGTATGACTTTCGCTACCGGTCTGCGGGCCATGCTCCGGCAGGATCCGAACATAATAATGGTAGGAGAGATACGCGACAGCGAAACCGCCGAGCTGGGCGTCCAGGCCGCGCTGACCGGACATTTGGTGTTCGCAACCCTGCATACCAACAACGCCGCTACCTGCCTGCCCCGCCTGCTGGACATGTCCATAGAGCCGTTTTTGATAGCAAGTACGGTGCGTGCCGTGGTGGGACAGCGCCTGGTCAGGAGACTATGTGTGGACTGCCGTGAATCTTACACGCCGGATGCGACCGAGCTCAAGAAAATCGGCGAGATTTTTCACACCGATAACCCGGCTGATATGAAAAAAGTCCATGAGCTCGAAAAGATGGCTCTGGACGGCGGAATCGGCAAGGATAATGCCGGCAAGAAAGGTGCGTCCACCAGTGAACTTTCAAGCACACCGGAAAAGATAACCCGCTTATGGCGACACGGTAAGAACGGCTGCGAAGTATGCGGCCACAGCGGCTATAAAGGGCGCATGGGAATCTATGAGGTACTGCCTAATGACAACGAGGTCCAGAAACTTATAGTCGGCAACGGTACCAGCGAGGAAATCCAGGACGAGGCCGTAGTGAAAGGCATGGTTACTATGCAGACGGACGGGTTCATAAAGGCTTTGCGCGGCCAGACCAGTATAGAAGAGATATTAAGGGTAACTAGCGAGGACTGATGGCTAAGTTCGAATATACCGCCACAAAAGAAGGAAAAGCTCTGTCGGGTACGGTGGAAGCTTCCAGCAAGGAAGCAGCCCACGCGGCGCTCATACATCAGGACATACATCCTATCTCACTTAAAGAAGTCAAAGAAAAGAGCCAGTTCTTCCGGCTGACTACCGGCAAGGCCCGGATCAAGGATATGGTGGTCTTTACCCGCCAGTTATCTACCATGCTTTCGGCGGGGGTCCCTCTTAACCGCTCGCTTACTACGCTTCAGAGCCAGACCAGCAACAAATATTTCAATGAGGTCATAGCTTCGGTAGCCCATGACATAGAAGGCGGTATGAACATGGCGGACGCACTCAGCAAGCACCCGGATGTCTTCAACGATATCTATGTGAACATGGTGCGCGCCGGAGAAGCCGGCGGAATACTGGAAGATATACTGAAGCGCCTGGCCTACCAGCTGGAAAAAGATTCCAGCATGCGCAAGAAAATAAAAAGCGCCATGGCTTATCCTTCGGTAATATTCAGCATAACCATAGTCGCGTTCTTCGGAATCATGATATTCATCATCCCCAAGATTGCCAAACTTCTGCATGACCTGGGCGGTCCGGACGCCAAACTGCCGGTGTATACGCAAGCTCTGCTGGGAGTCAGTGATTTTATGCGCAGCAACGCCTTAATCATAGTCGGCGGCACCGTACTTGGCATATTCCTGTTAAGAAGATATATAAAGACGCCCAAAGGCAAATATAATTTCCACCTTTTCCTTCTGAATACACCCATACTAAAAAACATAATCATCAAGATAGCGCTGGCCCGGTTCGCCCGGACCTTTGCGTCGCTCATGGCCGCCGGCGTAGCCGTACTTGATGCCCTGGCAGTAACCGGCGACGCTATCGGAAACAAGGTCATAGAAAAAGAACTGGCAGAAGCGGCCAAAGCGGTAAAGAACGGCAAGCAATTGTCCGAACCGTTAAGCCATAGCAAATACTTTCCTCCCATAGTTTCACAGATGCTGGCTATAGGCGAAGAGACCGGCGAGATAGAAACGATACTGGTGAAAGTAGCCGATTTTTACGAAGAAGAGGTAGATGTTGTCATCGACGGCCTGAGCTCGATAATCGAGCCGGTTATGATAATAGTCCTCGGCAGCGTAGTCGGGCTTATCGCCGTCAGCGTCATGGGACCGATAGCCAGCTTCAGCCAGAACGTCGGATAAATTGCAGGTTTTATAGCTTGACCAATAATCTTCTTATGGTTACAATCTGTTCTAGACGCTTATCTACCTGTTCCAGGTCGGCAAGCTCGGTAAGTTACAAAAATAACTCAAAAACAAGGAGGGTGGGCTCCAATGATCTCACTTAAACGTAAACAAAGCGGTTTCACCATAGTGGAACTCTTGATAGTGATTGTCGTCATCGGTATTTTGGCGGCTATCATCATAACAACCTTCACGGGCGTACAGAAAAAAGCCCGCGATGCAGACAGGAAGTCTGATATAAATGCAATCTACAGCCAGGTGGAAGTTTATTTCGCCCAGAACAGCAAATATCCTACTCTGGCCAATCTGAACGACGGCACGTGGCGTGATGCCAACGTGAAAGGTCTGACGGATGACTCAATCCATGCACCTAACGCCAGTAACGCTCTAATAAGCGATCTTACCAGCACCGCTACCAATGTGTATATTTATGCACCTACAGCTTCTGGCGGGGGAGCTTGCGATAACTCTGCAACGGATTGTGGAGCGTTTACAATCAAAGCCAATCTGGAAAGTGGCGGAGACTTCACCAAGACCGGTTCGAACAACTAAAGTTATTTGGCCGATAACAAAACCCTGGCAAACCGAGCCAGGGTTTTTTATACTGTTAGATAAGCATGAGGGTTTTTACTTCTGATTCTTCCGGCTTTACCATAGTCGAACTGGTCGTCGGTATGGTTCTTATAGGCATATTCGCCGTAACCGTATCGCTGATGCAGACAAATACCGCCGAGCTTGCGGAAAGAGGCCGGGATGTATCGTCCCTAAACTCTTTTGCCGAGGATAAGATAGAAGCGCTGAGAAGCAAAGGTTATCTCGGCATATCCACCGGCACCCAGGATATAAGCAGCGAGCTGCCAAGCGATTTGAACTCGCCGAAAAGCGCCACGCTGACAATAACTTCCGTACCCGATGCTATAAAACAGGCGCAGCTTTCAATCACATATAATGAGCAAGGTACTGATAGGACATATTCATACACAACCTACATAGGAGAAGTCGGTGTCGGGCAATATTGATATCAGACGCAATCAATCCGGCTTTACGATAGTCGAGCTGACCATAACTATAACCCTCATGGCTATTCTTTCGGTAGGCTTCATAGCGGCATTCACAAACTTCCTGGTATCAAGCCAGCGCACCAATACCAGGATTGAAATGACCAATGACTCGCAGAATCTGCTAAGGGTCCTGGTGGAAGAACTACGCTACGGCGCCGGTGTACGCCAGACCAACTCCATAACCGACCCCAACGCCCCCGCCGGCGGCTGGAACACTGATAATACCAATTTCGTGATAATCACCGCCGTGCCTGCACTGGACAGTTCCAACGAATACATAATAGATCCGGACACCGGCGAGCCCTATATGAACGAATATGTATATTACAAGACCGGTACTACTTTGTATAAGCGAACTCTGGCAAACCCCGGTGCCACCGGCAACAGGTCCGTCACTTCCTGCCCGGCCAGCCTGGCGAGTGCTTCCTGTCCGGCGGACCGCGAACTGGTAGAGAACGTGGGCAGCATGACCTTCACGCTATATGACCAGGATAATGCTACTACTACGACAGCACTAAATGCCCGGTCGGTACAGATAGACTTGACGCTCAGCAAAGATACTTTCGGACAGCCTATAACGTATGATAATTCGATTCGGATAACACTAAGGAATAATTTCTCATGATAAAAAATTCAAAAGGTTCGATCCTGGTAGCGATAATCATAATCTTTCCCTTCTTCATAGCTATACTTACCGCCTATATGAATCTCGCCGTATCGGGCTTCAGGACCGCCAGGAGCGACCAGTTCAGGACCCTAGCCCAATTCGGAGCCGACGCCGGCATAGACAAAGCTATGGAACAGCTGAACAAGGATGCTACCTGGACCGGAAGCGGCAGCGAGGTAACACTGCAGGACGATTCTACCGCCAAAGTTACATATGAGACATCTGTCAGTGACAACGGCTCGTTGAAAAAGATAATAACGGCAACCGGACGAAGCTACAGTTCCTCGGCGGCCACTACCCCTGAATCCACTATAAGGATACTGGTCGACGTCAAAGGGGTTCAGTCACAGAGTTTCAGTATAATAACCGGTGTAGGCGGTCTGGAGCTTTATAACACTGCCAAGGTCCTGGGAGGCGACGTATTCGTTAACGGAGCTATTACCATGACCAATACCGCCCAGATAGGCCTGCAGACCAACCCGATAAATCTTCAAGTAGCTCATCAGAACTGCCCTAACCCGGCGGACAGTTCATATCCGCGGCTCTGTGCCGACGGAGAGAACGGACAGCCTATAAATCTTTCCAATTCAGCCCATATATATGGAAACGTAAAGGCGAACAATCAGACAAGTACTTCCGGTATGAGCGACCCGGGTCTGACTTCAAGCAGCGGTGTCAGCCCTCAGCCTTTGCCGCCGCATGACAGGAACGCGCAGAAGGCAGCGGTTACCCAGACCATGACCGGTGCCGCCGCTTCTTGTACCAATAACTCGTCGACAAGCTGGCCGGCCAATTTAGAAATTACGGGCAATGTCACTATAAGCCACAAATGCCAGGTCACCATTTCCGGTGACGTATGGATAACCGGTACCCTAACCATGAGCAACACCTCCCAGATAATCGTCAGCGATTCTCTGGGAACAACGCGGCCTAACATAATGATAGACGGCCAGTATTCATCACTGAGCAACAGCGCAGAGATAGTCAGTAATGACCAGGGCACGGGAGCCCAGCTGGTAACTTATTGGAGTAGTGCCGGCTGTTCGCCGGACTGCTCCGACGTATCCGGTACGGACCTGGCGAATTCGCGTAACACGACGACGATATCCCTGGATAATTCCGCATCCGGTCCGGAAACGATATTCTATGCCAAATGGTCCAAGATAGCCGTGTCCAACAGCGGACAGATAGGCGCCCTGGTAGGACAGACCATATCGCTTACGAATAGTGCCGCCGTAACGTTCGGTTCATCCGCGGGTGTCGGCAGTATTACTTTCTGGCTGATAGACGGCTACAGGAAATCGATTTGACAATGTTCTTATGGTATAGTTATAGAAGTAATGATGTGCTTTTGATGGGCAAGCATGAGTAAAAACAAAACATATTTTTACAAGGACAAACCGATATTCGGTCTGGACATAGGTTTCAGCAGCGTGAAAGTCATGCAGATGGAAGCCGGACCGAAGAAAGCCAGGACCAGACTGACGGGTTATGGTATAGGCGGTTTCGACCCTAAAGCCATAAAGGACGGGGTGATAGTCGACCATGAGGCGTTGGCTATGGCCATAAAGGAACTCTTCGATAAGAATATAATCGGCGAAATAACCACCAGAAGAGTAGCCTTAAGTATCCCGGCCATTCTTACCTATACGCACACTATAAACCTGCCGCCGGTAAAAGAAAGCGAACTTAAGGAAGCCGTCGAGCTTGAAAGCGAACAATACATACCCCTGCCCCTGCAGGATCTGTGCCTGGATTATGAGCTCATAGAAAAGACTGATAAGGCGATGGAAATCATTACGGTGGCCGTGCCGAAAAAAATAGTGGACTCTTATCTTGCCCTGATGGACATATTGGGATTTGAAGCGATAAGCCTGGATACCAGCATTTCTTCGTCGGGCAGGCTCTTCAAAATGTTCGAAAGCAGCAGTGATATACCCTCGGTGCTGATAGATTTCGGCTCGATAGCGGCCGATGTAACGATTTTTGACAAAGTCAACATCGTATCAGGCACCCTGCCGGTAGGCGGCGATACATTCACTAATCTGCTGGCTCAAAATTTGAAGCTGAGCCGCGAAGAAGCGCACGTCATAAAAACCAAATACGGTATAAGCAAGAGCAAGCGGCAGGCCGAGATAATTAGTATCATGCAGCCCGAGCTGGACCGGTTGGTGCGCGAAGTTAAAAGAATGATGCGTTACTACTCTGAAAGGACAGAATCCAAAGGGAAAATCGGCCAGGTCATAACCATGGGCGGCGGAGCGAACATGCCGGGACTCAGCGATTATCTTACCAATGCCCTCAGACTGCCTGTAAGGACATATGACCCCTGGCCCAGCTTCGATTTGGGACACCTTAAGCCTCCTACTCAAAACGAAAAATCAGTATATGCCACCGTGGCCGGACTCTGCCTGATAAACCCTAAGGAACTGTTCTCATGATAAATCTTCTGCCCGCCGATTATAAGGAAAATATCGCCTGCGCCCGCAGGAACCGCACGCTGCTCAATTGGACCGCGGGGCTTATACTCTCCCTAGCGCTTATGGGCGCTATCATAGCCGGTGGCTATCTTTTCATGCGCCATTCCATAAACCAGCAGTCCGATCAGTCCGCCGCCGCCAGACAGCAGCTGAAGGACGATCAGCTTGATGAAACCAAAGCTAAACTTGATGAGATATCTTCCAACACCAAACTGGTACTCCAAGTACTTTCGCGGGAAGTGCTTTTTTCCAAATTGCTCAAACAACTTGGCGCTTCTCTACCGCCGGGTACCACGCTTCAATCGATAAATATAGACAAGGTTCAGGGCGGTATAACTCTCAAGGCGCTGGCCAAGGATATACAGTCAGCTACCCAGATACAGATAAACCTGGCTGATCCGCATAACAAGATATTCCAAAAAGCCGATATAGAGTCCATAAATTGCACCACAAACAACTCGCAAAGCAGCACGCAGGCTACGACTACGCAGAGTGCTCTTTCCCGGCTATATCCTTGCTCAGTCCAGCTCCGTGCCTTGTTTGCCCAGGATAACCCCTATGTATATATATCCGATACCTCCGGTGGAGGACAGCCATGAACACTAAGCGGATATCATATGTCATGATGGCGCTGGTCACCCTCCTGTCCATAGCCACCATAGCCTTGGCGGCCGAAGGCGACTTGCTATTCAAGAAGCAGTCGGACAAGCTCACCAACCTTAAGGCCGAGAACCAGGCTATAAAGGACCAGCAGGTTTCCCTTGCGCAGGCAAAGATAGATATCCAGAAATATGAGAATCTTAACGACATAGCGAAAGCTATAGTGCCGCAGGATAAGGACCAGGCCAAGACGATACGGGAAATCAATGGCCTGGCCTCGGCAACCGGTATCAAGCTCCAGCAGATAAACTTTGACGCGTCGAGCCTGGGACTGCCATCCACCACAGCCGCTGGCAGCGCTTCAGCGTCCAGCCTGACTCAGGTCAAGCCGGTAACGGGAATCACCGGAGTCTATGCTCTTCAGATAGTGGTCAGTGGCGGCGGAGAAACCAGCCCGGTTTCTTATTATCAGTTCCTCCAATTCCTTGAAAAGCTGGAAAGTAACAGAAGAACAGCCCATGTAACCAGTATCGATGTCACGCCATCGCAAGAAAATCCAAATAACGTGACATTCACATTGACATTAAACGCGTATTTGAAGCCATGAAAGACATAGATATAAAAGCAATACCGGTACTAGCCAAAGAATATCTAAGGAGATTCTTAAAACATGCCAAATTTATATTCATCATACTTATCCTGTGCCTTAGCGCTTTCCTGATATTTGAAATCAACCGGCTAACCAGCAAAGAACCGTCCGATATACAGGTTCTTCAGCAGCAGCAGATAATAAAAAGACCCAGGATAGACCAGGATACTATAGATAAGATTGAGCGGCTTAAGGACCAGAATGTGCGTGTCCAATCGCTGTTCAAAGCGGCACGTGACAATCCTTTCAGTGATTAGTGGGAATGGCCGCCGTATTTTCTCAGATAATCTGAGCGGACATCTTGTATGGCTTTAGCGTAAGCATTCGGATACGGACAGTATTTGAAAATAAAATGATGTGCTTCGCCGGCGGTTTCTATGGTCAGGGTACCGTAATTGAACATGGTCGAGAATATACCGTGGGTGTCGGCAGACACATCCTCGACATTTGCTAAGGAAAGTTCAGAAACTCTCCTGTCGAACAAGCCTATCTGGTGTACTTCGGTTATGTTCAAGTCGGTAACGATAAGCTGGTTGCCCCGGTAAATACGGGTAGCCAAAGCTAGAAAAACAACGCCGAACAATATCAGAACGAGCATGATTACGCCTATGAAAAGGCGGGTGCCGGTACTGTCGCCTACGGCCGCCGGCAGCAGGACTGCTATCAGACCGACCGAGAGCAATGCTCCAAGGAAGAATTGCGCATAAATCATCATCAGGCCGAACGGGTGCCTGCGCACATCGGCCACCTTAGTTTCGTTGGCATCCAGTTCCTCCAAGTGGCCGGTCGGGTCAAACATATGCCTGCGCTGCTGGAAGGCTCTTTCGGTTATAGGGTTCTGATTGTCGCGCAGCTGTTTCGATATCCTGCTAGCAGGCTGGTCGGCAGACGCTTGAGCCTGTGATTGTCCGGGAGCCGGAAGCTCATCATTCTCGCTGACTATCTGATTGATATAATCTTCAACAGGGTTGGGCCTCTGGTTTTCCCTATCCATAAGGGAATTATAGCAGTTCGGTCTGAGGTCCCCTATCTTTTTGCTTATTTTTATTCAGATGCTTATATGCCTTGGGTGTAGCCTTCCGGCCGCGCGGCGTGCGCTCTATCAATCCTACCTGGAGCAGATAGGGTTCAAAGAAGTCTTCTATGGTAGAACGCTCGTCTCCGGTCACGGCTGCTAAAGTACCGACCCCGACCGGCCCGCCGCCGTGGTTGTCTATGATTGTAACCAGAACCTTCCTGTCGGCCGGGTCCAAACCGAGCTCATCTATTTCCAGCATTTCCATGGCTTTTTTAGCTATTTCCAGGTTCACCTTGCCCGTGCCGTGCACTTCGGCATAATCGCGTACGCGCTTCAGCAGACGATTGGCTATCCTGGGGGTTAGTCTAGCCCTTCTGGCAAGATACTCGGAGGCATCCTTATCAATATCCACCTTAAGTATCTTGGCCGCACGCCGAATTATTCTGGCTATTTCATCATCGGAGTAAAATTCCAGCCTGTGCTGAAGACCAAAGCGGTCGCGCAAAGGCGCAGCCAGCGAGCCCGTACGGGTAGTAGCCCCGATGACCGTGAATTTCGGCAGATCCAGACGCAAACTTTTTGCGCTCGGGCCTTTGCCCAGGACTATATCCAATTTGAAATCTTCCATAGCAGAATAAAGTACTTCCTCGACGCTGCGATGCAGGCGGTGTATCTCGTCAATGAAGAGTATGTCGTTATTTTCCAGATTGGTAAGTATGCTTGCAAGGTCGCCGGCCCGTTCTATTGCCGGACCTGAGGTTATGCGTACGGCCCGGCCCATCTCGTTGGCTATCACGGTTGCCATAGTAGTCTTGCCCAGGCCCGCAGGACCGTACAGCAGAACATGATCTATCGGCTCATCGCGTTTCTTGGCCGCCGTTATGGCAAGCAGGAGATTCTTCTTCAGCCTATCCTGCCCTATATAATTCACAAAGTCTTTGGGCCTTAGTGAATTATCCAGCTCTTTGTCCGCCTCATCCTCGAACTCCTGGGATATCCTTTCAACCACCATCAGTTTCTTACCTTCAATGCCTGTCTGACTTTCTCTTCCGCCGGTAGACCTTTATCGACTCCGGCCAGGGCTTTGGCGGCTTCTATACTGCTGAAGCCAAGACCGATAAGAGCCTGTACCGCTTCGTCATCCGACGAAACATGAAGGAAATCGGTCGCCGAATCAGAAGAAA
Source organism: Saccharimonadales bacterium (SeqCode) (assembly GCA_036278875.1). Classification (GTDB taxonomy): domain Bacteria; phylum Patescibacteriota; class Saccharimonadia; order Saccharimonadales; family 2-12-FULL-41-12; genus JANWLD01. Next base: position 40,483 of record DASUKF010000016.1, on the reverse strand, counting down.
GCAGACCTACCTTGTCCTTTAAATCAACCACGACCCTCTCGGCTACCCTTTTCCCTACGCCGCTGGCACCCTGTATGAATAGCAAGTCGCCTTCGGCTATGGCTTTTTTCAGGTTTTCAACCGAACCTATACTTAACATGTTAAGTGCCATCTTGGGTCCGACACCGTTGACTTCCAGCAGCTTCTCAAACAAAGCTTTGGTAGGCTTTTTTGAGAATCCGAAAAGGTCATGCTGCTGCTCCCGTATATACTCGAATATGAACAGTTTTGCAGGCTTATCAAGCTCCAGAAGCTCAAGATCTTCGTTGGTCACATACACTCCGTAGCCTACGCCGCCTACATCTACGACGACCTGGGCAAGTTGTTTGTCGCGGATCACTCCGTCCAAATATGCAATCATTCTTTAAGTATTATACATTTTCAAGCGAAATTGGCGGTCATAGCATGGGTTATGGCTACCGCCAGCGCATCGGCACAGTCATCCGGTTTAGGTATTTCCTTGAGCTTCAGTATGGTACGGACCATTTCCTGTACCTGGGGTTTCTCGGCCTTGCCGTAGCCCGTGACAGCCTGTTTTATCTGAAGCGGCGTATATTCGAATACGGGCAGGCTGCTCTGCTCGCCGCACAGCAAAATTACTCCTCTGGCCTGTGATACGCTCATTGCTGTAGTCACATTGCGTGCAAAGAACAGCTTCTCAACCGCCATTACCTCCGGTTTATTATGTTCGATAATGCTGGCAAGCTCGTCATATATCGTCTTAAGCCGTTTTGAATCCTGCTCTTTCGCCGGGGTTCTGATTACGCCGCCATCCAGCAACCTGAATTTACCGGACTCGGATTCAATGATTCCGAAACCGACTATTCCCGTCCCGGGGTCAATACCGATTATACGCATACGGCCTTAAGCATATCATGCAGGCGGTTGGGTTTACAGCTTGGGAGCAGCCCGCCGCACCAGGCCCAAAGGACTCAGTCTTGCCTTGACCTGGGCCAGGCTTTCCCACTTCCAATTACGGGTAACGAATATCATTCCGGAAATTACTACAGCCAGGCTGAACACGACCGGTATTCCTCCCGGCAGATTCGAAACGACGTCCATGAAGGCTCCGACCAGGGCTGCACAGGGTATTGTAATGAACCAAGCCAGCAGGATACTACGAACTACACCCCACTGCACCGGCGAATGCCTATGGGCCGTCCCAGCCCCCAGTATGGAGCCGCTTATGGTGTGTGTCGTCGAAACGGGAAAACCGAGGTGCGCCGTAAACCACAATATGGCAGCCGTTGATGTTTCCGCGGCGAAGCCCTGGGCCGGCTTCAGTTTTACTACCCTATGCCCAAGGGTATGGATGATGCGCCAGCCGCCGGCATAAGTACCTGCAGCCATGGCCAGGGCCGAGCTTACTATCACCCATAAAGGAATGTGGAACTGTGCTGAGGGATGTGTAGCAATCAAAGCCAGAGCTATTATGCCCATAGTTTTCTGGGCGTCATTAGTACCATGCGTGAACGCAACCAGGCCGCCGGAAACTATCTGCAGCTTTTTGAAAACATTATCTACTTTTTCAGGGGACCTTTTCTTTATCAATTGATAGATTATGAACATAAGCAGACCCGCGATAATCAGTCCTGCTATGGGAGACACGAATGAAGGCACTAGAACTTTTTCCCGTAGTCCTCCCCACTGGATTACTCCGAAACCTGAAGCGCTTATGGCCGCGCCGGCCACGCCGCCGATAAGAGCATGTGAAGAACTGGTCGGCAGGCCGAACCGCCAGCTTATCAGATTCCAGACTATGGCGCCTACTATACCCGCCAGGATAATGTGCAGTGTTATAGCACCTGAGTCTACTATGCCCTTGGCGATTGTTGCCGCTACATTGAGCGACAGAAAGGCGCCCAGGAAGTTCAATACGGCCGCGCCGGCCACGGCAACCTTGGGCGGCACCGCTTTGGTAGCGACGCTTGTAGCAATAGCATTGGCGGTATCATGAAAACCGTTTGTAAAATCAAAAAAGAGTGCCAGGATAACGACCGTAACTAAAGTCAGGTCCATAGTTACGCCTTTGCCTCCCAAAGCACTGTCATACCTTGCCTAACTATACTCCACGGCAATCATAAAACAAGTACTTTTTAGCTTAATCGCGTAGTAATATAACCAACGGCTCAGGATTCGATAAATTCCTGCGGAATATCGAAGTTAACATGGGTCTTGGTCACTTCATCGACATCGTCTAAAGCGTCCATAAGTCTTATCAATTTGCCTGCGGCCGACCGGTCCTCAACCGTTATCAGGTTGTTCGGTTCATAAGACAATTCAGCTTCTTTAACCTTAAGGCCGGCTACTTTCAAATTGTCACGAACCTGAGCCAGCTTCTTCGGATCGGTATAGACGATGGTCTCGCCGTCTTCTTCCGAAGCATCATCCGCTCCTGAATCCAGAATAGTCAATAGCTGCTCTTCGCCTGTCCCTTCAACGGTTATAACGCCCTTGCGCGTAAACTGGAAAGCCACGGCACCCTTCTCGGCCATGTTGCCGCCATGTTTGGTAAAAGCCAGTCTGACTGCCGGATAAGTCCGGTTTATATTATCGGTCGCGCACTCAACAAGTACGGCCGCTCCGCCGGGACCATAGCCCTCATACATGACTTCCTGTATCTGCGCGCCGCCAAGTTTGCCGCTGCCGCGGTCTATAGCGCGCTGAATATTGCTGGCCGGCATGTTTGATTGTTTGGCCTTGTCTATAGCCAGCCTGAGCGAGAAATTAAGGTCCGGGTCATCCCCGGCGCGGGCCGCTATCGCTATTGCATTGCCTAATTTAGTAAATATCGCGCCGCGCTTAGCGTCTTCTACCGCTTTGCCGCGGTGAATCTTTGCCCATTTGCTATGTCCTGCCATATCTGTTAATTATACCATGTCTACTTCTTAGAGCATCAGAGTTACTATGCGGCCTTGCGGCGAAGTGACAATGCGCCCAGCAGAAGCGAAATTATTACAAAGCCCGCTATTATCAACAAGTCCAAGGATAGTTCATGGCTCCATGACGGATTAACCTGGACTTCCTTCATCGCTTTAACAACGTAAGTTATCGGCATGACATCCGAAAAATATTGAAGTAAAAGCGCCATCTGTTCTCGTGGTACAAACAGCCCGCAGGTAAGAAACTGCGGCAATACGAAAGCCGGCATAAACTGTACCGCCTGGAATTCATTCCTGGCAAAAGAACTAAAGAACAGCCCGAGTGACATGCCAAGCACTCCGGCCATGACCGCGACTATCAGCAAACTCGCTATACTGCCCGCTACTTCCACGCCTAAGAGCCCTATTATGACGTAGCTGGCTATAGCCGCCTGCAGCAGTGCCAGCAGTGCAAATGCGATGCCGTAGCCCAACAATATATCCAGCCTGGATATAGGCAGGGTCAGCAGTCTTTCCAGCGCCCCCGAGGTCCTTTCGCGTAAAACAGCTACCGAGGTAATTATGAACATCAAAGTGAAAGGCAGGATACCGAGCAAAATCGGGGCGATGCCGTCGAAAATAAGCGAGGAGTCTTCAAAAGCATAATAAAGTATCGTTATCAGCACGCTGGGGACAAACAATATAAGCCCTATGGTCCTATGGTCATGCTTAAGCAGTTTCAACACTCTCGCGGCCGTTGCCAGCGTACGTCTAAGACTCATCGTACCCGCCTTTTGAAAGCTCCAGAAAAGCCTGTTCCATGTCGGAAGCTCCGGTTTTCTTGAATATTTCATCTTTAGTTCCCGATATAAGAAGCCGTCCGTCCCGTATGAACAATATCTCGTTGCATTTTTCGGCCTCATCCATAACATGACTGGTGATTATGACAGTCATGCCTTTGCCGGCCAGACGCCTGAACTCTTCCCAAAGTGTGCGGCGCAGGACCGGGTCCAGACCTACCGTAGGCTCGTCCAAAAGAAGCAGTTCGGGTTTGCCAAGCAAGGCGATTGCCAACGACACCCGAGCCTTTTGGCCGCCGGAAAGGTTGCTTACCAGATTATCTTTCAGCTTGAACAGTTCCAGTTGTTTCAGTATAGATTCCGCCTGGTGTTTCTCCGCTCTGACCAATACGGAGAAATAGTCCATATTCTCCCAGACGGTCAGGTCCGTATATACGGAAAGGTCCTGGCTCATATAACCTATTTTGGACCGCAATTTCGAATTGCCGGCGGGAAGTCCCAGTACGGAAATGGTGCCCCCGGATATTTTTCTTAGTCCCAGTAAAGTTTTTATAAGGCTGGTCTTGCCGGCGCCGGAAGGTCCGAGAAGACCTACTATCTTTCCCTCGGGTATTTCAACGGATACGTCATGCAATACGTTCTTGCCGGCTAAATTTACCGACAGACCGTTTATGCTTATGGCTGGCATAACTAAACTATATTAGAATTGCCCGTAAAATTAAAATCATGTCTTTGTCTCTGTCTGCCGGTTATGTATTGTAGAATTAAAGTAAGTTAGTTATTCAGATGCCCACTTTATTACACAAAAAACCAGCCAAACCAAAAAAGGATATTGTCATATCCAGACAGAACTTGAACAAAACTAAACTGGACGCCGGCGGCAGAGATTTTCTTATTGGATTCAACGAGCCAGCTTTCAGATTTTCTCGAAATGGCTTGGAAGAAGGCGATTTAGACTCCAAATTAAATGCCCGTTTGGCAAGTTATTTTCTACCAGCAGTGGAAGTTGCAAGAAAACAGAACGCCAGACCCAGATTATATCTAGTGAGCGCTCTTAATATTGCCCTAAAATGGAACGCAAAGAATGAGAAGCAGAAAAAAATAATGATGATCGATAATAATTTGAAAATGGATTTTCTTCGCAACCTCTTTGAGAAATTCTTCAATGACGATTTCTCCATAATCGAATATGTGGTGGCACAGGATCCTATAAAAATTTCCGATACAAAACTTATTTCCCTTTGGAAAGTTCTGGAAAGAAGGTATCCAGCGGAAATAAAAAAACTAAAATTAACCTTGGCTAAATACAAAAGACCCCAGCTTTTCAATACTGAAACATTATCTAATGAGGCCGATAAGTTCCTCACATCGCAAGATGCTGATTTAATCGGAGCATTCAAGTATGCAGTTTCGCATCTCTTTGTACTGGCTGACATCAATTTTGAAGGCAACTACATACATAATCCAACAGGTTATCTAACCATTGGCGGTCCGACAGAAGAAACTTTTAACGCTATACGAGGAATGGCCTTACAAGTGCTGGAGGACATAGCGGAAGTAGTTTTTGAGCGAGATGTAATTTATAAGGACAATATGCGGCTAATTGTTAATGCTAAGACTCATTCTCCGGTTCCATATAATGGTAGCTTTGAATCATATGGTAACGATAAATTACGTTTGGGCGAAGTTACTTATGAAAATAGCGAGCCATTAAGTTTTTACGATAGCCGAGATAAATTAAGACCGGATATGGAATATATCTATAACCTTGTCGGACGGAAAGAATATGAAAAGTTCTGGGAAAATTACAAATTTCGTTATTTTGAACTAAAGCAACGCTACCGTGAAGCCTACCACCTAAGCGAAGATTTCTAATTATTGCTCAGGAGTTTCGCCTGATGCTTCATCGGATATTTCGGCGAGAGCTTCTTCGGCCCTATCTCTATCAGGGTCTTTAAAGTCTTCACCGTACTTATACATAGCCTCAAGTGCTAACCTGCCGGTATCAACATTCTCGTCTTCTACGGCTCTTTCAGCGACATCAGCAAGCATTTTATTTCTACCGACAAAGTCAAACATACTGGCAGCTACAAGCGCGCCGGCTAAATTTCCTTCTTCTATATATCTTTTGGCTCTGTGCTCCAAAAGTGACTGCCTATGCGAAATTACTACGTTTACGCCCCCATAGCCTGGGTGTGTGAAAGCACCTAAAGGTGCATGCGCGTCTCTAATCGTAGCTCCTGCATCCAGAGTCATTTCCCTGAGGGTCGCCGCATCAAGGTTTTCAATCGCAAATTGGGTAAGCCGGCCTTTGCGCTCATCATCCAGATCAGAACAAAAAGATCTATCGATTATTCCTTCTAAATCTGCCAGGACTTCAGGGCTTAACTCTTCCGCGGCCGGTAGTGGTATTTGTGGATCTGCCATTGCTAATGAATATTATTATGGCCGCCAAGGGACTGCAAGCATTAGCGATAGTCTTTATAAAATTAAATCCTCCATAGCTCTGTAAAAAACGGAGCGATGGAGGATGGAGGGCCGTCCGGGACTCGCCTACTTTCAGCAGGCCCGAAAGTTCACTATTGCAAGCGTAGCTTGCATCGGAACATTTCCTTGCGGATTGCCCCTGGCAATCCTCACCCGGGACACCCGGGTTCGAAACTCAAATCTTTCCAACCTAAAAGTCCACCACAAGGATGGACTATCAGCTTGGAGGGCCGTCCGGGACTCGAACCCGGGACACCCTGCTTAAAAGGCAGGTGCTCTAACCAGCTGAGCTAACGGCCCAAATAACTTCTTAGATTATCGATATTTCCCGCAAAAAGTCAATCTGGGCGTATCCGGACATTGCAAGATATAAGCAAAAGCAGTAATCTTAAACTTATATATAAACCCAATTAAGGACAAAATATGTTTCTGAGCAAACTCTTCAGTATATTCAAAAGCAAAAAAGATCAAAATGCACCGAATGACAGCGCCAGCGGCGGACCGGTAGTAACCCCTTCTTCCGTAGTCGGCGCCGCCGCAGGTCTCGGACAGCCGTCACAGCCTATGCAGCCCGACCTATCCTCTGAGCCCACACAGGCCGAAGCGCCATCACCGCCGCCTGAAATCGCGCAAGCCGACACTCCTGCCCCCAGCGCACCTTCTTTTGACGCTGCTTCGGACGATAATAATTCCGCTGAAGCTGACGACATTCCACCGCCTGCAGAACAACAAACTTCCAGCGCCGACCAGGAACAACCGGCCGGTGATACTCAGGATACAACCATAGGCGGCAATGACGATGCCGGTGTTGGAACGGAAAATCCTTTAGGTCAGGACCCTGTCATACCTCCTGCTCCTAGCGACAATCAGGATACCGACGTGGCAACTCCGCCTCCGTCCGACGATGACCAGCTGCCTACGGTTTAGCCTATCTGCCCCTGTGCCTGCCGTGTTTTAGACCGGACGACCAGGCGAACAATAAAGCGAACACGCCGGTCGCGGCTATTACATAGTTCTGATAAGTCGTAATTATGTCCTGGTTGTCCGCACTGAATTTGCCAAGGAAATCGGTATAAGGCAAAGCGAAAAGTACCAGAGTAAACGATGCTAAAAGCAACAAAAGTCCGTTGATAAGCATCTTTGACGGTCCTACTTGTGATTTTGCCAGTATAACGCTTAGAGCTACCGGTAATAGAAGCAGGAACATCTGAACTTGTCTTTCGTCGCTTATGGATATGAAGTTATTGGCTATATCGTATGCGCTTCCCGCAAGAATTTCAGCAAAAAGCTTGCCCACTAGGATGCTAAGTGTGAAAGTTATCGCCGGCATCCTTATGAAAAGCAAAAAGAGCCAGAGAAGACCCGGTGCAGCTGCAAGCATGAGCAGTTCATTCATCACTGTTTAATATACTATAGTTCGGTATAATCGCCGATACGCAGGCCAAGTTGGTCACTGACCCCCGAATTCAGCTCTATGACATAGGATGTATCATCGGCGCAGAAACTCTTAGGATAGCTGTCGGGGCTTAGGTTCCTTACGATTCTTAACACTCTTCTATCGGGACTAAGCCATATCATGTCCAAGCTGAAATTCATATCCTTCATCCACATACATTGTCTGCCTGGACGCTCGAATACGAACAGCATGCCCTTGTCCATGGGCATAGAAGGTCTTCCTGACAGGCCCAGAGCCCTTTCCCGGGGCGTCGTAACATATTCGAGATTCACGGAACACCTGAGACGGCTTATAGGTTTCAGGCTGTTGCAGTAAGCCGCATGTATCCTATGTCCGGCGGGTATCTCCAGGCTAATTAAAGCAAAAATCATCAGACACAGGATCAAGAAACCCGTAATGTAATCCAACAGGCTATGCGCCGATTTTGTCCCTAAGGGTTTTACGTTTTTTTGCATTCTGTTCTACATATTCTATTAGCTTGCCCGCAACATTATTGCCCGTTACTTTCTCTACGCTAAAACCGGGGCTAGCGTTTACTTCCAGCACAACCGGCCCGCGGCTGGAACGCATCATATCCACGCCGCAAACCGACAATCCCATAGCTTTGGCCGCCCTTTGGGCGGTCCTTCTTTCTTCGGCAGTAAGACGAACCTTCTTGCCCTCTCCTCCTTGGTGAAGGTTGGAACGGAAATCATTATCCAGACTACGTCTTTCCATACTGCCAACCACCTGTCCGCCAATTACTACGGCCCTGATATCCGTGCCTGCCGACTCGGCTATGTACTCCTGGACAAGAAAGTTCACGCCCTCTACATAAAAAGCCTGCATCACAGCCTGCGCGGCCTTCCTGGTTTCTGCCAGTACTACGCCGTTGCCGTGTGTTCCACGGGCGACCTTGATAATAAGCGGCGGGCCGCCGGCGTGCTCTATAACATCTTCAAAGTCCGAGGTTTCGCGGGCAAAGACCGTCTTAGGTATACCGATATCAGATTTAGCTAAAAGCTGGTATGCGCGGAGCTTGTCCCTGACACGGTTGATAGCTATAGAGCTCACCGTGGTATATACCCCCTGCATTTCGAACTGCCTTACAACGGCGGTACCGTATTTCGTATAGCTGGTAGCTATCCTGGGGATTATGGCATCAACATCGGTCAAAGGCTGGCCTTTGTAATAGACTACCGGCTTGCCTTTTTCGACGGCCATATAGCATGCCGCGTAATTGACGATTCGTACGTTATGCCCGCGCAGCAGCGCCTCTTCCTTGAGCCGCCTGGTGCTGTAATTTCCGGCGCCTTTTGAAAGTATCAACATATTCATAGCTTAGTCCTCCAGGTCCTCGGCGTCTTCCGGTTTGTTAACGCCAAACGATTCTTTAAGCTTCAGCCTGTTCACGTTGGACTTGCTCACATCTACGAAATAGCGGTTTTTCAGTAATGTCCGGCCGGCTAGTATCGGAAAAAGATTGTTCGACCTGTCCGCCAGAGTAAAAGGCGTACGGAATACTTTTGGCCCCAGTTTTATCTTTAGTGTCACAAGGTAGCGCGTTTCTTCTTTACCGAAGGAGCTGGTAACGTTGACCTGGCTGAACTCGCTGGTTTTGAAGGCCCTCAAAACGGGAGAACACGGGTGCCCTAATAGGTTGCATTTCAGCACAGGCTTGCCGTTCTCTTCTTTTACTTCTATATCACGCGCATGGATTGACGAGCGGAAAGCTCCGGTATCTATCTTTGCCGGAACTTCCAGGGCTATGTCCGATATATCCATATACTCCGAACGGCCTATAACTACTTGGAATTTGGTACTCATTTCAAAAACTCCTTGAAATACCGGTTGATAGCTGCGGCTTTGTCTTCGCTGAACGAACTTTTTTCAATCTGTGGCGCCCGGTTTACCTCAAAGAAGTAAAAATCATCAGGGTTGCTTTTGTCAATGACTATGTCGACGCCCGCTATATCCCGGCTGAATCCTCTGGCAGCCTTTATGCAGACTTTTCTGATATCCTCGGGCAATTTTTCTCTTTCTATTAGGGTAGCGGTCCCGCCTTGTGAAGTATTGTTCTTATAATTACCCTTTTGGGCCGTCCTTTTTATAACCAGTGCGATATCATCGCCGCATACGATTACCCGGTAGTCTTCGTCATTAGGTATAAAACGCTGCAAGAGGAACTCCATGCCGGGATTATCTTCGATTATTTTTAGTATCTCCGCTTCGGAATCCGCCAGATAATTGTCCTCGCCGCGCGTACCTTTGGTACTTTTCATCACCAACGGAAAGTCGAGGTGTTCACCTAGAGTTTTTTCAACCCAGTTCTTTAGATGCGCCCTTGGAACAAATATGGTGGCCGGCAAGGGAAGGCCGCTTTCATACAGACGCCAGTATTGGGTCAGTTTGCTTACGGAGCCCTCGCGCAATATTTCTTTATCTATTTGTTTTATACCCTTTTTTCGCAGATAAATCGCGGCAGACATAGCTATATCCGGTGCATCACCCCAGCGCCTGTGGTATACAAGGTCATATTCTTCCAGAGATTTGTTCGTATTTGCGTCAAAAATGCGCGGCTTTTTGTTATCTATTATCTGAATAAGGTCCTCGTAATAGGCATGCTCGTAGCTTATCCCGTCCGAAGCACCGCGAAGAAGCTCCGTAAGCTCTTCCGGGTCGGCCATGTTCTTCTCGACAGCGGCACGGGAAAACAGTAACAAGACCTGTTTGTTATCAGCCGGTTTCATTAGGGTTTTATATCATTTTTATAGATATGCGGCAATCATAAACCTTGTTGCTTGGCACGTATCCTTAGATAAGAATATCCGAAGACTATAATGACGAGCAGGAGCAATAGAACAAGCATAGGTATAAGCCCGTGTTCGTCCTTTTTAAGCATAAGTTCTATTTTATATCAGCTTTCTTAAAAACCGAACCGGGATTTCTTGCTGTTTTTGAACTTTTCCAGGATTGCCGTTTGCTCTTTGGATAATTTGGTAGGCGTATCGACGATTATCGTTACAATATGCGCGCCTCTCTGGCCGCTGCGTATCCTTGGCATGCCGTGCCCGGAAAGTTTGAAATCAGCCCCGCTTTGGGTTCCGGCCGGGACTTTCATCTTCACCGGTCCGTCTACGGTTTCTACTTCTATCTGCGTGCCCAGAGCCGCGTCAACCATGCTTATATGCTCTTCGCTAAGTATAAGTTCGCCTTCCCTAGTGAATCTCTTGTGCGGCCTGACCCGTACATGTACATAAAGATCGCCTTTCGGTCCGTTGGCTATAGCTTCGCCGTGTTCGCGCAAGCGTATAGTCGCACCGTCGTCTATGCCGGCCGGCACTTTAAGTTTTATGTCCTGGGTCTTCTTTTCGGTTCCTTTGCCGCGGCATACGCTGCAGACCTTTTCCGGTACTTTGCCCGTCCCCTTGCAGTTGTCGCAAACTGTCTGCTGCTGGATGTTGCCGAATATCGTCTGCATTGACCTTACCACTTGCCCGGAGCCTTTGCAGATATCGCAGGTTTTCAGTTCGTAGCCCGGTTCTACAGTGGTGCCTTTGCAGTGGCTGCAGGCATCATCAAGCTTGAGCTTTAAATTTTTTTCCGTACCGAATACGGCTTCTTCGAATTCAAGCTCTACGGCTGTTTCTACGTCGTTGCCACGTGCACGTCGGGAACCGGAAGAAGGCCCGTCGCCGCCGAAGAAACTGCCCAGTATATCGCCCAGCCCCAAATCACCGAAATCAAAATTAATATTCTGTCCCTGGCCGCCGAAACCGCCAAAACCGGCGAACGGATTGCCGCCGTCACTGGCCGCTGACGACCCCACACCGGCATGGCCGAACTGGTCGTAGCGCTGGCGTTTCTTGGAATCTTTCAAAACTTCATAGGCTTCGTTTATCTCTTTGAACTTTTCCTCGTCGCCGCCTTGCTTGTCGGGATGATATTCTACGGCCTTTCTGCGGAAAGCCTTCTTTATCTCGTCGTCGGATGCGTTCTTTGCTACGCCCAATACTTCGTAATAATCTCTTTTAGCCATACATCAAGACCCCTATAACTACCAGAAAATCCATAATAAACCATATTATTTGATTTAAAATCATCGGTTTTATGTTATGTATTAGTGCATAAAGCATAAATATTACTCCAATAAGCATAAAAAGTACCCAGGTAACTAATGATACTCCACTGGCGTTACGGGTTGAGAATATTTCTACCACCTGCGGCAGTGCGCTCAGGGGATGTATAACGGCTACGATAGTCATAGCTTTGTCTATCGTAGATTTCTCGGACTTGGTAAAGGTCCGCTTAAGCAGGTGAAAAGACATACGCTAGAACCCTAGTTTCGGACCGTAGTAATACCAGAAATGGTTAAGTATCAGAGCCGCTACTATGACAAACCAGGCCAGCAGGATATCGAAATGGTGTTTTCGGACAAAACCGGTAAATTTCTTATTAAGTTTCAGGTGTTTCTCGGCCAGCATGTACTGGAACACGTACCAGATGGTTGCGAACATCACCGTCCATACGCTCATGCAGTAGATACATAGCGCGCTTATGCGGTAAAGCGTCTCAAACATCAGCCAGAAAGTGAACGCGACTCCGGCAATCATGCCGGCCATATAGAACTTCCAGAACCAGCTTTTCATCCGTCCACCGGCCAGCATTACGATTCCAAGCATCAGTTGTGCGCCGAATACGGCTAGGCCCACCAGCGGATTCGGGAAGCCGAATGCCTCGGCCTGTTTGGAGTTGATTACCGGGCCACAGGAAAGTACCGGGTCCAGGCTGCAGCTAAGCTGATGCCCGGGATCTTTTATCAGGTCGATGTGTTCTACGGTCAGCGTGAGCGAAGCAAACAGGCCTATAACCGCGCCTATTATCAGGATGTACGGCAGGGACTTTTGTATCTTGCTCGCGAATATCTTCTTAATCACCCTCATCAACTATTTATCCTACCATTTTTGGCCTATAAACTTCCGTTTTATTTCTTTTCGTCGTCGACGACTTCACCTTCTATCGGTTCGTCCTTGTCCTTTTTGTCTGCAGTTTTCTTATCATCCGCTTCTTTGTTATCTTTGGCTTCATCTTCCTTATCAGCCTGCTCGTACATCTTGGTGCCAATAGGCATTATCTTGTCATTCAATTCCTTGGCCGCGTTCTCTAGCGCCGTTATGTCGGCCTTCTCATCCTTTAGGACTTTCTTGGCGGACTCAACCGCTTCGTCGATGGTCTTTTTATCTTCGTCGGACAGTTTGTCCTTCTGCTCGGTCTTCAGTTTCTCAGCCTGATAAGTCGCGTTTTCAAGCTGGTTGCGCAGTTCTACCTGCTCACGCTTTTTCTTATCTTCATCGGCATGTGCTTCGGCTTCCTTAGCGGCTTTTTCGACTTCTTCTTTATCCAAATTGCCGCTGCCGGAAATAGTAATGCTCTGTTCCTTGCCGGAACCTTTGTCTTTGGCAGTTACATTCAAAATTCCATTGGCGTCGATGTTAAAGGTGACTTCTACCTGCGGTACGCCGCGTGGTGCGGGCGGGATACCGTCCAGTACGAACCGGCCAAGCGATTTGTTGTCGGCGACCATTTCGCGCTCGCCCTGGACTACATGTATTTCGACCTGGGGCTGGTTGTCTGCGGCGGTGGAAAATACCTCGCTTTTGCTGGTAGGTATGGTAGTGTTGCGCTCTATCAGCTTGGTAGCAACGCCACCTAGAGTTTCGATTCCCAGCGAAAGCGGAGTTACATCTAAAAGAAGCACGTCCTTGACATCGCCCTGCAGAACACCTGCCTGAATAGCCGCGCCGACGGCTACTACTTCATCAGGATTGACGCCTTGCTTCGGCTCCTTGCCGAATATATCTTTTACTTTGTCGATTACGGCCGGCATACGGGTCATACCGCCGACCAGGATTACTTCATTTATATCGCTGCTTTTAAGCTTTGCGTCTTTCAAGGCTTTTTCGCACGGGCCTGCAGTCTGGTCGATAAGTTCTCCGACCAGGTCGATAAGTTTGGCCCGGCTAAGCTTGTATTCGAAGTGCTTCGGTCCTTCTGCATCGGCAGTAAGGAACGGCAGGTTTATATCGGCAACTTCCGTAGTGGAAAGTTCTTTCTTAGCTTTTTCAGCCTCTTCTTTGAGCCTTTGCATGGCAGCCTTGTCTTCTCTGACGTCTATGCCGGATTCTTTCTTGAACTCTTCAACGAAATGATTGACTATGCGGAGGTCGAAGTCTTCGCCGCCCAGATGCGTGTCGCCGTTGGTGCTTAATACTTCGAACACACCGTCGCCTAATTGGAGAATGGAGATGTCGAATGTACCGCCACCAAGGTCAAAGACTGCGATCTTCTCTTCCTTGCCTTTGTCCAAGCCGTAAGCCAGAGCGGCCGCTGTCGGTTCATTGATTATCCTTTTTACTTCCAGGCCGGCAATCTTGCCTGCATCTTTAGTAGCCTGCCTCTGGGAGTCATCGAAATAAGCCGGTACGGTTATGACAGCCTCCGAGACCGGGCTTCCGAGAAAAGCTTCGGCATCTGCCTTCAGCTTGGAAAGTATCATGGCCGACACTTCTTCGGGGCTTTGCTCCTTGTCGGCCATCTTGACCTTTACGCCGGTACCGCTTTTAACGATTTCGTATGGCATAAGGTCGATATCCTTCTGGACTTCTTTATCCGAGAATTTGCGTCCGATAAGCCGTTTTACGCCGAAGATAGTATTGGTCGGGTTGGTCACCCTCTGCCTGTTGGCGACCTGGCCGGCCAATCTTTCGCCGTTCTTGTTGATAGCCACCACGCTTGGAGTAGTGCGATTGCCCTCGCTGTTAGCGATAATTTCCGGCTTGCCGCCTTGCATTACAGCCATTGCACTGTTGGTGGTTCCTAAATCGATTCCAATTATCCTGCCCATTGCTTTAACTTACCCTTTCGTTATTAGCAGTCATATACATGTAGTGCCAGTGTAATAAATTAGCACTCTCGTGTCAAGAGTGCTAAAGTCTAACGGCTAGGCTGCTTCGGCGTAGGCACTTACGGCGGCCCGTGGAATTCCCGGTATAGCCCCTATCAGTATCCTTAAATCCGTTGCCAGTGCCGCTTCTTCGGCATACTGGAGTTCCATACGCATAGACTCCACCCTTATCTCGTCGGTTCCATTTATTGCATGTCCATGCCTCATCAACTGGCTGGAACCGAATATGCCCGGCTTCATCGAATGGTATGCCTCGTTCCATTCCTCAAAAAGCACAGGGTCTGCCTGTTCATATTCTTCAAATTCAAGTTGAGGCCGCGGGCGGGGACCTACCATGGACATATCACCCCTTAGTACGCTCAGCATTTGCAAAGTTTCATCCAAACCTACTTGTCTTACAAATCTTCCCATTGTGCCGGCTCTGGGATCCTGCGGTCCATATGATACCAACCTGCCCTGGGTCTTATCAGGGTGCAATGTGCGTAATTTAGGGATTATAATTTCTCCATCGCCTACTACCCTTTTTTGCATGAAGAGCGAATTTCTCCATCCGCCTACCTCCCGGTTCAAGGCGGCGGCGGTTAATCCGGCGATCCCTAGTGCAGGCAAAGAAAGAATCGATGAGACTGTAAGATCCAGCCCCCTTTTCTCCGGTCCCTGAAGATATTCTATGCCTCTGCTCATAAGGTATTGTTTAAGAAATATAGGCTAACAGCTTTTATTAATTAAAACAAAAGCTCTTTTATCAGCCGGCTTTGACTTTGACCATGGCGTGACGGATTACCTCGTCGCCGAGCATGTATCCTGCCTGGAGTTCCTCGCTGACTACTTCCGTGCCGCCTTCGCCTTCTACGCTCACTGCTTCATGCAGATTAGGATCGAACATTTCGCCTACCGTCTTTATCCTGCTGACCCCTATGCCTTCCAGTGTTTTTTCGAACTGTTTTACAACGGCCTGGACGCCTTTGACGTAATCGTTCTTCTCCAAATCTTTCGGTACATGCGCTAATGCCCGTTCGAAGTTATCTATCACGGGCAGAAGGTCATTTACCAGGCCGGCTTTCACGACGTCTCGCAGCTCTTTTATCTGTTCCTCGTGCCGTCTGCGTATATTTATAGCATCGGCGCGTTCCCGCTGAAGCGCTTCGGTCAGTTCGTCTATTTTTTGCTGGAGTTCTTTAAGCGTCGGTTTTTTGCTCATTTTCAGTAAAGTATCTCTTCTAATGATTTACCGGCGTGCTGTACCAGAGCCATAACGTTCCTATAGCTCTGTCTGGTCGGGCCAAGCACTCCTACATAGCTCCTGTCACTGTAGGGACTACGGAATTTGGAGATTATCAGACTGCATCCGGCACCCCTTCCGATAGGATTTTCCCGGCCAATAAATACGCTTAAGGGTTTATTCGGAGCGGCTTCATGCAGCCAGGGTTCCAGATTATCGAGCAACCGTGCAACCTCCTGAACTTGCCCGGGGTGCATGAATTCCGGCTGGCCGAACAGGTTGGAAAGGCCGCTCATATACAGCTGATCTCCTATGGTTGCGAGACCAAGATTGTGAGTTAGCTCCACTAGAGTATCCACCGCATTCCGGATGGTCTGTTCCGGCAGACCGCCGTGATGTACGCGCGAAGTAAGGGCTTTTTCGGCACGGGATTCCTGCTTTGAATTTGAACTTTCCTGGGATTCAGAAAGCTTATTCACGTAGTATCTGTAGCCTTCGTCCGTCGGCACGCGTCCGGCGCTGGTATGCGGCTGCGAGATATAGCCGAGTTTTTCCAGTTCAGCCATTTCCGAGCGTATGGTGGCACTGCTCACATCAAAAACTTTGGCCAGCAGACTACTGCCCACCGGACTGGCGACTTCGGCATATTGTTCCACAATAGATCGTAAAATCTGCTCCTGACGAGAAGTCATAATACTTCGGATTATATAAAATTAGCAGTCGCTTGTCCAGAGTGCTAGCGTCATATGTCCTTCCTGTGCGCTACCCGCCCGGTGGTCCGGCCTGCCCCCAATACTCTTCCTTAACCTGTTTATATATGCCGGTGAGCTCCTCTTCTATCTCCGCGAAAGGGAGCTCGGACTCCCCCGCCAGACCTTCGTCGACTATCCGGTATGAAAACGGGCGTTCATCTCCAGCGGCTGACTGTGGTATATCTGAAACAAAAAGTTTGTCTGTGTCCATAGGTTTTTTACCGTCGTTACTAAGAATGATGACCTGCCTCGTGTAAGGATTTCCTTCGATTTCTTTAAAATAGCTGATAACCCTGCGCATACCTGAGCAATCACCGGTCCTTTCAGATACTTCTATTGAGAACTCGCCTTTATTGGGCGGTCGGTTCTTGTCGTAATTACCAATATCCCAGCGCAACCTTTGGGCAACATAGCTGATTTGGCCGATTTGATCGTGGCGCTGAACCCAGCGGGCAAGCCATTTCCCCAGTTCAATGGGGTTTTTAGGAACTCTTTCCAGTTTTTTCTTTAGAAATTCAGGCGACATGATAAATTGATGCAAGTATCGGGTACTTGGGTAAGTTTTGCAAGGTTAAGCGGTTAAGCCTGGTTTAACTTATCTAAAAGTTGTTCGGCTAGACGTCGGGCATTTTCATTCCTGGTAGCCGACAAGCGGCCGTGGGCGATATCATCCACCGCCGTTACGGCCCGCGCAAGCTCGTCGTTTATAACGAATTCAAAATAATTTTTCGACAATGCTTCATTTAGTTCTTTCTTCGCTGTTTCCATGCGTTTAGCAAGGTCGGATTGGTCGGGTTCGCCTCCGGCATATCTGGCTCTGAGTCTTTCTTGCCAGGTTTCAAAATCCGGCGGCAGGATAAAAATCGGAGTTACGCTAGAAGAAACATTCATATACTCCGCTACGCCCTGCACCTCGATATCGGAAATCGCTATTTTGCCTTCTTTATACGCTTCTTCCACCTCTTTAAGGCTGGTGCCGTATACGTTGCCGCTATATATCTTTGCCTCTATGAATTCACTGTTTTCCAGCATATGCTTGGCGGTATTTTCATTGATGAAATGATAATGCTGGCCGTTAACTTCCAATATGCCGCGGTTCTCCCTGGGTTTCCGGGTCGTGTGTGAAACCACCAGTTTGTAATTGCCGGTCTTGAGCAGGTCGCTAAGTATAGTGTTCTTTCCTGCGCCGGACACTCCGACCAAAAAGACCACCTTTGCTTCCTCTAAAAGCTCGGCGGCTTTTTTTGGAACGGTATAAGAATCCAGAAGTCTTACGAGTTCTTCATCCATAGAAAAGACTATAACACAGGGTTTTAACCGAGCTTCTTATAAGCCGCGCCGGTGAAAAGCAGGATAGCCAGACCGAATGCCACCAAGGCAATCGGGTTGTTACTCAAAAAATCTATATCCTTTATGATTTTATTGAGGCCGGCAAATGTGCAGGCGACACCGAAAGTCGCAAGCAGTGCATAAACAAGCGGAAATTTTTCTTTGGCCCGCTGCTGCTCTTCATGCAGAAGAGCCAATATCTTTTCCTGCCGTTTATCCAGAGTTTCCAGACTGAGTTTTTTAGCGATTTTTTCTGTAGCCATATTTTAACTATAACTTAATCACGTTTGAGCAGCACGGTAAATGCTTCGGCCGGAATATCGACGTTGCCGAACCGCTTGGCGCGCGTTTTGCCCTTTTTCTGTTTGGCCAGCAGTTTCTTGCGCCTGGACACATCACCGCCGTACAGTTTTGCGGTCACGTCTTTGCGGTAGGCCTTTATATCTTCGCGCGCTATAAACCTGCCGCCGATGGCTGCCTGCAGCGGCACCTGGAAATTCTGCCTCGGTATGACTTCTTTCAGTTTTTCCACCACTGTGCGCCCTAACGATTCGGCTTCCGTTTTGTGTACCATTATTGAAAGCGCGCTGACCATTTCTCCTGCGACGTAGAAGTCCACCCTTACCAGCTCGCCCGGCCTATAGCCGGAAAGCTCATAATTGAAACTTCCGTAGCCGCTGGTCAGACTCTTCAGCTGGTCATAAAAATCCGTCAGCAGGTTCGCTAAAGGAGCGTCGAAGCTGACCAGTGCAAGCTGTTCGTCTACATAGCTGACGTTCTTATGGACGCCTCTTTTTGAAGAAATAAGCTGTATTACGGGACCTACGAAATCTTTCGGCGCTACTATCTCACCGGCTATCCACGGCTCGGCTATCTCGCGTATACTCGCCGGGTCCGGCAGGGCAGCGGCGCTTTTGATATCCAGCTCTTCGCCATTATTAAGCACCACGTGATAATCCGTGCTGGGGTTAGTAACTATAAGGTCAAGGTCGTATTCGCGCTCAAGCCGTTCGCGGACTATATCCATATGCAGAAGCCCCAAAAATCCTATACGGACGCCAAAACCTAAGACTGGTGAATTTTCCAAATCATACTGCAAAGCGGAATCGCTCAAGGAAAGTTTCTCTATAGCATCTTTCAGGTCTTGATACTGCTCGTTGGTTTCAGGAAAGAACCCACCGTAAACGAATGGGAGTATCTCTTTATATCCCGGCAAAGGCTGGGCCTTCGCAGCTGAAGAAACCAAGCTGACCGTGTCGCCGACGCGGGCCTCTTTGGCGCTTTTCAGGTTTGTTACCATGTAGCCTATCTCTCCGGTTTTAAGTGCGGCAGACGGTTTCATCACGGGGTTTAATGAACCGACTTCCAGCGCCAGACCCGGAGCCCCGGTGGCAAGCATCTTTATCTCTTCATTCTTGCCTATCTGGCCGTCCACAACACGCAGGTACAAGATAACTCCGCGATAGTCATCATAATAACTGTCAAAAATAAGTGCCCTGGCGGGCCCGTCTATATCTCCTTTCGGGGCGGGTATGTCTGTTATTATTTTGTCTAATACGTCTTCTACGCCTTTGCCGGTCTTGGCAGATACCAGCAGTATGTCCTCTTTTTCGCATCCGATAAGGCTGATGATTTCTTTGCTCACTTTTTCCGTATCGGCGGCAGGCAGGTCTATCTTGTTTATAACCGGAATAATCTTCAGATCGGCTTCCATAGCCAGATACAGATTGGCAAGCGTCTGGGCCTGTACCCCCTGGCTTGCATCGACCACTAATATAGTGCCTTCGCAGGCCTGCAAACTCCTGGAAACTTCGTAGCTGAAGTCCACATGTCCTGGTGTATCTATCAGGTTGAGCTGGCAGTCTTTATAGTTCATTCTGACCGGTGCGAGCTTTATAGTTATACCCTTTTCCCGCTCTAAATCCATCTTGTCCAGTATTTGCTCTTTCATGTCGCGCTTTTTGACGGTACCGGTCAACTCAAGCAATCTGTCGGCCAGTGTAGATTTGCCGTGGTCTATATGTGCGATTATTGAGAAATTCCGGATTTTTTCCTGATTCATGGGTTATCTATTATAACAGAGGTAACTACTGTATGCGGATGGGCGACATTACAAAGTTCTTCAGCCACTTCGCCGCCGCCTTGGCTTCATCTATACCGAACATGAGAGATGTTACGAAGTGTACCAGCAATATAACCGCCGATATGCTTACCAGTTTTGTGCCAAGCTGGATAAAACCTTTATCTGAAGCCGCCAGAGGAAAGATAGAAAGCATAGCATAAGCCGCTATTACGGTGAAGCCGGTGGTCGATAACATCCTGAATATGCCGTCCCAGAAGAACGAATCTATGAGCTTCCTGTCTCTTACCACCATGACCGCGACCAATATAAGCACTTCTGCGGCGGCTACTACGGACTGAGCTATAGCCAGGCCGGCTATGTCATAGGCGGAAGGCCGGGAAAGCGTATAAGCCAGAAATATATTAAGAAGTATCGCAAAAATGGATACGAGCAGCGGAGTTTTTGTGTCTTTCTGGGCATAGAACCATCTGGATATAAGCGTATAAATGGTACGGAAAAATATCGCACCGAAGAAGAATCCGAAGATAAGGGCTATTTCCGGCGCGTCGCGGCTGAATATCAGGCGCGCCAGATACCCGCGGCAGAAATAAGCTATGACTACCACCGGCAAGGTTATCCATATGATGACCCTGAGTATTTTTAAGAAGTCCTTCCTGAAAAGGTCCTTTCTGCCTTGGGCAAGTCTGTCGTTCAGACGTGGGAATGCGGCGGTAGAAATGGTCGTACCGATAAGCAGTGTTGGTGCCGTCTGTAATATGTTCGCATTTTCATAAAAAGTCAGTTTGCCCTGGCCAAGCTGGTTGGCAAAGTTCGTTTCCACGATACTGTTCAGCGAATCTATGCCTTGGTCAGCGCTTCTGGGCGGCAGCTGCTTTAGAATCTGCCGGAATTCACTGTTCTTCCAGTTTATCCTGAACTTGTATTTGTAGCGCAGACCGACAAAACCGAACGTCGAAACCAGCACTTGCAGAAGTATGCCCACCAGAGCGCCGATGCCAAGTCCCGTTATGCCGAGATTATCTTTGAAAACGAAGACGCTGACGATGATTGACGTGTTATAAAGAAGCGGCGCGAAAGCATAGAAAAAGAACCGCCCCATCGCCTGCTGAACGCTCATAAAGATAGCGGAAATCATGAAAAGAAGCGGGTTGAACGCAATGAAACGCATTATGGTCGTCGCATTGTCCAGCTGCTGCGGGGTCATATTCGGCGCTACGACATGGCTTATTAAGGGTTTGGCAAAGATAACTATTATCAGGCCGACTGCCAGCATTACTATAGATAACAGGTTGAGCAGGCTGTTGGAGAGCTCCCATACGGACTTTTTGTCGCCCTTTGCCAGTTTATCGGCCAGAAAAGGCATGAAAGCCACACCCAATGCTCCGGCGGCTAAAGTGAAATAAAAGAAGTCAGGTATCTTGAATGCCGCGAAAAACGCGTCCGTGCTTTGCGGTCCGGTAGCGGGAAAGTTAGCATTGACCAGCTTGGTACGCATAAAACCCAGCAACTGTCCGATAAAGGCCGTGGCCATCAGAAGGGCCGCGGCATTACTTAAAGAAATACGGCTGTTAGCTCGATTTAACAATCGGTTCATTTAGTTTTTATTATATTCAAATTCCATCATAAACCCCAGCCCAAATTGTTTCCCTCTCATTAGCGACAGCGCTAGTACAGCATCGCGGATTTCGGAAGTGTCGAACCCTTCAGTATATTTACAACTTCTTCGGCTTCGACAGTTTCTTTTTCTAATAAAGCATTCTTCAGCTTCTCGAGCTTGTCCTTGTTTGCTTTTATAACATCGCGTGCTCTTCTGGCGGCTTCACTTATCAGGCTTTCCACCTCGTCATCGATAACCTTTGCCGTTTCGTCCGAATATTGCCGTTCGTGCACAAGTCTATCCAGCATCATGCCTTCATCAATATGGAATACCTGATCGCGGAGTTTTTTGCCCATTCCCTGATTGACTACCATATCGCGGGCCAGCTCTGCAGCTTTTTGCAGGTCATTGCCGGCACCTGTAGTAACCCTGTCATGTCCATACATAACTTCCTCGGCGATACGCCCGCCAAGCATTCTAGCCAACACGTCCTTGAACTCCAGGATGCTGTGATAACTCTTATCTTCGGGCGGGATAAACCATGTTACTCCGCCGGTCTGGCCCCGGGAAATTATTGTTACCTTGTGGACCATATCACTGTCCGGCAGAACATGTCCGACTATGGCGTGGCCGGCTTCGTGGTATGCCGTAAGCTCTTTTTCCTTCTCGCTCATAACTTTACTCTTGCGTTCCGGTCCGATGGCAACTTTTTCAAAAGCTTCGGTAACTATGTCTTCGCTTATAGTCTTGCGGTTCTTTCGTGCGGCCAGGATTGCCGCTTCATTGGCAATATTGGCCAGATCAGCCCCTGACGTTCCAGCGGTCTTGCCGGCCAGGGTATTAAGGTCGACGTTCTTTTCCAGGGGTTTCTTGTCAAAGTGCTTTCTAAGTATTGCTTCGCGGTCTTTGCGATCAGGCAGGCTTATATTGACCCTTCTGTCGAATCTTCCGGGGCGAAGCAATGCCGGATCCAGCACGTCCGCGCGGTTGGTTGCAGCCAGGACTATTACATTCTGGCCCTGCTCGAAACCGTCCATTTCCACCAATATCTGATTCAGGGTTTGCTCTCGTTCATCGTGGCCGCCGCCCATTCCGCTGCCCCGGCGACGTCCTACCGCGTCAATCTCATCTACGAAGATAATGCACGGCGCGTTCTTTTTGGCTTTGGCGAACAGGTCGCGTACCCGGCTGGCACCGACACCCACGAACATTTCGACAAATTCCGAACCGCTGATAGAAAAGAACGGCGCGTTCGCTTCGCCTGCTACGGCGCGGGCAAGCATGGTTTTACCGGTTCCCGGAGGACCGATAAGTAATACACCCTTAGGTATCCTTGCACCGACGCCTTCAAACTTTTTCGGGAATTTAAGGAATTCTACTATCTCCTGCAAATCTTCTTTGGCCTCCAGGCTGCCGGCGACATCGCTGAAAGTCACCTTATCTTTTTCATTGCCGTACAGACGTGCCCGACTCTTGCCGAAAGAAAGAGCCTGATTGCCCTGGCCCTGTGCGCTCCTAAGCATATAGAAAAGCAGTATGCCGATTATGAACACAGGCAAAAGAGCCAGGCCCAGCTGCTGCCAGAATGCTCCGTTGTCTGATTCCGGCTTGTTGTTTATCTCAACATTCGCGTCCTTGTTAAGGCCCTGCTGGTATATGCTCGAACCCGATTCCTTGCGCGATTTCTCGGTAGGCTTATCCTGGTCCTTGTCTGTTATCTGTAATTCATCGCCGGATATTTGTATTTGTTTTATCTGTCCGCTGTTGGCGCGCTTTATCACATCGGAAAACGGTACTTCCTTTAGGGTGCTTGGCTGGTTTACCGAAGCATAGATAATCAGTGCAAAAAGAATCAGAAGCGCCACGAAACCGGCGTTTTTAAAATTGCGGTTCGGCTTTTTAGAGCCTCTGCCTCCCACCTTGAATGGCTTGTTCTTCATATGTAAGAATTTATTATACAGACCCTTAGCGGTTCAAGCGAATACTACTTTTACTGACGCTAAAATATCTGCCGCGTCCGGCGTCTATACGCTTGTTTTCGCGTCCGGCCTTTAGCCTGATGACAATCTTGTCCACCGCCGGTTTGCTAAAAGGTACTTTCTCTTTTCTCAGCCATGCGGCGACAACTTCGCAGGCCAGCTTATGCTCCAGTGAATTAAATATACTGCGCGGCAAGCTATCTACTCTCAGGAACAATTCGACCACAAGCCGGTCTATCTCTTCATTCAACGGGAGGGATTTTTCATATATATTAAGCAGTGACTTTTTCTGCGCCGGTGTCAGTTTCGTAAGTATGCTATGGCGGATGTGATTCCTCAGATAAGCCTGGTCGGCATTGCTCGAGTCCTCGTGCCAATCCAGCTTATGACTCTTCGCATAACCGATAATGTCCTGTTTGGAAAACCCCAGAAGCGGACGGACAATATCGTCTTTGCTTGATAGAGACGAAAGCCCTTTCCTGCCCGTACCGCGCATGATATTTATAATCATAGTTTCCAACACATCATCCTCGTGGTGCGCGGTGATTATGGCATCGGCTCCCGTTTCGGACTTCACCCCCCTTAGAAACGCGTATCTTGCTTCGCGGGCCAAAGCTTCGCCCGCTTTCGGACCGAGTTTTGCTTCTTCGTAATGAAACGGCAGGCCATAGTGTTTTGCCAGTCCCTCTACGAATTTCCTGTCTTCGGCGGAATCTTTTCTGATACCATGGTCCAAGTGTGCTATCGCCAGTCTAAGGCCGGACTCCTTGCATAAAAGGTCAAGCAACACTACAGAATCAACGCCGCCGCTGACGGCTACTACATATTTCCCCGGTTCCAGTCTTATTTCCACTCTCTAATCATATCAAGTAGGAAATATTCAGCTGGTGATATATAAATGATTCGTTTCAATATCATATAAAGTGAATGTCAAGGGGTAGGCATACTGCTTATATAATCTATAATGTTTAATACTAGGAAATTATGAGTTCAACCAACGATATAGAGAAGATTAAGAAGTATATCCGTGCGGCCAATTATCTGTCCGTAACGCAGATTTATCTGCAGGATAATTTCCTGCTGGAGCGTCCGCTTCGTTCGAGTGATATAAAGCCGAAGCTTTTCGGACACTGGGGCACCTGTCCGGGTATAAATTTCGTCTATGGACATGCTAACCATATGGTTAAGAAACACGAACAATCCGCGGTGTTCGTACTTGGCCCCGGCCATGGCATGCCGGGTTTGCAGGCCAACCTCTTCATCGAAGGGACTTTAGAGAAATATTATGGACAAGCCACAAGGAACGAACAAGGCATAGGCTATGTATCCAAGATGTTCGCCTGGCCGTACGGCTTTTCCAGCCACTGCAGTCCGGAGACTCCCGGACTCATCCTGGAAGGCGGCGAGCTTGGCTACTCGCTGGCTTCGGCTTACGGAGCCGTTCTGGACAATCCGAATCTTTTGGCAGTCTGCCTCATCGGCGACGGTGAAGCCGAAACAGGTGCAATCGCTACGGCGTGGCACGCCAACAAGCTGATAGACCCGGCAAATTCCGGAGCCGTGCTTCCCATACTTCATCTCAATGGCTATAAGATTTCGGGTCCGACCGTATTCGGACGTATGTCCGACGAAGAATTGACCGAGCTCTTCAGAGGTTACGGCTATGAGCCGTTTATCGTCGGAGGAGAAGACATCGACCAGAAGATGTACGACACTATGGAAGCCTGCTACCGGAAAATACGCGATATCCAGACGCGCGCCCGTACCACCAAGGATGAATTCAAACCTATTTTCCCGATGATAATCCTGAAAAGTCCCAAAGGCTGGACTACCATAAAGGAACTGGACGGCGAACCCATAGAAGGAACCATCCGTTCGCACCAGGTCGTCATGCCGACAGTAAGGAGCGACGACAATGAACTGGCCCACCTGCAGAAATGGCTTGAGTCATATAAGTTCGACGAGCTTTTTGATACTAAGAACGGTTTTTCTAAAGATGTTCTGGATGTAGTTCCGGACGACGATCTTTTGATGGGAGACAACCCGTCAATGTTCGGCCATCACTACAAACCGCTCGAACTGCCTGATGCTAAAAAACTGGAAAAGAAAGTCGTTTCCCCCGGGGAGATACAATCCAATACCATGCGGATGGCCGGTAGTTACCTGAAGGAACTTTTCGCAATGAACGAAAAGACCAGTAACCTGAGGCTGATGAGCCCGGATGAAACTTATTCCAACCGCCTGGACGAAGTTTTTGAAGTGACTTCCCGAGGCTTCGTCTGGCCTCACGACCCCGGCGACAAGGACATAACACGTGATGGACGGGTAATGGAAATGCTCTCTGAGCACACCATGCACGGCTTGGCACAAGGCTACGTGCTAACCGGCCGGCATGCCGTGTTCACTACCTACGAAGCATTCGCCCAGATTTTTTCCAGCATGGCGCATATGTATCAGAAATTTCTCAAATGGGTCCGGATGATGCCCTGGCGGCAGGATATCCCTTCTATAAACTATCTGCTGACTTCCACGGCTTGGCGGCAGGAACATAACGGCTATTCCCATCAGAATCCGAGCTTCGTTTCCGGCATGCTGGAAAAACACAACGACTTCATCAAGGCTTATTTTCCGGTCGATGACAACTCTATGCTGGCAGTCATGGAAGAAACCATGGCTTCCAAAAATCAGATGAATATAATCACCGCCGGCAAATCACCGGAGCCCCGCTGGACTACTTACGAAGATTCCAAAAAGGCGTTGGAAGACGGTTTGTCTGTCTGGGATTTCGCCAGCGATAAGAACCCGCATGTCGTAATCGCCGGCATCGGTGATTACGTGACCAAAGAAGCCCTGGCCGCCATTGAACTTATAAAGAAAGATGCACCGCAGATCCGTATCCGTTTCGTAAATATCCTGAGGCTTCAAGCCGCTTCGGCTTCAAATGAAGAATACAAGCCGCAGATTCCTAACGCCGAAAAATATTTCACCTTGGACAAGCCGGTAATCGTTAACTTCCACGGCTATCCCGAAGTCATGCAAAGCATACTTTTCAAGGTCAAGAATCCGGAGCGCTTCAGCATACATGGATATATAGAAGAAGGCGGCACGACTACGCCGTTCGATATGCAGGTCAGAAACCATACGGACAGATACCATTTGGCTATGGAAATCTTAGGCAAGGGCTTTGCCCAGGGCGCCATAGACGAGGATAAAAGTGCCAGGCTTCAGGCAAAATATTCGGATGCTTTGGACGAGCATTATGCTTATATCAAGAAGAACGGAGCCGACCCGGAAGAAATAGAAAACTGGCAATGGTCGGCGCAGCGGCCGGTGGTTACATACTCCACCGATAAATTGCAGATAGAACGCCTGCGCGAAGCTCGCACCATCGCCTTCATCGGACTTTCCGACAAGCCGGACCGGCACAGTTATCAGGTTGCCAAATATTTCCAGGACATGGGTTATCGGATTATTCCGGTCAATCCTAATATCAAGGAAACTTTGGGTGAAAAATCATATGATTCCCTGCTCGATATACCAGATTCAATCCATTTGGATATAGTAGATATCTTCCGAAGCCCGGAGGATGTCATCCCGCATATGAAAGAAATAGTTGAGCGCGGCAATATCCGGACCGTCTGGCTGGCCGAGGGTGCCAACAGCCCCGAAGCCGAGGATTTCGCCGAAGATTACGGCCTTCATATGGTAACCAACCAATGCATCATGGATGTTGATAAAGCCGCAAGGGCAAAAGAAAGGACAGCATAATTTATGACGGAAGATAATCCGAAAGTTATCAAAAGCAACCCTAAAACCGCGCCTAACATGGCCGACTACGATCAGGTTTATAAAGATTTCACCTGGGAAAAAGCAGAAAAAGAACTGGTGGATTTTTTTGATGACGGCACATTAAACATCGCCTACAACTGTATAGATCGCCACGCCGAAGGCGACAAGAAAGACAAGACAGCATTGATTTATGACGGAGCTGACGGCAGCAAAGAAACCTATACTTTCGCTCAGATGAAAGTTGAAACGGACAAGTTCGCGAACGTCCTGACCGCTAAAGGCATCAAAAAAGGCGACCGTGTATTCGTCTTTTTGCCGCCGATTCCTGAACGCTATATAGCCTTCCTTGGCGTCTTAAAGATGGGTGCCATAGCCGGCACTATGTTCGCCGCCTTCCAGGAAATCGCCCTTATGGACAGGCTGGAAGACAGTGAAGCAAGCGTCGTCATAACCAGTCCGGAGCTCTATCCCCGCATAGAAAATATCAGGAAAAAATTGCCCAAGCTGGAAAAAGTCATCATTATCGAACGCGGCGGCAGCCTGCCGGAGGGCGAGCATATCATTTCTTATGAGAATGAGATGCAAAACGCGAGTTCGGATTTTGAAACCGCTCATATGAGTAAAGACGACTACTCATACATGCTCTACACTTCAGGCACCACCGGCAAGCCGAAAGGCGTTGTCCATGCCCACTATGATGTTCTTCAGGCTATGGTAAGCACCAAATATTCGCTGGATGTTCAGGACAATGACGTCTACTGGTGTACGGCCGACCTCGGCTGGGTTACCGGAGTGGTTTACGGAGTACTCGGCATCTGGGGGCTCGGGGGTACTTCGGTCATATTTGACGGCCGATTCAGCCCGGAAGCATGGTACAAAGTCCTGCAGGACAATAAAGTAACTATCTGGTACTCTGCCCCGACAGCCATCCGCATGCTCATGGGTGCTCCCGTTTCACCAAAAGATTACGATATGTCTGCACTCCGGCATCTTTGCAGTGTCGGCGAACCGCTTAATCCGGAGGCTATCTGGTGGGGTGTGGATGCATTCGGTTTGGCATTTCATGATACCTGGTGGCAGACCGAACAGGGTGCGATAACCATCACCAACTATCCTTGCATGGATATACGCCCGGGATCCATGGGCCGGCCTTTGCCCGGCATAGAAGCCGCTGTCATAGATGACGCCGGCAAAGAAGTAGCTGACGGCAAGGAAGGCGACCTGGTGCTAAAAGCCTCGACCGTTTCTTCCCTGATGAAAACTATCTGGGGAAATAAAGAAAAGTTCGACTCATATTTCAAGGGTCAGTGGTATATCAGTGGCGACCGTGCCGTAAAGGACAAGGACGGATATTTCTGGTTCGTCGGCCGTGCCGATGACGTTATCAATACTGCTGGCGAGCGCGTCGGACCGTTCGAAGTCGAGAGCGCGCTGGTTGAGCACCCCGCAGTCGTAGAAGCCGGTGTCATAGGCAAGCCCGACCCGGTCCGCGGCCAGATAATCAAAGCTTTCGTAGTAACCAAACCCGGTATCAAGCAGCATGATGAGCTCAAGAATGAAATTCAGGCATTTGTGAAGAAGCACCTGGCCGGCCACGCCTACCCACGCGAAATAGAATTCATCGACAAGCTGCCAAAGACCCGCTCCGGCAAGATAATGCGCCGAATCCTGAAATCCCAGGAACTGGGCGAGGATGTGGGCGACACTTCCACCTTAGAAGACTATTAAGATGGCTAAGAATTTGGAAGAACGCATAGCGGCTATCGAAGCCCGCAACAAAAAGGTTGAGGCCGACAAGGCCTGGGAACTCAGCTGGACGCGCCGAATAGCAATAACAGTGCTTATTTATCTGGTCATCGGGGTTTATCTGCGTTTCGTAGTACACATAAGTCCTTGGATAAACGGCCTGGTGCCGGTTATCGGCTACTTTATCTCGACCGTAACCATGCAGAAACTGAAACAATGGTGGACGAACAGAAACTGAAGCGCCCCTCCGTGGGCGTAGGCGTCTTCGTATGGAAAGACGATAAGTTCCTACTCGGAAAAAGAGTCGGCAAACACGGTCACGGTACCTGGTCCGTCCCTGGCGGATTTTTGGAATATGGCGAGGATTTCGCGGAGTGCGCCGCCCGTGAAGTCATGGAAGAAACAAACGTAAAGATTAAGAATATAAGACTATACACGACAGTTAATAACGTTTTCCATGACGAAAATAGCCATAGCATCACCATATTTATGTTCAGCGATTGGGCTGGCGGCAAGCCGAAAATAACCGAACCGGACAAATTCGTAGATATCGGTTGGTTCGACTTCAAAAACCTGCCCCAGCCCCTATTCCTGCCTGTCAAACAGCTCAAAAAAGCCAAACCCGAATTGTTCAAATAAACTATTGTGCTATAATTTACCCCTGTTCTGCTACTTTCATAAAGGGAAAAGAGCAGCCCGAGCGTCGGATTCATTCCGCGCCCGGCGCGATGAGAAAAACCACGTAGGTTTGTCTCCATTACATAAGGCAGGGTAGCTCAGCTGGTTAGAGCGCAGGACTCATAAGCCTGAGGTCGCGAGTTCAAGTCTCGCCCCTGCTACCAAACTAAAGATGTAAATGAACTTTCAGGATTTGCTTCATATTTCGGACCTGCTCGGCACTTTTGCCTTCGCGATTTCCGGGGCACTGGTTGCCGTACGCAAGAAAATGGATATCTTCGGCGTGATAGTCTTAGCTACCGTGACTGCTACGGGCGGAGGTACTCTGCGCTCATTCCTTATAGGTGACCAGCCTGTTTTTATACTGAAAAATATCAGTTATTTAATTGTTTGTCTTCTCGGTGCACTGCTGGTTTTTTACTTTAAGGAATACGTAAGAAAACGAAGCTATAGTTTTTTGCTTTTCGACGCTTTCGGACTGGCCGTATTCCTAAGCATAGGAACTGCTATAGGGCTTCAGCACGGTTTGGGGTCTTGGGCCAGCGTTCTAATGGGTATGATGACGGCAGCTTTCGGAGGAGTTATAAGAGATGTGTTGGCCGATGAAGTTCCTTTAATACTTCGAAAGGAACTCTATGCAATTTTAGCTCTGGCTGGAGGCCTGGTGTACGTTGTTTTGTACCACTTTAACCTTCCGGAAGCTTACATAGTTATCATTTCTTCCGGTGTAGTCTTTGTAGGTCGTATTCTGGCTATAAGATACGACTGGTCCCTGCCTAAATCTTAACTAATCTGCGTAAAATCGCGTCGACTTTTAATATTCTTTTGTCCTTGGTGGACGTTAATTCATAGCTTGGCATCAGGCCTGCTCCTTTTTTATTAAATTGTATTTTTGTTTTTTATAGTACAAGGGAACATTATACATAAGCGTCATACATTTGTCAAATGTGTATTTGTGTGATTTAATTACCATGCAAGATCTCAAAAATGTTCTAGATCAAACAAAGTTTTTCGTTAGTTCCCTGTTTTAGGGACAATCAAAGAAAATACTGCGGGTCCAGGAAATAAGTAGATTTTCGGTCGATTGTAATTAATATAAGGAACTAAGATGTACAAATTGTTCGTAGGTGGCTTGCCTTTCGCAACCACATCAGAAGAACTCGAGCAGGTTTTTGCCGAGTTCGGTACGGTAGCCAGCGCCAAAGTCATTACTGATCGCGATAGCGGTCGTAGCAAAGGCTTCGGATTCGTTGAATTCGAAGATGACGAAGAAGGCAAAAAAGCCGAAACAGAGATGAACGGCAAAGAAATCGGCGGTCGAAGTATAACCGTCAACCAGGCCCGTCCAAAACAGCCGCGTGAGAACCGCGACAACAATCGCAGCTGGTAAGCAATCCGCTGCACATTAAGGCTCCTTGAGATATAGGAGCCTTATTTTATATCTAATATTTTGACATATGTAATATAATATTATGAATTCATAAGGAGTTTTTGGTCTATGCCGCAACCGAACCAACCGGCTTTGCAACCCCAGGGCACCCTGCCCGGTTCGCCGGAGTTTGGCCCGCATACACCACAGATTTTTGCTGAAATAAGTCCGGATAGAAGAATAAATTTCAGAAGGTTTGTAGGTATCGTCGCGAGCGAAGTCGAGCCTGAGTATTGCACCGACGAGGACAGAGAGCATGCAAAACCGGAAGAGATACTCGGCAGTCTTCTGCTAAAGGCCGGTGATCCGCGGCGGGTACCGGAATCCGACCCCGAACAGCTTATTGTAGTAGGCCGAGATATGAAAGTACCCGGATATAGTGAAGAAGCGCCGGAGGAAACATTTTATTATCCCGGCAGGATGGCTGTTGTGTTCGATGAAGTCGATTTTCGAAAGGTTTCCCGCGCTCCAGGGGATTTGGCAAAGGCCATGAAAGCCCAGAACCGGGCACAGAACCAGGAAAGAGAAAACGCCGAAACCGAAGAACAGCTTGAACTTAGCATAGAAGACAAAGGCTTTACCGCAATTCGCGCGGCTATACATACTTTGGACCAGTACATAGTAGGTATGGACGAACTGTCTTCTGCCCTGTCTTACAGGCGACAGATGTGGTCAACTGTTCACCGCTCTCTCGGTTTTCCGGTATACGCGCATTATAACGGCCGGGCTGTCCACAAGCTCTGGGGCCGGACAGATGCGGAGATTCATAAACTGGCCGATCTGTCTACGTTGAACGCGCCGCAGGAATTATACGGTGTGTCGGGCATGCATCGGGCCATTAGGAATAACTTGTACAGTCCGGAGGGTGATGTACATCCTGCCGATGCTTTCAGGTATTACATAGGCAAACTAATCAAGCCTTATTCAAGGGCCAAGTATGAAAAAGTCCTGCTGGCCATAAAGGCCGCGGCCGAAGTCAGAAACCGCCATATGGAAATGCTGCCGGCTTCGATGCAGGGCAGTATAGTCGCAGACAGGCCGGATGCATATGAATCCCATATAAGGCCCCGGATGTTTCATGAAGCAGAACAAACAGAAGGTGGAGCAAGCTCCAGACCTGTCTCACTGAGACGCAGGCCAAAAAGTTCAAGGGAACTGTTTTGGGCTGACATGGGCGAAAGCGCAAGGCGGAAACCGCCCGCCTATTGGGATAATTAGATTTAGTTCGTTATAGATTTTTGCCCCCTTTTAGGATAATCTTTATATAATCATTTCACTTTAGGGAGAGGGTATAAACCTATGGCAAAAAAAAGAGTAATTCATAAGGGCGAGATATTGTTCCTGATGGCCTTGGCGCAGTTCATGGTTGTTTTAGATATATCCATCGTAAACGTGGCGCTGCCGTCTATAAAAACTGCTCTTAATTTTTCCAGTGACAATCTCCAATGGGTAGTTACCGCATACACGCTGGCTTTCGGCGGGTTCCTGCTGTTTGGAGGACGTGCAGCCGATTTGTTCGGACGCAAGAAATTATTCCTTGGCGGAGTACTTGCCTTTACCATTGCTTCTCTTTTGGCGGGCCTCAGCCATTCCGAGAATATACTCATTTTCTGCCGGGCGCTTCAAGGTTTGAGCGCCGCTTTCATGTCCCCTGCCGCTCTTTCAATCGTAATTAACACCTTTAAAGAGGGTAAAGAGCGCAACCGGGCCCTAGGCGTCTGGGGCGGCGTTGCAGCCGGAGGGGCCGCGGCAGGCCTGCTCTTCGGCGGGGTCCTGACCGAATACCTGGGCTGGGAATGGAACTTTTTCGTAAACGTACCGGTCGGTCTTGCAGTCGCGTTCTTCGCTAACCGGGCGCTGGTTGAAAGCAAAGGCGACTTGGAGCATACCCACCTGGACCTGCCCGGCGCTGTGCTGGTTACAACCGGCTTAATGTCTTTGGTCTATGGCCTGGTAAAAGCTCCGACTTATGGCTGGACCAGTAATAAAAGCCTGATGTTCTTCGGTGCCGCGGCCATTCTTTTGATATCGTTCGTTTTTAACGAACTGCGGTCAAAACAGCCTTTGGTGCCATTTTCTATATTCAAGCTGCGTAACCTGCGCGGTGCGAACATCATGCAGTTCCCTATCACTGCCAGCATGTTCGCAATGTTTTTCTTTCTAACTCTGTATGTCCAGGGCATCATGCAGTTCTCCCCTGTTAAAACAGGTTTTGCCATGCTGCCGGTAACCGTGGTAATCGGCATATTTTCTGGAATCGTTTCTAATCTTATAAGCAAAATCGGCTACAAGCCGCCGATGGTCGTAGGGCCGCTGTTCCTGGCGGCCGGTCTGCTGGTATTTTCTAATCTGGAAGTAGGCAGTACCTACTGGGCCAATGTGTTTCCAGGCCTTATGCTTATGGCCGCCGGCTTAGGCCAAATGTTCGTGAGTATTACCATAGCGGCCACATCCGGCGTACCCAAGCATCAGGCCGGACTTGCCTCAGGAATCCTGAATACTTCGCAGCAAGTCGGCGGTTCGCTGGGCTTGGCCATATTAACGGGCGTTTACGCTTCGCACATTACCAGCTCTTTAGCCAGCGGCCATGACCCGGCCACTGCACAGGTTGCCGGCTCTCACGAGGCTTTCCTGGTTGCTTCATGGTTCGCAATCGCCGCTTCTATACTTGCTTTCGTGCTTATCAAGCATGTCAAAGGCGAACCGGCTTCGTCCGAAGCCGTCCACATGGGCTAATTATTTATTAATTTCCGCTTGTTGACACAAAGTAAGCTTCGCTTACCAGTTCGTATCTGGCCCGTTGCTCGTCGGTCATTTGAGGAAATTCGCCGTATCTTTCCTCCGGCTCTTTTACAGGCATATAACTTTTTTTCCGGTTTGTTCTTCTACATACTGCAAGCATGGGCAAAAAAGTCTAGGCCGCTTGTGCTACCGGACTTCCGTCGGGTTGTAAGCCCGGATTTTGCCACAATTCTCCGGAGTCGCCTTCCATACGTACGATAAATCCAGGATTTAAGCTCATAGGAAAGCGATGCGCCTCGCCAGAGCCTCTAGGAGCTTTTATTCCCCAAATCTGGCAGTCATTTTCAGCTACCATTCCGTATGTACCATCCGGCAAATAAAACTCATGAAAGCCTTCCGGCATGCCCTCCGCAGGCTTCAAGGCCTCTACATATATCTCCCCGACTTCTTGAACTTTAAATAATTCTTCGATTGGGGTTCCGCCATTTCTCATACTCATTGCGGCACTATTTACGATAACCCTGACGCCGGGATTAACACTAAAGTTATCGTTTAGCCTTCCTTCATTCCTTTTTTCTGTAGTCGCCTTGAAAACACTTTCATAATCGCGCTGGACAAGGGTAGCAATTAATTTTGGTCCTAGGAATTCAGCATGCCGATCAAATACTTCCCGTACTTTTTCCACTTCCTCTGAGGCTCTTTCTTGAGCAATTTCTTGCGTGCGCTGTTCGAATTTCTTTTCAAAAGCCTCTGCGTCCCATACTGCAGGCATATTAAACTCCTTGAACAAATTTAATTAATATTATTTTCCTATATACCAAACTTTGCAAGCACGAGCGATTAGAGCTTTCAGCTAAAGAACTTCAGCGTTTGCCGGAACAAAGTCCTTTACCAGCCTCTGGTTGGCTAATTCGTCAGGGTCGTTTGTGCTGTCGGCACACTGTCCCGGACTTCCCGTTACCAAGAAGTAGTGGTCTCCCACCTTCTTTGTGACACCTTCGTAGTTCTTGTCCGTACGATACATATATACACCGATAGTTTTACAATTTTCATTTTTAGCATTTATTAATTTGATTACGGGTGTAACCGCAGAATCATATTTATAGCCGAAAATATCTCCCGGCTTCGAATCGTAGGTATAACCGGTTACTTTATCACTGTCGCGAAGTTTAACTTTTATTCCCCATTCTTTTATGACCAGAAAGCCTTTATTTGAGTCTTCTGCTGCGGGAGTTTGAGCTGTTTGCTTGTCCGCCTGAGAATCTGAAGCGGTTTTCTGAATCTGCGAATTGCCGCCAGAGCCCAAATCTTTGTCACTCTGATTCTGTTTGTATACATAGACCCCTGTGCCGCCGATAATCCCTACTATTATCAATATCAAAATAGCCTCGACTACGCCGAAACCTTTATTATTTAACTTTTTCATGAGTATTAACCCTTATGCTTATATTTGGCTTAATAATAGACCAAAAAATTCAAAAAGCATAGGACATTAGTCCCCAAGGTTTTCTACGGCAGACTTGTGCAGCTCCTGTATATATCGGGACTTATCAAAACCGAGTATAAGATACCCGGGGAATGGCGGGATTATAAGCAAAATGCTGAACAGCTTAGGTTTACCGAATCTTTTTGCCATAGAAGTAGAAACGAGGATAAATAATATGAATCTTATTAATGTCATTACGGTCATGAGAGGAATCAAGACGGGTGATAAAACCGCGTTTCTGAGCAAAAATTGTGTATTCGCCGCAGAATACGGATTAGTATCCAGGTAAGCCAATAACGACCACCAACCAGGCCGGCCGGCGATTTTAGTTAGTACCCATAGATTCATTACAGGAACATAGGTCTGCCAGTACTTGCGGCCGGCTTTTTTAAAGACATTCTCAATGGCCCAAAGGAATATAGCCAAGTAGGCGGCAAAAATAAAACTAAGCATGACAGAATCACGATAAACATTGTTCGGCCCTTGAGGCTTTATTGGCTTAGCCGGTTTTATGAATTTGTTTATGAATTTTTCCTTGGCATTAGCATCAAGCGGATTCAGGCTATCGGCAAAATTACCTACCGCAACTGCGTTTAACGGACTGGATCCATTGTTCTGTGTTCCGTATTCCAGACTTATAAGATTATCGGATTTTTGGATATAAAATATAGACGGTTGTATATGTTTTAGTTCGTCAGGTGATAAAGTTTTTGGGTCAATCCCTTGGTATTTCAAATTTGATAAATAACGGTACCCATAAACATCCTGACCGTCATCTGATCGCAACACAATATTACAGCTATAGGACCTCTTTGAACCATCAATCTTAATGCGTGGCGTCATGGAATTGTCACAACTACCCGAGATCTTTCCAAGAGATACCGCAACCGTTATGTCTGCGCCGGACCTGCTTCCTGATGAATATACAACTGCGTAACTCGCATGCTTAGACGAATTATCCGTTGCATAGACGGTGCTTTTTCGATAATTAGCCGGAAGAATCGGATCATAAAGTTCCAGTTTATTATTAAGGGTTGTCTGTTGATAGGTTATCTTAGATTGTTCGTAGTCTACTTGTTTTGTCCGGTAATCTGCCCTGTCCACTATCAAATGCGCCGTCGAACCGAAAAATAAAATCATCCATACAGCTAAGATTCGAAATACTATATTGGCAGTAGCCCGGCTTAAACGCGAGCCATAGTTCAACGTTACAAAAGCCAACAATGCCAGCAATAACCCTCCTCCAAAGGAAGCAATAAGTATCTGGCCGTCGGTATGCCCGGAAAATACCGGGATATAGTGCCGGGCGACAGACGAAGTTTCATCGAGACTAAATTTTATAGATAAAACGGCTATAGCCACCCCGGCGCTTACTGCATACGGCAACAAGACTCCTTTAACGTGTTTCCAGGCCGCAAATATCAATGGCATAGCAAACAGAATCTTTACCAGCAGCAAAGAGGTTTCCGGTTTATTGAACAGCAACATAATTATTATGGTTGAATATAGGGCAAATATTATCGTCAGTAGGATTCTTAACCAGAATGATTGGCCCGCCTCATTATTGCTTGGCGGAAGGGCAGATTCAGACGGAGTTTGAATTGTGCGAAAAGCAGGTTGCTGAAAGTTATCTGGTGTTTTATTTTCGTCCATTTGCTATCTTTTAAATAACTATACAAAAGCATGCACAAAAATGCACGGAGTCTTTATGCTACGCTATATTTGATGCGGTGACCGAGAATAGGTGTTAGCCCGCAAGGCTTTCTACGGCAGGGTCGTGTCTGCCCCGCATCTCCAAATTATGACTGCTAAAGAATACATAATTTCAACGCTTGAAGCACTGGCCGAACCGGTACAGATGGAAGATATCGGACGGACTCCGCCGGAAGATAAAATAATCCAGCTTATCACTACTAAAAAATTCCGTAAATACAGCCTGGACCCGGAAAGACTGGAACAAATAAAAAGTGCTGTTAGCATTAATGTAAATAAAAACGAACCTATTAAGTTTACCGTGCCGTTCGGCGGGTATAAATTGTGGCGCCTCTCCGAAACTCCCGAACCGGATTGGGCAGAGCTCTTTACTATGGTTTATTACACAAAATGGATAAAACCTATCTGCGAAATCTATAAGCCCGGAGTATGGTTCGACTTCTTCTCGGACGACGCAGTGATAAAGCGTATGAACAATATTCCGCCAGAAGATACCCAGGCATACCGAGAAACATTCAAAAAACTTTTGAAGTTTATAAAGCCGTACCAGCCTGAGAACCTAGACATGACTTATAACCGTGTCGGTGACAGGTACGAAAATCAGAAGGCTTTTGATGACGAACTCGACCGGCGGATTGTCGAAACCAAAGCCGAGTTTAACGGCGGGTTTCCGCCACTGGATGAGTCATGGAAAAAAATGGTGGAACTGAATGTAAATACTACGCCCGAACAGACAAAAGATCCCGAGTGGCGGGAAAAAGTGTTTCTTGTTCATGAAGCCTACGGAAAGATGAGCCAGCGCCGACCGTATTATCGTACTCCCGAGAAAATAATGGTAGTAACTACTCCTTTAGGCGGTTCGCTGTGCGTTGGCACTACCAAAGATTCCATTGCAAAATTCTGGTGCGGCGGGGGAGCACTTAAAGTAAACAATGATTCATTTCGCCAGCTGGTTTTAACACCCAGTCAGCTTGAAAATGCCAAGTTTGGATGGGAAAATGTGAAACTTGAAGGACTAAAAGGAAAAAACTTCTCCAAAATCCGCATCCTTAATTAGCCTTCGGCCGCGGACAAAGCCTGCAATCTCTCGCCGAAACGCCGGCCTTCTTCGGCTGTATACGGCTCAAGCTGGGTCACATGTACTTCCAGTGGGCCCATGTATGCGGTAAATCCTATATTGCTGCCGACTTCGCCGCGTACAACTACATCATCGGTTTGTGGACGATGTCTTAGCTCGCCCCTTAACTCGCTGATTTTTTCATAGCTTGTGCCATGTGATACCACACCGATAAGTATCGGGTGATGCCCTTCAACCTGGCTATTTTTTAGCGCATATTCCAAAAGGGATTTTCCTAATTTATGCGGGCTATCCTCTAGCATACCTATGGCTCTAAGAAGGCTTTGCTCGGCTACAACCCTGCCTTTCTCTTTCTCGCTGCCCGCCAGGATGACCTGGTCCGGCCTACCAAAAAATTCGGAAAGGCTTAAGTCGCTTATCGACCGGGTGGTTTTAGCGCGCCGCAACCGCTCTGCACGTCTGGATACAACCGGCCCTATCTCTACTCCTGTGCTTTGAACACCGCCCAAGAACTCAACATAACCTTCCATGCCGGCTAGCGGATACTTTCTTAAATTCCTGCGCCAGTGCAATGGATTGGCTGGATTAAGCTTCTCGACAACAGTGCCGTCAAAATCAGTAAGTAAACGTGGTGGTAACTCGCTCATCAGAACAAACCATACTGTTTCAAGAGGTAAAAAGCAAGCTTAAGCCTTATCCTTCGACTACTTTTTCCAGAGCTTTGACGAGCTTATCATTCTGATTGACGCTGTAGTAAACATTCCTGCCTTTTTTTGTGCGGACAACTATTCCGGCACTTAAAAGGGTTTTCAGGTGCTGGGAAGCCAGCGGTTCGGAAATCTTCAGCAGGCCCGCTATATCACCTACGTTTATCTTATCTTTTTTCAAAAGCGTGCGGAATATGGTGCACCTGTTCGGCTCGCTCAACGCGTCAAAGGCGCCGGCAAGCCGGGTAACATCCATGCCGCGGATGTGCGGCTGCAGTTTCCGGCGTTCTCTGGGTGAAAGCATTTAGTACGCCTTATAGCCCGGGAAGTCGTCTGTCTTGATATTTTCTTTGCTCAGGCCCAAATCGCGCAAGTCTTTGGCAAAGCTTTTAACCATCGGCTTCGGACCGGATACGTATACTATCGGATTTTCGGTTTCGTCGATACGCTTCTTCAGCAGGTCTTTATCTATACTGTTCGGATCGACTATGTATTCTATGCTCATATTAGGATTGTTGGCATTAAATTGCTCCAGCTCGTCCTTGAACGGTATATCATAGTCGCGCGTCGCATAAAGAAGCTTTACTTTGAGCTTGATGCCTTTGTTATATGCATCGTAGAGAATAGAGCGGAAAGGAGTGATACCTATGCCTCCGGCGACGAAAATATAATTTCTGTCCGTATCTTCTACTATAAAGTCGCCTTCAGGTCCGTCGGCCTCAATCTCGTCGCCCGGCTGCAAAGCCTGCAGGGTATTTTTGAAGCTGCTGCCCTGTTCGCTTATACGAGTGCTTATCATGACATGGCCTTCGAACGGCGCAGCGGAATTGGTAAACCAGCGTTCATGTCCGCGGTCATCTTCGTTCTCGTGCGGCAGCAGATAGTGCATATACTGGCCGGGTTTCCAGCTTATTGGCCGCTCCGGCTCAAATATAAACGACACCACGTCCCCTACTACCTTTTCCGACCGAACGAATCTAAATTTCATATATAAATACCTGTTTAATTGTTTATATATGAAATTATAATGATTTTAATAATGTTTGCAAGCAATCAAGAAAAGATATGTGTTCTTCGAAGGCCTCGCGGGTTATAAAATCATGCGGTTTTAGAACAACTGCACAGACAATGGAATAAATATAACTATAAACTATATTCTATATTGACCTGCTCCAATAACTGTTGTTTTTCTACGGGAGTTAAATTTGAAGACTTTATGAGCTTAATAGAGTTATTTACCTTATGTATTTTCGTCACATTATCGTTCCGAAAATGAATTAGCATTGCAAAAATCTGTTCATAGGGGCTGGCTGAAAGTATATCTTCGTAGATACCTTTCGTTTGAGTCAATAGGTCTTCTCTCTCCCATTCGGTTAATGTCGTTTCGTGTATAAGGGTAAGAGACTTGTCGTATTTTTGCTTGGCTGGTACGGGTTCATAAGATATATCATTGATTCTTTTGATAAGTTTCCGATAGGTACGGGACTCTTTTTTCCTCAGTTCATCCCGCATATTTTTTGCAGCTTTATAGCCTTGATTAAGTTCTGAAGTCATTTCAGCTATATGT
>DASUKF010000015.1:0-52472 GCA_036278875.1 Saccharimonadales bacterium (SeqCode) | reverse complement strand
AAGCGACTTTCTGGTTACTACCGACAAGAAATATCAGACCATAAAGGGCGGCGGCCGCACTATTTATACATATGACAACACCAATGCGACATGGGTTGATGGCGGTGTCTGGTACAAGCTCGAAGGCAATGCCAATCTCAGCCAGGACCAGCTGGTCAAAATCGCCAGCGGTTTATAAGTCTGAAGTAATCTTCGATACCTTAACTTTTAGGGCCTTGGCTATCTTTTCAATGTTCCGAAGGGAAGGATTGCTCTTGCCCCGTTCAATTTTTGATATGTATGTCCTGTCCAGGCCTGTAATTTCGCCGAGTTTTTCTTGAGAAAAACCGAGTTCTAAACGAAGTTGCCGGACTTTTTTGCCTAATTTTTGCGGTGCACTTGTTCTTGCCATTGCAATAACGATTGCAAGTTGTTGACTATATAGCTACGGATTATATTGCACATTCTTATTGATTTTAATCTGTTTGTTTGATAATAATTAATTATCACTAAAAGGGGATTTAAAATGGCCGATAAAGATGGCAATTGGTTCAAAAGACATAAAATATTAACCGGGATCCTGGTGCTGATAGTACTAGGTGTGATTGTTTCCGTTTCCAACGGCAGTGGTTCAAACAACCAGTCCGACAATCAAGCTTCATCAGGCTCGTCAAACAATAGCAAGCCTGCAACGGCTAAGATTGGCCAGCCTGTCCGCGACGGAAAATTTGAATTTACCGTTAAAGGCATGAAATGCGGTGAAAAAAGCGTAGGCAATGAGTTTATAAAAGCCAAAGCGCAGGGCCAATTCTGTCGGGTTAGCCTAACAGTCAAGAATATAGGCGATGAAGCTCAGACACTGGACGGCTCCAGCCAGTATGCCTTCAATGCCAGCGGGCAGAAATACTCAGCAGACGATGAAGCTGCTATTGACGCGGACATAGACAACAATTCAGGGAGTACTTGGTATAACGATATTAACCCAGGCAACACCGTAAAGGGAGATTTGTTCTTTGATGTTCCGGCAGGGGTTAAGCCTGTCAAAGTTGAACTGCACGATAGTGCATTCTCAAACGGCGTCGAAGTCGATTTGAAATAAAACACTCTGGACTCAACCTTTCTGACTTCTGTTAGAATAAACTAATGAGTTCTAATGTTAGAACAAGGTTTGCGCCGAGCCCGACAGGCTTTTTACACGTCGGCGGCATGCGTACAGCCCTCTTCGCCTGGCTGGTCGCCAGACAGGGTAAAGGACAATTCATATTGCGCATAGAAGACACCGACCAGAAGCGCAAAGTCGAGGGTGCTGAAGAGCACATAATAAAATGCCTGGGCTGGCTGGACCTGGTGCCGGACGAAGGACTAAAAAACCCGATCCGCCAGAGCGAGCGCGTAAAGGATGGCGTATATCAAAAATGGGCTGATAAACTCATCGAATCGGGCAGGGCATATGCCGATCCTTACAGCCCTGACGAGGTCCAGAAATTCCGCGAACAGGCACAGGCCGATAAAAAACCGTTTCTGTACCGTAACCACCGCCCGGAAAATCCGCCGCAGTGGAAACCCGGCCTGCCTCTAAGGTTCAAGTCCGAGCCAAAGGATTATGTGACTCATGACGAAGTGATGGGCGATATAAAGACCGGTCCGGAAGTAGTCGATGATTTTATCCTGATAAAAGCCGACGGATTCCCTACATATAATTTCGCTCACATAGTAGATGACAGCGAGATGGAGATCAGCCACGTGATACGCGGCCAGGAATTCATCGCTTCGCTGCCGAATTACCGCAACCTGTATGAAGCCCTGGATATAGAGCCGCCTATATTTGCAACCGTGCCTCATATAATGAACGAGCAGGGCAACAAAAAGCTGTCCAAGCGCGACGGAGCAAAAGACATATTGGACTATCGCAATGAAGGCTACTTGCCCGAAACGATGATTAGCTTCTTAGCGACACTGGGCTGGAATGACGGCACCGAGCAGGAAACTTTTACTATTGATGAATTGATCGATAAATTCAGCTTGGCCAGGGTGCAAAAAAGTGGCGCGAGGTTCGATGAAAGGCGTCTTATTTGGCTAAACGGAGCGCATATACGCCAGCTAAAGCTGGATGATCTCTATACTTATGTATCACCGCATAATGATGATTTCATCCACGGAGCAGGTTATTGGCCGGAAGCCGCCTACAAATCGAAATATGATCAAGCTTACCGCAAGAAAGTACTAAATCTCGTACAGGAAAGGCTAAAATTCTTCGCCGAACTGCCGGAACTGACCGGATTTTTCTTCGAAGACCTGCCGGTGAATCCGGAGCTCATTAGTACGCACAAGCAACTGAAAAAGTACGACAAGTCCGAACTCAAGAAATACTTGGAAAAAGCCAAAGCGTCCTTTGAGGGAAGTGACTTCAGCGAGGCCGACCTGACAGACAGGCTTAACAGCCTGCTGGAAGAAACCGGCGAGAAACCCATAGTGCTTTTCAGCCTTATCCGTATCGCAACCACTCAGGCTAGCTCAAGCCCGGGTTTGAGCCAAACAATGGCAGTGCTGGGCAAGGAAAAATGCATAAGCAGAATCAACGCGCAAATAAGCGCTTTGTAAGGAGAAAAACCATATTATTTTACCCTTGAAT
The DNA here is from genome assembly GCA_036278875.1 of Saccharimonadales bacterium (SeqCode). GTDB lineage: Bacteria > Patescibacteriota > Saccharimonadia > Saccharimonadales > 2-12-FULL-41-12 > JANWLD01. Next base: position 49,861 of record DASUKF010000015.1, on the reverse strand, counting down.
ATGGTAATATTTTTACATGGTTGACCAAAATGGTTCTCAACCTGAGACCGAAAATAAAAACAACCTCAGGTCAGATACCGACATCCCCAAATACAGCGACACGGGCGAGGTTGATTCATTGGTAGTCAATGATATAGGCGGCATAACCACGGGTTTAGCCGGGCAGAAGAAAAATGTCATCAAAAAGACCGCTCATAAGTTCTTCAGCCGGGGATTATCCCTTTGGCCCAGTACGAAAAATCAGAAGATTGCCGGTGGCATCATAGTCGCAGTACTTCTGGTGGGCGGTATAGCCGGCATACATGCGCTTAATAACACCGAGATTCCGGACCCGGTTTCATCTGTCCTGCCCAAGGTTGTAAGAACTACCGAGCCGTCCCGGCTTACCGGCGTAGAGATACCGATAAAACTCAATAAACGTCCGGTTACAGCCGTAATGATAGAAAACCATCCCGACGCGCGGCCGCAATCCGGATTAAGCAAGGCCGGCATAGTATTTGAAGCCGTAGCCGAAGGCGGCATCACGCGCTTCAACGCTCTTTATCTGGAAGGACAGCCTAAGAACATCGGTCCGGTGCGTTCTGTCAGGCCTTATTATATCGACCTGTTCCTGCCTTTCGATGCCGCCATAGCACATGCCGGTGGCAGCGCCGACGGGCTTTATAAACTCAAAGTACTCCATGTAAAGAACCTGGACTATCTGCTGGGCACAAACGCATATCATAGGATAAGCAGCCGGTATGCACCGCACAATCTTTATACCTCGATGGCGGCACTGGATAAGATAAGCAAATCCAGAGGCTATACCAAAAGCAAGTTCAAAAGCTGGCTTAGAAAAGATGAAGATCCGGCCGAGAAGCCCAAGGTCAGGAAAATAAATTTCTTCCTGTCCGGGGCCTGGTACAACGTACATTATGATTATGATGCCAAACACAACGCTTACAGGCGCAGCGAGGGCGGCGAACCGCACATTGACGCCAATACCAACAGACAGCTGGAGCCCAAAGTAGTCGTAGCGCTGGTCATGCACTATTCGCATAACGGCGAATACTCGGTATACAGGACCCAGGGGCAAGGAGTTATGTTCGTATTCCAGGACGGCAGGGTACAGAAGGGCACCTGGAAAAAAGGCGGCAGCCGCAAACAATTCAGATTTCTTGATGGCAAAGGCAAGCAGCTGGCCCTTAATCCGGGTCAGACATGGGTCACATTGCTCGCAGGAACTAACGATGTAACTTACACGCATTAAGACAGGATGATATGGGTGGACCGGGATATTTAGAAAAAGCACAGAAGTCTATAAGGATATACGTATTGAGCCTGGTGTTCATAAGCGGACTGCTGCTTATAGGAATCTGGTGGGTGGTCGATGATTATCTCGGATACGGCTTGATTATCACGCTTGTCATATTGGCGGGCTCCTGGCTTTTTCTGTCTTACGCCACGGGCTTGATAATAGCCAGGCAGGTGACCAAGCCGCTGACCGCCATATCGCAGGCGATAATGCATGTTTCTCCGTCGCCTCTGCCTGTGCCGGCGCCTCAGATAGAAAAGCTGGGTATGGCCAAAGAGCTGATCGCTAACCTGACCCGGCAGGTATACGATTTTGCGTCCCGGGCGAACGATGCGAATTACCGGCTGGAGCATAACCCGGTAGATTCAATCCTGCAGCAGCTGCCGGTCCCCATAATAGGGCTGAACCAGGAAGCCAACATAGTATTTTCCAATCCTAAAGCGCAGGAATATTCCAAATCCGAAGAAAGTCTGCTGGGAAAAAATATTTATAACAAGTTCGACATACTTTTCCGTGACGGCGAAATCACGTTGGAAGATTGGATAGAGCGCTGCAGGAACAATAGCGTGACGGCACAGAAGGTATGGCATGGTATCAGGATGACTACATACCAGGAAGCGACCCAGTACTGCGATATAGCCGCCAGCTACGTGCAGAAATCGGCCGACAGTCCTATAGAGGTCCTGCTTACCATCTTTGACCAGACAGATAATTATTCCGAGGAGGAGGAAGGGCTTAGTTTCATCGCTCTAGCCGTCCATGAGCTAAGGGCTCCGCTGACCATACTTAAGGGATATATAGAGGTTTTTGACGAAGAGCTCAGCGATGACCTTGATCCGGAGATGCAGAGCTTCATGCAGAAGATGCAGGTAGCCGCCGAAAATCTGACGGCATTTGTCGGCAATATCTTAAACGTAGCCCGGGTAGAACATAACCAGCTGAGCCTGAAACTGCACGAAGAAGATTGGAAAGAAACTTTATCAGCCATAGTTTCTAATATGCAGCTCCGGGCCAGGGTGCATGGCAAAACACTGGAGCTGACGATACCGGACAACTTGCCAAAGGTCGGCATAGACAAAGTCAGTATTGCCGAAGTAGCCATAAACCTTATCGACAATGCCATAAAATACAGCCCCAAGGATAAGACGGTTATAAAGATAAACGCAGCCCTGACCACTGAGAATCTTATCGAAACCACCATACAGGATTTTGGCGTCGGCATACCGGAAACGGTCATGCCGCATCTGTTTGAGAAATATTCGCGCAATTACCGCAACAAGGCCAACATAACCGGCACCGGTCTGGGTCTTTATCTTTCCAAGGCGCTGGTCGCGGCGCACGGCGGCAATATATGGGTCCGGTCCAAGGAAGGCGAAGGAAGCATATTCGGCTTTACCATACTGCCTTACTCACAGCTTGCAGACAAGGATAAATCCGGCGATAATAGCATTATAAAGCGGAGCGCGCACGGCTGGATAAAGAACCACTCGCTCTCCAGACAATAAGGACTACTGCATGACGAACGGACAGATATCACCCGACCCGATAAAAGTGCTCTGCGTCGAAGACGAGGAGTTCATCAGCGAACTTTACGAGCGGGCGCTCAAGCGTGAAGGATATTTAGTCAAAGTAGTCAAAAGCGGCGCAGATGGGCTGGAACTTGCCAGGACCAACGAATACGACATAATGCTGCTCGACATAATGGTGCCCGATATCCTGGGCATAGAAGTTCTTAAAAGGCTCCGTCACGAAGTGCCGGATTTGAAAACCAAGATAATCATCACTACCAACCTGGAGCAAAGCGACGAAGTCCGCGAAGATATAGAACGGCAGGCCGACGGCTATCTTATAAAAGCCGAGATAACTCCCAAGCAGTTGGTGGAATTCCTAAACCACCTCAAAACCGACTAACGCTGCCCGGGTGTATAATAAATACAGGAACGCATACCACGGTCCCTGCGAATCCTTAATCTAAACAACCATTCCTTTTGGGAGTGAGCGTCTTGAACGGTCGCCAAGACTCCACCGGGGAAACCAACTGGTCCAAACCCGTTCAACTTCAGATATTTAAGAGGTTGTTTAGATATGAATTTTTTAGAAATAGGCGATAGAGTAGAAGTTATAACTAGGTTCGCATCCCGCGGCGACCCGGCTTATATGATTATGCCGGTCAAGATGCGCTGGAAAAAAGAGGAAATTATTTTTACCGAGCTGGGTCTGCGCCATCCGACTACGAAAGGGCAGCGGATGATACATGTCTTTGACATGAGCGACGGGGCGAATGATTACCGGCTGGAGTTCGACGCCGAGGCCCTTACCTGGACACTCGTAACGATAATCGAGGCCGAATCATGAAAACTAAACGTTCGCTGGAAGCCAGATGGGGTCATCTGCCTATAAGCCAGGAGGAGCCGCTTATCATGCATATAGACCTTAACAGCGCCTTCGCCATGACCGAACAGCAGGCGCGGCCATCCCTAAGGGGGAAACCGCTTGGTATGGCCAACCGCATTTCCAAGAACTGCTGTATCATCGCCGCCAGTTACGAGGCCAAAGCCCGCGGCGTGAAGGTCGGCATGGGGCTGATACAGGCTCGCGAGATAGTGCCGGAGCTTGTACTTCTGGAAACCGACCCGCCTAAATACCTGTATGTGCATCAGAAGCTGGCCGGCATCATGAAAAGCTACTCACCGATTGTTACTATGCGGAGCATAGATGAAGGTGTTATCGACTTTCACGGCACGCGCAACTTCATAGATAGCCGGGAACTAAAAGATATAGGACTGGAAATAAAGGCGCGCCTTAGGGCCGAGCTGGGACACTGGGTAAGGGTCAATATCGGTATAGGCCAGAACCGCTTCTTAGCCAAGACGGCGGCCGGGCTTAACAAACCGGACGGGCTGGATATAATTCATTACGGCAATCTTCTGGAGACGTACGATTCACTAAAACTTACCGATCTGCCCGGAATCGCGCGGCATTATGAGGCACGGCTGAATGCCGCAGAAATCTTTAACCCGCTGGATTTTTTGAATGCTTCCGCGGACACTTTGCGACGGCTCGTCTTTCGTGGAATCGTAGGCGATGAATGGTACCAGCGCCTGCGCGGCTATGAGGTGGATGACGAACCGACGCGGCTGGGCCAAGTCGGCCGGCAGTTCGCCCTGGACAAGCGCACTAATGATGACAGGGAACTTCTGCCGCGCTTTCACTACCTGTGCGAAACCACGGGCAAGAAGCTGCGTTATAACGGCATGGACGCTCGCGGAATCCTAGTCTGGGCCGGGCTGCAGAACCGCGAATATTGGCAGACGCGCAGGACCTGGCGCTCCAGCTTCTATACCGACAAGGAAATCTATGAGCGGGCACTTTATCTTTTCAACAAACGCCCGCGGCATACCAACCTGACCATCATGGGCATAACCTGCTATAACCTAAGTCCGACCACACGTTATCAGCCCAGTCTGTTCGATGAAGTCAACAGGGAGGAAAGATTGACCGAGGCAGTAGACGAGCTGAACGAGCGCTACGGCAACTTCGTAATCCATTCGCTTAATACTCTCGGCGGCAAGCGCATAGTCAAGCAGAAGATACCGTTCATCGGCACCCGCTACCTAGACCTTCTTTTCAAAGACAACTAAAGAAGTCTCTGGATTTCAGCTAATTAACTGGGTCGATAGGCGTTTGAGCTCTAGTTGCTAGACCTGCCAATTCATCACGGTTTGCCAAGTCAACTGAAACCAAAACTCCATCACCTAGAGCAGAATCAACTGCTAGATGCACCAAGTCATCGAGAGTATATATAACACCGTTATCCGGTTGTTTATTTTCCATAGCTCCGCGTACCCACTCTTGGTGATCCTGAACTTCTTCATAAGTTCTAACTAAAGCGGGGTCGATTTCTTCCTTAATCCTACCGATACCATCTTTAGTTACCTTAAAAAAATAGGGGGGCATTGCAAACTCCTTAAATTATCAATAATTATAGCATTTAATTGATATAAATGCAAGAAAAAACTAGACAAATTTTTGGATTTTGGCGGCAAGCTTTTCGGGTGTGAAGCCGAACTCTTCGTCCAATTTTTTGTACGGCGCGCTGAAACCGAAATGCTCCAGGCCATGAATTCTGTCTATATCACCGACCAGACCGAGCAGGTTGACCGCAAGTCCGGCAGTAACGCCGAAGCGGGGAATATCCGAAGGCAATATCTCATCCTGGTATTTCTTTTCCTGCTCACGGAACAGGCCTTCGCTCGGAACCGAAATCAAGCGGATATTATTCTTAGGCAAAAGCTTTATCGCCTCGTACGCAGTACCGACTTCGCTGCCGTTAGCAACTACCGCAAGCTCGGGCGCACCCTTAGGCTCGTATGCTACGTAGGCTCCTTTGGTGGCGTTCAGGGCGAGCTTGAAATCCGTTACTTCCGCTATGTCCTGACGGGTAAGAATAAGGCCGGTTGGAGTGGAAGTATTTTCTAATGCCAGCTTCCAGGCAACGGTAGTTTCGGCACCGTCAGCAGGGCGGAGAACCAAAAATCCGGGCTTGCCGTGATGGTTGTGAAGTTTCTCAAGCAAACGTAATTGCGCTTCCTGCTCGATGGGCTGGTGCGTAGGGCCATCTTCGCCCACTCGAAAAGCATCGTGTGTCCAAAGAAACTTGACCGGCACTTCCATAAGGGCTGCCAGGCGCAGAGCCGGCTTCATATAATCCGAAAAGGCAAAGAAAGTGCCGCAGACCGGAATCACGCCGCCATGCAGGCCCATACCTATTGCCAGCGCCGCCATAGTGAATTCGCTGACGCCGCAGTGCAGGAAAGCTCCGGAAAAATCACCGTGGGCCAGGGCTTTTGACTTTTTCAGGAATCCGTCGGTTTTATCACTGTTAGCCAGGTCCGCGCTCATGACTATCATATTGCCGACATTATCAGCGAACTCGCCCAGGACAAAGCTGCTGCTGGCTCGCGTTGCCGCGCCCGGTTTCTGCTGTTGGGCAATATTGACCCAATCAAGTTCCGGCGATTCGCCGGATAGATAAAAGTCCAGATCTTTGGCCTTGGCCGCATTAGCGGCGCGCCAATCCGCCTCGGCCTTTTTCTTTTCCTCTACCAGCTTGCGTTTCTTAGCGGCGGAGTCTTCATAAAGCTTCTTGACCGGGGCAGGTATGGCAAAAGGATTTTTCGGGTCGCCACCGACATGTTCTATAGTTTTTTCGTATGAGCCGCCGGCGCCGCTTATCGGCTGGCCGTGCATACTGACCTGGTGCTCGAAACTTTTGCCGTCCTCGGTAACCGCGCCTTTGCCCATCACGGTATTGCCTATGATAAGCGTCGGCCGGTTTTTCTCGGCATTGGCTTTTTTGAGCGCATTCCGTATCTCGTCCTGATCATTTCCGTCTATGGTGATTACATGCCAGCCCCAGGCCTCATATTTCCTGGCCGTGTCTTCGTGTGTCACCAGCTTGGTTTCGGTAGAAAGCTGTATATGGTTGCTGTCATAAAACATTATCAGATTATCAAGGCCCAGATTACCGGCTATGCGGCCGGCCCCTTGGCTGATTTCTTCCTGGATACCGCCGTCTGAGATAAAGCAATAGATATTATGTTCCTGCCATTCGCCGAAACGCGCCTGCAGGAACTTGGCCGCTATAGCCGCACCGACGCCGAAAACATGGCCCTGGCCGAGCGGTCCGCTGGTATTCTCTATACCATGTGCCAAATCTCTTTCCGGGTGCCCCGGTGTTTTGCTGTCCCACTGTCGGAAATCCTTGAGTTCATCCATGGGCATCCTGCCGGTCAGCGCCAGGATACTATAGAGCATCGGCGACATATGGCCGGCATCTAAAAAGAATCTGTCGCGCCATGGCCAGCGTCCGTCGTCCGGATCCTCTACCATGAATTCGGAGAAGAGAATATGGATGAAATCGGCCGCGCCCATTGGCCCGCCGGGGTGACCGCTGTTGGCTTTTTCCACCATAGCGGCGGAAAGAACCCTGATAGTATCGGCAGCCTGCCGGTCGGCGCTCACTTTTGCGATTCCTTATGGTCGCTTAAGAATTTTTCCAGTCCGGTGTCGGTGAGCGGATGATTGAACAATTGTTCTATGACCGTGAAGGGAATAGTTGCTACATCGGCGCCTAGTTTGGCGCTTTCTACCAGATGCATCGGGTGGCGTATGCTGGCTACCAGTATTTCTGTTTGAAAATCATAGTTAGCATAAATCTCTACAAGATCGCGTATTAATTGCATGCCGTCCATGGATATGTCATCCAGCCGGCCGATGAACGGACTGACATAGCTCGCACCGGCTTTGGCGGCCAATATAGCCTGGCCGGCACTGAACACGAGCGTGCAGTTGGTCCGGATACCCTGGCCGGAGAGCGTCTTGATAGCTTTGACTCCGTCAGGAATCATCGGCACCTTTACGACTATTTTGTCGTCTATTTTGGCCAGCTCATGAGCTTCTTTTAATATCTCGTCATAGTCCGTAGCAATAACTTCGGCGCTGACATTATCGCCGACCAGTTCGCAGATAGCTTTGTAATGTTTGAGTATTTGAGCCCGGCCTTTGACGCCAACCTTTGCCATCAGGCTCGGGTTGGTGGTTACGCCGTCCAGTACGCCGTAGCCCGCAGCCTTCTCGATCTCGTCTAGCTTGGCGGTATCGATGAAAAACTTCAATTATTCTTCCTCATGTATTAGCAACAGTATAACAAAATACTTGCCGCATCAAACAAGTTTGGTGCTGACTACGTAAAATGGCGTGCGGCTTAGGGATATCTTGACTTTGGTTCCTTCGGACAGCTTCGTAACTTCGCCGTCTATCTGTGTCCAGGTATCGCTGCCCAGCGAAAAAGATTTATCATTTTCCGTAACTTCGCCGTAAGTACGGTTGCGAAGAATCTTGAGCGCGGAAAGAAGGGAAATAAACGATTTCGGATGCTTGTATTCAAGCGAGGCCTCGTAAAAAGCCTTTTCATTGAGTCTGACCGGCAGGCGGTCAATCTTGGCTATACGCGAACCGTTTACGAAAATACGTTCATACATGGGGTGCGGGTGGCCATCTATCTCAATAGTGAATGTCTTTGCCTTCAGGAGTGATTTTGCGACTACGAATATTTCAGTAAGCTCGCGGGCTCCGGGTATGACATGGATTTTTCTTCTTTTATTTTTTGGCAGTTCGTTCTGCTGGGCGGCGTAGGCCGAGGCACCGAAGCTGACATAACAGCCGGCTATTCTCTGATATGACTTATTACCGGAAACCAGTTCCACATTGATAGGGTAAATCGGTACTATGTTTCCTTTTTCAAATACGTTTTTCAAGCTTGTTTTGCCGGAAAAACCGTTAGCCATATAGGCCAAGTCGTTGGCATTACCGCCCCATAAGGGCAGGACCGGTGTTTTTCTGGCCTGGGCCGATATGGTCTTATCGGTCAATAGGGCATCCAGTACGGCGCTAACCGTACCGTCGCCGGCTGCTATGCACACGATTGTTTTCTCATCGAATTTCTTGGCTTCTCGGGCGACAAGCTTCTTGTTCGCTTCCAGGCCGTCAGGCGACGTTTCTACCAGCTTTACTTCTTTGGAAGGAAACAGGTCTTTAAGCTCGGCTATCCTTTTTCTTGAGCGCCGGGCATTGGTACTGGCTGGATTATAAATGACTACGAATTTATCAAAGCGAAGTAACAGATTGTCCGACTCATTCATAATTCTATTATTCTAGAAGTTTTTATCTAAATAATCTATATGACGACTTGCGGGCTTTCTTATAGATGATGTCAGCATAACCAAGACTGGCCTGAAGGCCCAGCACCATATACACTGCGAAACTGGCCAGAGCAAGCAGTTTCAGGAACTCGCCGCCTGCAGTGGAAATGTCTTTTTGCAGCCAATCGCCGAGAGGGTAGAGAATAATAGTGACCCAGCTGAAAGCCGCCGAAACTTTACCTACCCGCGAAGGATGCAGCAGTTTGCGCCTGAGCTTGGCTATAACGCTTATAATCACATTCGTAATGTTCTGCAAAGAAATGATAGCTATTATTATCCAGGGTACCAGCTCCAGAGCGCCTAATACTATCAGCGCGGCCGCTACGACCAGTTTGTCTATGGCAGCGTCTATCATTTCTCCTAAAGGACTCTTGGTCCTGGTGTATTCCGCGATTACACCATCGGCTACATCGGCTATACGGCCTATGGTCAAAAAAACCAGTCCGCGGACCGTATCGCCGTCCAATATGACCCAAAGGCCGTAAATAGCCAGCACGCCGCCTATAAAGCTGGCTATGTTAGCCGGGGTAAGCGCACCGTGCGAACGGGAAGCGATCTTCTGCCAGATATTCTTAGGTTTCTTATCTATCTCCCAGTCGGCCCGCTTGGCCGTATGAAGCGTATATTTCACCCTATTAGATTACCACTTTTTTACAGGGACAGTGTTACAATTATCAGATGCAAGCGCTCGATGAATCACGCAACTTTGTACGGTTTGAGATAGCGAAATTAGCAAAAGCACTGCACAGGCTTAGCGGCGGACGAATAACTCCGGACGGCATAACCTGGGCCGGAGTGGCGGCGCACCTGCCGATAGCTTTGCTTATAGCTTACGGCTATCTCTGGCAATCGGGGCTTCTAATGATATTCTTCGGGCTTTTCGATGTCTTAGACGGGGAGCTTGCCAGGTACAACAAGACGGCCAGCCCTCGCGGTATGATGCTTGATGCCTCCACGGACAGACTGAAAGAAGTGATGATATACGGCGGTATAGCGTACTATCTGTCACAGACCGCATATTCAGCCTGGTCATTCGTACCGCTAATAGCCTGCGGCAGCATACTGACAGTGAGCTACATAAAGGCAAAGGGCGAAGTGGCTTACGCGATAAACCACAAGCCGGACGACCATCATAAGGTTAACCGTATGTACAGCGAAGGCTTGGTGCCGTTCGAAATGCGCACCCTGATAATTATCATCGGGCTTCTTATAAACCAGGTCCTGATTGTATCCGGCTTGGTCGCCGGACTTGCGATCATATCCGTATTCGAGAGGATTTCATTTATCGGTAGCAAGGTATGAAATGGATAATCTGATTTTCGCATTATGGTTCTTTCTGCCGGCAGGTATTGCTAATGTTACGCCTGTCATAGTCGCTAAGGTACCGGTCCTTTCCGAACTGAACGCACCGGTTGATTTCGGATTTAAGTTCCGCGGCAGGGAGCTGCTGGGAACGCATAAGACTATACGCGGCCTGGTACTCGGCACGCTGGTCGGCACGCTGGTATTCTTTGACCAGACGGAAATCGGCGCCCGGGCTGGCGGCCTGGACTATACACAGCTGAGCATCTGGCTGGGAGCGCTTATGAGTTTCGGCGCGCTTTTCGGCGACATAGTGAAAAGCTTTTTTAAAAGACAGCTGAACGTAGCTTCGGGCAAAAGCTGGTTTCCGTTCGACCAGCTGGATTACATAGTCGGAGGACTGGCTTTCAGCGCCATAATAATCAGGCTGGAGTTCGGCCAGTATCTTTCCATATTTATCGTCTGGTTCGCCCTGCATCTGATATCCAGCTATGTAGGCTACCTGGTCAAGTTAAAAAAAGATCCTATATAGGTAAACGCCGGGAGCGGATTGCTAATTTCTGTTTCTGGGCACCATCATAAACATGCCGCTCAGAGTGAAGAGGGGAGTCACCTCCTGTTCTAGGGGATCCTCCGGTTCCTGTATAGCATCCAGGATACCCGAGAACAGCTCGCCTTCAAACTGCGTCCTGTCCGCGCTATTCATCGTGCACTGAACGCCGTAGCGCAACCGTGCCAGTCTGGGGCTGTGCACCCCTTCGGTTTTTACCAGATGGGTACTCAGTTTTCTTATTCCCCGGGCGAGATTCCTTGTGAGATTCTCGTCCTTAGGTTTATCACTCTTACTTTTCAATAGCACTAAGGAATGTTTCTTCTCGACTTCATAATCCTCAAAGCCGTAGTTTTCTTCCAACTGCCTGAGAGCGCTTTCCAAGCTGTCTTCAAAAGCTTCATCAAGACCGGTTATCCTAGCCGTCTCCGCCAGGTCGAATACCGTTTCGTCGCCTTCATGCGCAAGTTCGCGGGCTTGCTCAACGGCTTGTCTGGCAAGAGCTTTTTTACCGGCTTTTAACAGTTCCAGGTACCTGTAAGCTTCTACCACGGCACCATGTACGAACGGCAGTTCGTCCACTTCCTTGATAAACCCGTTTTCGGCTCCGATTTCCGAAAGGCGGGTAGAGCCTTCTTTAAGCATCGAATTTCCCGCATCAAAAATAGTCATAGAAAAAGAGCCGTCCTCATTTTCAATATGTTCTTTTACCTCTTCTTCCGGGACATCTTCGAACGAAAGGCTTAGAAGGGCAAGTCTTAAATACTGGGGATCATCGGTAGCCAGATATATTTCCCGTAGCAGCTGAGCCTTGAGAAAAATGTCTTTTATACCTTTCGAGCCTTCGGCTGCTTCATCTATCTTGCCGGTATCTATATCTCCCAGCACGCGGCTGGCAGGTAAAAGTTCTCCTTCGGCAGGGGAGGCGTCTTCACGCATAGGCTGTTCGCCGGGCTTGTGACCGTGTTCCAGTTCATAAGCCTCTTCAAGCATTGCATCGGCCCGAGCCGTCAGTTCCTCATCGCCGAGTTTTTCGGCGGCCTGGTATATATAGCCCCATACATGGGCGTGAGTCATCCTATAACCCATGCCCAGCGAAGGTCGTCTCGCGGTCGAATCCATCAATGCCTCGCACTGCTCAACGGCAAGTTCCAGAATTTCAGCGTCAGTGGTTTCGCCGGCATAAACCGCATATAAGCTGGCAAGCAAATACGGGTTATTTACGTCCGTGCAAAGTTCAAGCAAGGGAGCCTTGTCTTCCGCCTTCGACAGAACTGATTCGAAAGAAGATCTGGCGCTGTGAAAAGGAAGGTACTCATCTTCGCCGCCGAAGGCCTTGAGCCATTCTTCTGCGAAATCTTCATAATATCCTCTGTTGCCGGGTCCGTAAACCGATGAATATACCTCAGCCTTTAACGCAGGATCCATGACCGCTTTCGCCGCAAAATCGGCCGCAATTTCAGGCACGCCCAGTTCGGCGGACATATCGGCTATTCTTTTTACGATATCGGGGTGCTCGGAAGAAAAAGCGGACCCCCTCAAAGACATGTCGTAAGCGGCATTGACCAATAACTGTACATTTTCTGTATTTTGCTCAAGCTCGCCTATAGGGTCGCCGCCTTCTTTTGCCTCAGGACTCATAATATTATATAAGTATATATGTAACAGCTACCAAATAAAAAAGCTTGAGCTTATTTAGTCAACCGGTATGACCGCTTTATCCAAAGCCCGCAGCATATCTTCCCGGCCCAGTTCGGCTGCACCGACAATCTTGTCCCTGTCCATTGTCAGGCGGCTGGTCATGCGCTCGGGGTCGCTCGGCTGAACCAGCGTAAAGCTTACTCCCGATACCGGGTCCACGCCTCCGTAATCTTCCATACGCGCCATATCCAGGTTGAAACCAATTTCGTTATGACGCTCGCCGATAAGCCTCTGGACCATTTCAGACTGTACACCTCTGGATAAAGCTATTACACCCGATTTATAAAGAAAACTTCTGAAGGCATCATGGGGCTTGTTCCTATAGCCGTACTCCCGAGTAAGTATGGCCACGATATGCTTAGGCTTAGGTTCATGGGCTACGGCCGAATTCAATGGCACGGAAGAAGTCGAGCCACCATCGACATATCTGCCGCCTTTTATCTCAACTATGTCGTTATATAAAACGGGCAGGGCGCCGGTCGCCTTGAATATCTCATAAAGGTCCGGGTCTTCCGGCGACATACGCAGGGCTATAGGCACACCGGTTTCGGCATCTGTAGCTACCGCGTAGATATTATCAGCTATACTGCCTTCGAAACTGGTAAGCCGTCCTTGCTCCTGCAGTACTTTATTGGCCAGGCGATCTATATCGACGATTTTAAATCCGTTCCTTACGACACGGCCTATATCCTGCCGGGCGGTTTGAAAATCAAAGGGCTGAAGCCTGGGCATGAACCTGCCGTCCGTCAATTTATCAGTATAGATTGCAATACCGTCCCGGGCATGGCCGGCGGCATAATGAGCCAGATTGATAGCACCTGCACTACTGCCGAAACCGGCAGAAAAAGCATTACGCAGATCTACGCCAGTTTCTTCGGAGAAACCTTCCAGGGCCGCTAAGGCGCCAATGGAATAAACACCGCGCATACCGCCGCCTTGTACGATAAGTGCGGTATCGGGAGTCTCGGGGGACTGCGCCATTTGTTCAAGATGCTCACCTAGATAAACAGGTCCGGCCACGTGGTCTTTTCCAATTCCTTAATATTGAAGCTATTTTGACACAATTCAGAGAAAAATCAAGCCACTATCCTTTTGGCAAGTGAAATCTTTACTTTTTATATAAAATAGTATATAATACATAAATGATAGAAATCTTTGAAACACTGCCCGCAGAATTTCGCGCGTCTTCCGACCCTGGAGAACAATTAACCCTATGGAGAGGTGATAAGGCGGGCATGGCTGTAACCGGTATGACCTGCCGTTTAGGAAACGGGGAACAGGCAGAACACCTTGTATATGAGATGGTCAGAAGAGGCACAGATACCATTAACGACCTGATAGACAGACAGACTGATGCCCATCATATGTCGCCCCTTATATCAGTTACAAACGCTATTGTAAGAGCTCAAAGATATGCTGGAAGAAAAAAGGAAGAAACAATCTATGAACTTCGCATACCTGCAAGCAAATTAATATTGGATCCTTACGGCAGAGGCAGGCTAGGGGATAATAATGATAGCGAATTATTTGTCATAGGCTCCATAGAGCCTTCCGAAATCGTTGGGATAAAAACAAACAATGATGAGGTTACTGCTTCGGAATTACTTGCACCCGCCGACCAAACAGGCAGCATGCTCACAGCTGTTTTTGCTCAAGCGCAATTAAGTCACTTTCCGGACAATATTGAAGGAGTGAATGATCCGACTCGTCAGCCAAATCGTTTCGGTGAGTGGGATAGAAGCCAAACCTGGGTTGCTGAAGCGGCGGCCGTCTAAATGCTGGTGATCGCACGGGGAATCGAACCCCGATTGCCAGGATGAGAACCTGGTGTCCTAGCCGTTAGACGATGCGACCATTTCAAGGACTCCAGTATAACAGATTGGCTCAAGCATAAGCATTTGCAGTATAATCTTAGCAAATGCTTGACGAATTAATGCAGCATGTTTCCAAGAGGTGGTATAAGTTCCACTGGGTACTGTGGGTTATCTTAAACATTGCGTTTATAGCGGCATACATCGTTTCCAGGAAATTTCCTCAACTTAATCTGGAATCCACCTACGGCCTCAATGATGCCGTCATCTATATGTCTGTCGGAATATTAGTTTACATGCTGACGGTTTATTGGTTGATAGCAAGAAGCAGTCTGGCCCTAGCTTCTTTCGTAGGGTCGTTGATGATGGTACTGCCTTTCATGAATGTGTTTAACGAAACACACCAATCCACAAGCTCTCTTATATATGTTGTATTCTGGCTGTTCATAAGCGTCGTCGTAGGCATGCATGGGCTTGTCATTTCCTTGGGCGCTATGCTTGTAAGTTTTATCTACATCCTGCTGGAAATAGAGTTCGATTTCGCTAACCTCAAACCGATGGGTCTGGCTCTTATCCTGGGCCCTCCTATATTCGCGATTTTCAGTTACTACTTCTGGCGCAACCGGTTCATAAGCGAATCGTCTGAGAGGGTCAAGAAGCTTTCCGGTCAATTAAAAAGCCACGAACAGCAGCTGGAAATACTGGTCCAATCCATAACCGACGGCATACTCTCGGTCGATACTTCCGGCAAGATAACCCTTATGAACGAAGGCGCGGCAAAATTGACCGGCTGGACCGAAAAAGATGCGGACGGAATCGATGTCACTAATGTCCTGCGGCTTATAAAAGATCCGAAATCCAAAGAGCCCCTGGATAAGGAACAACACCCTTTCACCCATGTCCTGAAGCTGCATAAGCAGGTCAGCGACACTCTGATACTTTTGGACAGGCAGAATAAGAATATATTCATATCTCTGGCTATTTCACCCGTGATAGAAGACAAGACCGGTAACCTATCCGGCGCAGTAGCCGTGTTCCGCGATGTCACAAAAGAAAAGGCCGAAGAACAGCAGAGAGCCGAGTTCATCAGTACCGCAAGCCATGAGATGCGCACCCCGGTCGCCGCAATAGAAGGCTATCTGGCGCTTGCCATGAACGACAAGGTCAGCAAAATCGATAACCACGCCCGGGAGTATCTGGAAAAAGCGCATATGAGCACCCAGCATTTAGGCAAACTGTTCCAGGATCTTCTGACCAGCGCCAAAGCAGAGGACGGCCGTCTGACCAGCCATCCGGAAGTCGTAGAGATGGGACAGTTCGTAACCCAGCTTAGCGAAGACCTGAAATTCAGCGCCGAGAAAAAAGGACTCAAGATGGAGCTGGTTATCAACTCGCCGACAGACAACTCCGGAGTCATTGATGCCAGCAGCGGGCTCAAAACCATCCAGCCGCTTTATTACTGCATGATAGACCCCGACAGAGTACGCGAGGTGGTGACCAATGTTTTCGACAACGCGGTCAAATACACCGGTGAAGGCAGCGTCACTATAGGCCTTACCGGCAACGAACAGGTTGTGCAGGTAAAGATTTCCGACACCGGGGCGGGCATACCGGAGGAAGACCTGCCGCATCTTTTTCAAAAGTTCTACCGGGTGGACAATTCCGCTACCCGGGCGGTAGGCGGCACCGGGCTGGGTCTTTTCATCTGCAAGAAGATAGTCGAACTTTATAACGGTAATATCTGGGCCGAAAGCAAGATGGGCGAGGGAAGCACCTTTTATATAAATTTCCCCCGGCTGACTACGGAAAAGGCCGAGCAGCTTAAAAACCGGCCTCAGGCTACCGCGAAAGCATAAACATGTTACAATTGTCTAGAGTGAATAGAATTAAACAATCACACGTTTAGAAAGTATCGAATGGCCAAGATTTTACTCGTTGAAGACGACAATAATCTGAGGGAAATTTACGGCGCCAGGCTCAGCGCGGAAGGCTATGAAATTGTTTCCGCTCCGGACGGGGAAGAAGCCCTAGCTATAGCGGTAAAGGAAAAGCCCGACCTTATAATCAGCGACATCATGATGCCCAAGATAAGCGGCTTCGACATGCTCGATATCCTGCGCAACGCTCCGGAGACCAAAGACACCAAGATTATCATGATGACCGCCCTGTCCCAAGCCGAGGACAAAGAGAGAGCCGACAAGCTCGGCGCTGATTTATATCTGGTAAAAAGCCAGGTTACTTTGGAAGACGTAGCCGAATCCGTCCGCAAGATACTGGGCGATGATAAATCCCAGCCGCAATCCGGCCAGGCCGACGCACCAGCGCCGGATACTCCGGCTCCACCGGCTGCAGAAGTTCCCGCGCCGCCGGCCGCGCAACCGCAGGAAGCCGCTTCTCCTCCGCCTGCCGAACCGAGTCCCGTACCGGCTCCGGCTCAGACACCGGCGACACCGCCGCCGGCTCCCAGTCCGGCTCCTGCTCCCGTTCAGCCTGACGACACGCAAGTACCTGACGCGCCGCAGCCGACTGATTCGGCGGCCCCGACCCAGCAGCAGCCTCAGAATGATACGGCGACGACCTCACCGCCACCTGTTAATCCCACGCCGGCAGCCGCTCCTGCAGTCCAGATTCCTCCTGCTGAACCTCCGGCAAATCCGGTGTCCGCTCCGCCCGCAGAGCCGGCCAAACCCGAACCCAAGAAGATAGAAGTCACCCTTCCGGACGAGGAAAAGGACAAGCCTGCCGAACCGAGTCCCGCGCCGGTTGCCGTTCCCGACGCGGTCGAAGAAGCCCTGTCTATAGGACCTAACGTCGCCGAAGCACTGGCCCAAGAAGAAGATTCCTCTGCAGATTCAGGCAAAAGAGAAGAGAAGAAGCCCGAAGAGTCAGCCGATGCCGCCGCCGCTTCCCAGCCGTCAACCGTCATAAAACCCAGCGAAGCAGCTGCCACGGAAAGCACGCCTCCTGAAGAACCAACGGTCAAACAAGGAAGTCCGAACGAAGAAAATAATCCTAACAAGAAAGTCATACAGCCCTTGAATGATCCGACCAAAGGTCCGGATTTGAACGCATTGCTCGCACAGGAAGAACAGAAAGAGCAAGGGACATCTGTTGCTCCCATACAACAACCGCCGGATAACAGCGCGCCGGGCAGCCAAAGCCCGCAGGATGAACATCCTGACGATTTCAGCAAGATTTCCTTATAATTAAAGAATGCGAGTCAACAAGTACGTAGCCCAGGCTACAGGTCTTTCTAGGCGTGCGGCTGACAGGGCAATAGAGGCCGGCAGGGTCAGGATTAATCAAAAACAGGCCGTACCCGGAGACAAAGCCGGCCCCGAAGATTCAGTCTATCTGGATAATGGCAGGCTGGTACTAAACCCTGTACCAACGACAATAATATTGAACAAGCCGGCAGGATATGTCTGCAGCCGCAGCGGGCAGGGCAGCAAGACGGTCTATGACTTACTACCACGGGAATACCGCCGCCTGAAAACCGTAGGCAGACTGGATAAGGATACGTCGGGCCTGCTTCTTCTGAGCGATAACGGAGAACTGGCTAACACCCTTACTCATCCCAGCTATGGTAAAAACAAAGTTTATCAAGCCGGACTGAACAAAAAGCTTGCGCTGAAGGATAAGAAAAAACTATTAACAGGGGTCAGACTGGCTGACGGGCCGAGTAAATTTATTAACATAGCTGATTGTTCAGACAAGGTTTATGAGATAACTCTGCAGGAAGGCCGGAACCGCCAAATCCGCCGCACGTTCCAAGCGCTGGATTATAAGATCGTCAAACTTCGCAGGATAAAGTTCGGCGACTACAGTCTTCCTGCTCAGCTAGGTGAGGGAGAATGGGAACTCATAGAGACTTAAGATAGACTTGCCGGCGCCGGCACCAGTAACGTTTCTCGAGGCTCTTGAGCAACATGATGCATTACCATTAGATGACTGTCCAGGTATTCAGGGTGAAAACCTATCTGGCCGCTAAAGACATGTCGGGCATAGGCGTCTTCAGCCAGCGCCACCATAGCGATATTCGGCGGTTCTCCCATATGAGACGGGGGAGAATCTGCCCCCATCTGGCGGCTAAGTCCATAAAATTCGTCCGCTACCATACCCCAAAGTTTCTCGCAATCAACCGGCGAATCAGGCCCGGCGGTGGCTATAATCGGGCTGCCATTTGGAATAACGCGCGTGATTCCGTGATTGTCGGCAAGCTCATTCCTTAGCTTAGCCATTCGGGCGAGCCCCCGGGTTGCCACGCCTTCGTACAAAGCTGAATCCGGCACAAGTATCCTCAGTTCCACCAGAGTTTTTTCATCCAGCATTTCAGAATTAACCATTAGCCGGCCTAATTCAGCAACCCGCCGGTCCAAATCAGGAACTTGAGCCTCTAAGATATTGCCTGCCACACCGAAGCGGCCCCTAAAGGGGCTTAGCACTTTTTGCGTGCTTGCAGTTCTTGGCGAAATTTCTAAAATTTCGTCGAGTGGTCCGGGCAAACGGCTGGCAACTCCGCCCGCAATCCTGCGTGCTAAAAAAGTTGCGGATTTTGGAAACGGATGGGCTTCCAAATTCTTTTCCGCTGTATACCTTCCGGCTTGTTCTGGCATAAACCCCACTTTCTCAAACAACTAAGATAACTCCCTTGAGCAAGCAGGGTCAGTTAATTTATTAACAACTATCTATAAATACTCTTCGGCAGGTATACTGTATAAAAATGAGTAGGGCAAAAGTACCAATAATTGCTATTGTCGGGCGCGCTAATGTAGGCAAGTCCAGTTTTTTCAATGCCGTCATAAAAAAGCGGGAAGCTATAACGTCCAATGAGCCGGGAACAACCCGTGATAAGCTCATAGCTCGGGCCAGTTACGGCGGCAAAGACTTCTGGCTGGTGGATACGGCCGGGGTCAAAGATCCAGAAGATGATTTCGAAGCGACCATTCAACAGCAGATAATCGAAGCGTCTGAAAGCGCGGATATGATTATCCTGATGATAGACGCGGCGGCTGCGATAAATGATGAAGATAGGCGTCTGAGCAAGTCGATGCTCAAGACAAAAAAGCCCGTCATCCTGATAGCCAACAAAATAGACCAGGTAAAAACCCCCGAGGTTTCCCAGTACGGCAAACTGGGCATCAAAGATATATTCTTAACCAGCGTTTCACAGTCCCGCGGCATAAGCGAAGTGTTGGCCCACATATCCGCCAACATACCCAAGGCAAGTATTAAAGATGACAAAAACCGCCTTAGACTGACCATCCTGGGCCGTCCGAACGCCGGTAAATCGGCCTTGTTCAACGCGTTGGGCAAGAAACAGCAGGCAATCGTTGCTTCCCGTGCCGGCACTACCCGCGACGTCAACCGCGCCAATATCCGCTATGAGAAAAAAGATATCGAGATAATGGACACGGCCGGTATACGCAGAAGCGGCAAAATAAAACAGGGGGTAGAGAGATTCAGCGTCATCCGCAGTCTGGCCGCTATAGAAGAATCCGATGTATGTCTTTTGCTTATGGATGTCAACGAGCTGAATGTTCAGCTGGACCAGAAGATAGCCGGCATGGTCAAAGAAGCCGGCAAAGGCCTCATCCTGGTAGTTTCGAAATGGGACGTAGCCGAGGGCAGGGACGCTTTCACCAGAGATTTACTAGCCCCGCAGATAGCCCGTAACTTCGCTTTTGTACCATGGGCACCGCTTGTATTTACCAGCAGCGTCACCGGCCAGAACGTTACCAGAATATTCGAACTTTTATTGGAAATAGACAAGAACCGCCGTAATTTTATAAAGACTACCCAGCTGAACAAATGGCTCCAGTCAATAACCGCCAAGCATCCGCCCGCCGGGCTAAAAAATCGTGCGCCGAAGCTTCACTACATAGTTCAGGAAGAAGACAACCCCGCGCCTAATTTCAAGGTCTATGGTTCGGACACCAAGTTTTTGCATTGGAGCTATAAACGATTCATGGAAAAAGAACTGCGTTCAAACTTCGGTTTTGCCGGAACCCCTATAAAATTCTGGTTCTTCGACCGCAAATAATCGACTAGGAGGCGACCGGGGCTACGTCAGAAAGGGCGATATCCCTCATATCCTCTGCTAATATTTCCAAGTCCTCGGTCCTGTCACCAATCATATCGCCGGTTATAAGTTCGGTTCTGAACATACAAGGCTGGGACGCGTCGCTTACAAACCCCGTCCAAACCTCTTCAAGAGTATGGCGCGGTACGAAAAGCTGGCCGGCAATTCTGCCGAAGGTGCCGTAACGGCGGAAAATATCCTGGTCCAGCTGGCTAGCGGTCGCTTTTTCAGTCCTCAAGCTATGGCTGATACCGTCGGTACATTCTTCAGTGACTTCGGTAATACGGGCGAATAAAGACTCAAAATCTATACCTTTTTCACCGTTTCTTAATTCTTTCCAGGCTGAAGTACGGAAAATTATAGGCTCTCTACCGGATAATGATTTAAAACCGCACCGGGCGCGGACAGGCTTTCTGACAACCTCCTCGATCTCTATGCCTAATACTTCCATAAGGCCCCGGCCGGCCTCAACAACACCGCTTCTCTCGGCTAATGATACCTGCCTGCTCCTGGGGTCCTCAGGACGAAAATCTATACTATCCAGCCACTCCTTGCCGGCAATTTTCTCTACGATGTTTACATCTGACATTATTAAATTCCTTGATAAATTTAATATGTAATAACACAAAAAATTAAATGTTAATCAAACTTGTGCTATCAAGCCTTATAAACAATACTAAGCTATATGGGCTTATTTCAAAAGAAACCGGCAGTTGAAAGTTCGGCACCATTTTACACCGTTGGCATGGAAACGACCCTGCTTATCGCAGGTCTGGGCAATCCGGGCAGGGAATATGGGGGAACCAGACACAACATAGGTTTCGACGTAATAGACAACTTCGCCGCCAAACAGGATTTTCCAGGCTGGGTAGAGAAGAAGGATATGAAGTGCATGATTACCAGCCACAAGCTCGGCGACAGCAAGGTAATACTTATAAAGCCTACCTCTTATATGAATAACAGCGGAGAAACGGTGCAGGCCGCGAAACATTTCTACCGCATAAAAGATGATAAAGTCCTGGTAGTCCATGACGAACTGGATATAGATTTCGGTTCCATCAGACTGCGCATGGGTGGCAAATCAGCCGGGCACAACGGTATAAAATCTGTAATCTCGCATATCGGAGAAGATTTTGGCCGGGTCCGTATAGGTGTAGGGCCAAAGAAACCGCAAAGGATGGCCAGCGAAGATTTCGTCCTGTCCAGGTTCGGCAAAGAGCAGCAGGAAAGCATGAAGCTGCTCCTGCAGGAAACCAACAGCATATTAAGCGAATATTGTTTCGGCCGCGGCGACCTGCCGAACGAAACCCGCAACTTCTTACTTTAGAAGTTCAAATATAAAGAACCTCCGGAGGGGGTGGGCACCGCCGGAGGTTCATTACACGGCTCGAACTCGTCAAGCCGAAGATACACCCTTCAACCCACCCCGGCGAAACATATCAAGTCCCAAAATCCACTATAAAAGACTTGTGTCTCCGTCCAAAAGGACAGAACCGTTAGGCTCGCTTGAAACGGGGTACTGCCTTTGGCCCGAGGGCTAAAGCAATAGTTAAAGGGGTTAGCTTGTTCTAGAGCATCCCGCTAATCCGGAATAAGCTATACTGAAGTGGAGGGTAACTACTCCATAAGCCGCACATTCGTGCACTCTAAAACAATCTAACAATCTGCTTTTGCAGATATAGGGTGTAAGGTGCTTAAACCCCGCACATAGCGGGACTTACAAGTTGCTATTTTAGCAAAAATGTTTCTTTATGTCAATGTTTAAATATAAAGTTGTATTTTTATCAAAAAACATATGAAAGTTATAAGAATAACCCGTAAATCCAGAGGCTACCCCGAACGATTAGGCGTACTGCACAAACCGCCTGAGAGATTAAGCAGTCTCGGTGAAGATATAAACAGGCTGCTTGAAGAGCCGGTACTCGGTATAGTGGGTTCCCGCAAGGTCACTGCTTATGGCAGAGCAGTCACGGAAGAACTGGCCGAAGCTGCCGTAAGAGCCGGTATATGCATAGCCAGCGGTCTGGCACTCGGTGTGGACAGCATAGCCCATATGTCCGCCCTCAGAGCAGGCGGCAAGACTATAGCCGTACTTCCGAGCGGTCTAAAGAGCATATACCCCGCCAGCCACAGAAAGCTCGCTAGAGATATAGTTATAAAAGGCGGAACGCTGGTAAGCGAATATGAAGACGATTTTCATCCCAGGAAAGAGTCCTTTATCCAGCGCAACCGTATAATAGCCGGTTTGAGCGACGCGCTGCTTGTCACCGAAGCCGCCGAGAGAAGCGGCAGCTTGTACACGGCTGATTTTGCGCTTGAGGCAGGCATACCCGTGCTCGCCGTACCGGGTAATATAAAGAGTCCATCGAGCATGGGCACCAACAACTTGCTTAAATCCGGCGCCATAATGGCCTCAAACGAGCAGGACATATTCGACGCACTGAAGATTACACCGGAGAGACCGAAGCAGTTGGATATCTACGGTGATAGCGAGCAGGAATCAGCCATACTGAAACTACTAAGCGGTGGCATATCAAACGGCGATGAACTGCATAAGAAGAGCGGTCTGGATATTGAAACTTTCCAGAGGACGCTTTCGATGCTAGAGATAAAGGGCTACATACATCCGCTTGGCAACAATCACTGGCGAACAAAATAATTTCCTTGCATATATATAAGAAACCGACTAATCTTGAGTCTTGACCTCGCACAAATGTGCGAGTAGCATGAGCGTTATCATAATATGAGCAAGAATCTAGTAATCGTAGAGAGTCCGGCCAAAGCCAAGACCATCGAGAGGTATCTTGGACCCGGTTATGAAGTAAAAAGCAGTTTCGGCCATATACGCGACTTGCCCAAGAAAGGGCTGTCCGTTGATGTAGAGAACAATTTCGAACCGAAATACGAGATTCCGGCCGACAAGAAAAAGGTCATATCCGAGCTTAAGAAATCAATCACCGACGATACTCTGGTCTGGCTGGCCAGTGACGAAGACCGCGAAGGGGAAGCCATAGCCTGGCACCTTTGTCAGGCCCTGAAACTGGATCCCAAGACTACCAAACGCATAGTTTTCCACGAAATAACCAAGCCGGCCATAGAACAGGCTATAAAGAATCCGCGTGCTGTCGACGGCAACCTGGTTGACGCCCAGCAGGCTCGGCGCGTCCTGGACAGGATAGTGGGCTACGAACTTTCTCCGGTACTCTGGAAGAAAGTCCAGGCGGGTCTGTCCGCAGGCCGCGTACAATCCGTAGCCGTGCGTCTTATAGTCGAGCGCGAAAGGGAAATCCAAGCTTTCAAGCCCGGCTCCAGCTATAAACTCCAGGCTATATTCAATATAGACGGCACCGAGCTTAAAGCCGAGTTGCCGAAGCCGCTTAAGAACGAGAGGGAGGCCGAACAGTTCCTTAATGACTGCAAAACCGCCGGGTTCAAGATAGCCGGCACCGAAAAAAAATCCGGCACCCGTAACCCGAGCGCGCCTTTTACCACCAGCAGTCTCCAGCAGGAAGCCTCGACCAAACTCGGTTTCAGTGTGCGGCAGACTATGTCGGTCGCTCAGAGATTATATGAAAGCGGCAAGATAACTTATATGCGTACCGACAGCACCAACCTTTCCAATCTCGCCATAGATGCCGCCAGTAAGTACATCAAGGAAAAATTCGGCGAAGATTATCATCAGCTGCGCCAGTACAAAACAAAGAATGCAAGCGCCCAAGAGGCGCATGAAGCCATACGGCCCACGGATTTCTCGACCGAGACCGCCGGAGCCGACGATGCCCAGAAAAAGCTTTACCAACTGATATGGAGGCGTGCTATTGCCAGCCAGATGGCCAGCGCCCGTATAAAAAAGACCGAGATTACCATAGATATATCGACCAGGCCGGAAAAGCTCATGGCCAAAGGCGAAATACTTGAATTCGACGGCTACACCCGCGTATGGGGTAGTAGCAAAGAAGACGTCATCCTGCCGGATATCAAGGTTGGCACCATGCTGAAACTGACAAACATGCAGGCTAACCAGGCGTATGAACGCCCTCCGAGCAGATATTCCGAAGCGTCGCTGGTAAAGAAACTTGAAGAATTAGGTATAGGGCGGCCCAGTACATACGCGCCGACCATTTCCACCATACAGACGCGCGGCTATGTAGAGAAGGCTGATTCCGAAGGAAAGAAGAGGGAACTGAAGTTCCTAACTCTTGAAAACGGCGAAGTCAAAAAAGGCATTACCAGTGAAAATACAGGGGTAGAACGCAATAAACTGATACCTACGCACTTGGCGGAAGTAACCAATGATTTTCTGACCAAGCACTTTGCACCGATATTGGACTATAAGTTCACGGCCCACGTTGAAACGGATTTCGATAAGATTGCCGCCGGTGAGACCGTGTGGTATCAGATAATATCCGATTTTTATAAGGATTTTACGCCTCTGATAAAAGATTCCGAGAAAGTCAGCCGGCACGAAACCAGCCAGGCCCGTGAGCTGGGCAGCGATCCCGGGACCGGCAGGCCGATATTCGCGCGCTACGGCCGCTACGGCCCGATGCTGCAGAAGGGCAATACCGAAGACGAGGAAAAACCGCAATTCGCTCCATTGCCGGAGAATACCACTATAAACAATATTACTCTTGAGCAGGCGCTCAAGATGTTTGAATTGCCCAGAACGGTAGGCAAGACCGATGACGGACAGGAAATAACTGCCAACATCGGACGGTTCGGGCCTTATATAAAGATAGGTTCCCAGTTTGTATCTATAAAACCCCATGACCCGCATACCATAGACGAAGCTACGGCCAGGAAACTTTACGAAGCCAAGAAGAAGGGGGACGCCGATAAATACATCAAGAAATTCCCGGGCGGCCTCTCTATAAACAAGGGTCCGTTTGGGCCTTACATAACGGATGGCAAGAAAAACGCAAAGATGCCAAAAGGCATAAAACCTGAAGATTTGGACAAGAAAGCCGCGCAGGCAATACTAGATACCGCGCCGGTACGCCGTAGCCGTAGGAGTTAAACTCAGCAATTATCCACAATTTGTCCTATTTATATTGCTAATGAATATTTTGGACATTTATGATAGCGTGTTATACTAATGTTCACAAAAGAGGTGAAAAGTGTTGTCGTAGTATTACCAAACAATAATACTTGACTATTAAAAATTAAAGTTATATAATAAACATATGCTATTTTGTCACAGGGGTGCAGAAGGGAAAAGAATTCTATGACCCAAAAAGAAATTGAGCAAAAGGTTAAAAGTATCCTCTCTATTATTGAGCGCGACAGAGAGCGCGAAATAATTTCCAGGAGGTTTGGACTTTTTGACCGCAGGGAAACCTTGGAACAGATAGGTGAGTTCCTGGGCATTACACGGGAAAGAGTCCGTCAGCTGGAGAAGTCTATTCTTTTGCGCCTGCAGGCAGATGCCGAAAAAGGCGAAATACCCGGTTTAGGCGAAATTGAGTCGGAAATCCTCGCTAAACTCGGCGGGCTTGGCAACGTTGCGAGAGTTACCAAGCTTACCGATGAGCTGACAGGAAAGGGGAGCAACAGGATAGATCAGGCCAGAATCGCGTTTTTTGCCGCTCTCAGCTCCAAACTTACGGTAATATCCGAAAATGATGACTTTTATCAATCTATCGCTATCAGCGAAGTCCATGACGAAAAAGAAGTAAAAAAACAGGTAGGGAAGGTGATAGACGCTATCAAATCCCTGAAAGAGCCGTACCCTATAAAAAAGATAAGTGAACAGGTCGGCGACAAAGATTCCAAGCACGTCGAGGCGCTGGCCAGCACATCCAAACACCTAGCCACGCTTAACAATGTATGGGGCCTTATAAAATGGCCTACGGTCAACCCCAAAAATATCCGCGACAAGATATATGTCATCCTTAAGGAACACGGCAAGCATATGCACTTTAACGAAATCGCCGATGCCATCAAAAAATCGGACTTCAAGCGCAAAGATGTCACCACCCAGGCTATTCACAACGAACTTATAAAGGACGGCCGCTTCGTATTGGTCGGCCGCGGCGTATATGCTCTAAAAGAATGGGGCTATAAGAAGGGAACTGTCTCCGATATAATATCCGAGGTTCTAAAAGAAGCCGGCGAGCCGCTGCACCGCGACGAAATTGTCAAACGCGTTTTGAAAAGCCGCTATGTAAAGGAAACCACAATCCTGCTTAATCTGCAGGGTAAGAAACAGTTCAGGCGTACCGCCAAAGCCACCTACGCACTAGCCGAGTAAATAGCCAATGTCATCATCAGCCGAAAAATTAGAGAAAAAGGTCAGGGAAAACGGCTCGGCTTCAAACGGAAGCCTTAATAAAGGACAGCAAAGATTTGCGAAACAGGCCATTAAAGCTCTATCGGAAGCGTTTCATACCGATAGAGCAAATTTTGCCATACTCAGATTGCCATCATCAAACGGATCGGCGCCGGAAAGCACCGTTCACGAACCAAAAGAAGGAGAATCCGGTTATGACGGAGTCTCATGGGAGCCTGCACGGGAAGTCGAAGCAGCCCGACATGTTGTAAGATATGTAGGCCTGGAACCTGTGGCACCTGATGAGCTTATAGATCAGGTTTGCGAAGATGGCATAGCTGTAAATGCAAAAAGTCCGAAAGGCAAAAAACCAGGACGGGAAGGCTGGGCGACACCTGTTCATACAGTTGCTGTGCAGCATTTTGACCGTAACGGAGATGGCCTTATTCTAGCTCCAACGGTCGACATCCCGGTGGATGTCTGAATTCTGATTTTTATTTGTTGAACAAAATACGAACAAGCTTTTATACAGCATACTTATTGAAATGTAAGTGATATACATAGTTCTGCTAAAAGCGGCTGTAAGCAGTGGAAAGAGCAGGGACCGTACGAATAAAACCGGCTATGGACCTAAAAAATAATAAAGGCATAGGCAGAGAAGCAGTATTTGCATGTCACATCGTCTGATAGATATAACGTCGCACAATGTATATTTTACGACTTTAATATATCCTGTACAGATAGGTTTCTGATACCCCTTATGCTAGGGGAGTATTCACTTGTTTTTGTCTAAAGCTGCCATTTCTACATCTTCTATTTCGCTTCAATGCTTCCTACTGGTTTTAGGCCTCTCTCTCACAGAGTCTTTCGACTGCTGGTACGGTTATTGATGCTTTATAACGCCTAGTGCCTGTAAAATATTTCATACCATATTCTAGACTTTTCCACAAGTACATTTGCTTTTTCACGTTTTTTCACGCCTTATATATTTTTTGTATTTCTCCCCTGCCTTGCTATATTTTTTGATTTTTTGACATTTTTATTTTTGTATATAAAAATATGTTTTTTTACAAAAACACAAACTTATTCAATATATGAACAAAAAGCGAACATAGCAGAGCAGTGGAGAAGCTTACTTAACGAAAGCTTTTTCCGGGATACGCAAGTCTATGTAGCGGGAAGGAAACGTACCATCCCGTTTCAGCTGGTCATAGAGTGCCAGGAAGGCCCCGCTGCTCTGCCTGGGGTCGCTATAAAAGCTGAATTTAACATAATAATTCAGGTCCTTGAACCTGACATTTAGTGCGGTACCGCCGCCGGACAAGGTAAACGATTCCGGTATCATACCTTTAGCTTCCGTCTGTCCGATTACTTCACGTATATAGCTTATCTGATATTCGGTAAGGGCCGGCTTGCCCAAAGCTATCTCCTGTCCGGAGTTATCATTGATGGTCAGAAGCGAACCGACATTTAAATCAGCTGAAGCATCCTCCTGTTCGAACAGGGCTCTTCCCTCTTCATCCAGAATATAAACCTTTGTCGGGGTAACCAGTTTTGCGCTTGGTTTGGCCAGATCGACCTCTACTGTGGGACGGTGCCGGAACGGAGATATGCTTATATCCACGTCGTTTATCTCCGGAAAATCATTTTTTATATCATTAGTAAGTTTATCGGCATCAAATGTAAGCTTTGAACGGTAAAAAATAGAGCCTTTAAGCCGACCGTCTATATCTTGTTCATAACTTGATTTATCCCTGGGGTACACCTTCTGGCCGCTTACTTTTACCTGTGCGTCGGGGTTAAGGAGGCTCATATAGATGACTCCTCCCAGCAGGATAGCGGCTATAAAGTAATTTATTATATGGGATACTTTATGATGAAAGTCTTCAGATTTATCCTTGGATGTTTTTTCTCTTCCGGCGGCGCGGGACATAGGACCGTCCTGGGCGGACCTGTAGTTGAATATTTTCGGCCTTTGCTGGTTTTTGCGCACCTGGCGGCCTTCTCTTTGCTTCGGCCCGAAAAACTTCAACTCATATTCCTTTCTTATGGGCTATGTCTATCAGAAGTTCGCTTATTTTTTTTGCGGCGTCCCTTCGCGTAACTTTGTGCAGGTTTTCGCCCAGTTCGTCCGAAAGTTCGGATGAAGAAATTATTTCTTTTATAGCTTCTGCCAAAGCCTGAGGATCTTTTAGCGCCTTATTTTCATTCACCACTAAAGCCGCGTTTTTATCCTTGTATACTCGTGCATTCTTAAGCTGATGGCCTCCGCTAAGGTAAGGGTTCGGTACGAGTATCAACGGTTTTTTCTGGGCACCGATTTCCGTTATGGTAGTCGCTCCCGCCCGGGCAATGACAGCATCCGCCGCGGATATATATTCCGAAAGAGGCCTTAAAAAGGCAGCTACCCTTATTTTTGAATGCAAATGCGTCGGGTAATCGGAATAGATCTCTTCGTTATCCTTGCCGACTTGATGCACTATATACAGCCTGGGGTTGCTTTCCAAAAGTTCTTTAATAGAATCATGTACTATGTTGTCCAGCCGTAATGCACCATTGCTCCCGCCGGTTATAAGTACCAGAAAATCAGAAGCCTTCAAATCAAGCTCTTTTCGCTTCTTGTTCCTTGTTTCTTCGGATATCTCTGTGAAATCCTTAGTGATAGGTATGCCCACGTATTTTGTTTTTTCCAGGGGGTATGGATAATATCCGGATGGCATGCCTACGGCATTCGCGCGGGCCTTGTCGGCAATTATACGGTTGGTCAGTCCGGGAAGCGCATCGGAATCATGAGTAACATAAGGTATCCTTAAGAATCTGGCAGCTAAACCCACCGGTACTCCGACGTATCCCCCTTTTATGAAGATTACGTTAGGCCTTATCCTGATAAGAAGCCAGAAGCTCTCGACGGTTCCGATTAAAAGTTTGACAATATCGCGCAGGTTGAAAAAAAGAGTTTTTACATCCACTATTCTGCTTAAGATGGACTGTCCGTTATATCTTCTGTATTTACCGGCATTTATATAATAGGTCTTGTCTATAAAATGAGTATCGGCATCCTCCAGGATGTGGCCGAAAAGCCCCATCCGTTCGGTTATAATACGGATATTGCAAAGCGGGTGGTGTCGTTTCAGCTGGCTAGCGACTGCTAGGAGCGGCGTAATATGGCCTCCGCTGCCTCCGCCGACTAAAAGTACCTTCAACGGTACCCCCTTCCTTTTCAGTTAATGATGGGCTCCTTGTTGGCGAATAGCCGGTGTAACGCGATATTTGAAATACCAGGCCCAAAGCAGACATTATGAACACCAGGCTGGTTCCGCCGTAGCTTACAAGAGGCAGGGTTATACCTTTGAGTGGCAGAAGGCCTATCATAGCCCCCATGTTTATCACGGCCTGCGTACTAAGCCAAGCAAGTACACCTATGACTACAAGTTTGGAAAAATAGTCCGAAGTTCTCAATATTATGCGTCGCATACGCGAAAAAAGTACGGCATATAATCCGATGATTATACTAAGGCCCACAAAGCCGAATTTCTCGCCCATGATTGCGAATATAGAATCATTTTCCGCTTCCGGCAGGTATCCGTAAGCCTGCACGCCGTTAGCCAACCCCAAGCCGAATATGCCGCCGCTGCCTATGGCAATCAACGCCTGGCAGGACTGATACCCTTCATCCTGGCAATTTTTGGTGGGGTTCAGAAAAGATACCAGTCTTTCCCTTCTGTATGGCGTGGTTGATATAGCAAGCGTGGTAAGAACCAGGATTATACTTGCTATTATCCCTATCTTTTTAATGGGAAGGCCGGCCGAAAAACTCATCACCGCCACCATAGCTATCATGACACCGCTGGAGCCCAAGTCGCTTTCCAGTCCGGCCACGACCAGGCCTATAAGGCCTATAAGTACTATTAGCGGCTTTAATGTCTTATCCGTAGATATCTCATCTCTGCTCAGCCGCTGTACAAGAAAACCTGCCAGCCATACTATAAGAGAGAACTTTATAAGCTCCGCAACCTGAAAAGAAAAACCGGCTATCTGTATCCATCTGTACGCACCGTTCGCTTGCTGGCCGAAGAATTGTACGGCTACTACCATGATAGCCGAAAGCCAGAGCAGCGGTCTGGTTAACCTCTTTATCGCGGAAAGCGGCAGACTGCTGAAAAACACGAATGCCGTCAGGCCCAATACCAGGGCTATGAGCTGTTTTGTTACATAGTAATGCTCGCTTATCCCCTGTGCAGCTGCCAGTCCCGGGCTTATGGAGTAAACCACTATTATTCCGATGACCAGCAGGAGCAATGATATTATTATCAGCCAGTAATCCGGCTTGTGTTTCCTATATGCGGTAGTGTCCTCGCTGTCCGCCGGTGCCTTTTCGCGGGTAGGAATACGTGGTCTGCGCGGTCTATTGCCAGCGCGCTTAAACATGAAAGTCCCCTATTATGTATATGATAAGCCCGACAAAAGCGGCGACCTGGCCCAGTATCCAGAACCGCATGGTTACTTTGGTCTCGGGCCAGCCGGAAGCTTCAAAATGGTGGTGTATAGGGGCTACTTTGAAAACTTTCTTACCGCGGACTTTTTTGGAAAATATCTGTATCATCGACGAGCCGGCTTCCACGACGAAGACCGCCCCTATGATAGGCAGAAGAAGCACGGTATCGGTAATCATTGCCACCACGCCCAGCGCCGTACCAAGTGCGAACGAGCCGACATCGCCCATGAAAAAGCGGGCCGGATATATGTTGAACCAAGTATAACTTAGTAAAGCTCCCACTACGCTCAGACAGAATCCGGCGATACCGAAGCGTCCCTGGGTAAAGGCGATGATCGCGTATACACCGAAGGCCGATGATGCCAGGCCGCCTGCCAGTCCATCCAGACCGTCGCTTATATTAACCGCATTAGCGGTGCTTACCACTACCAGCACGAACAGAGGAATTATAAGCCATCCTATACCTATATCGCCCGCTCCCGGCACCTGGATAGAGCTATAATCCAGCTTGAAGTAAAAGAACAGGCCGCCTATCAGCGCTACCAGAGAAATAAGACCCAGCTTGAGTTTGGTCGAAAGTCCGGCAGTGCCTTTGCCTGAACCGCGCAGATTGACTATATCGTCTATCAGTCCGATAAAACCGGCTCCTAAGAAAGCCGCCAGCGGGAGCCAGGTCTGCTCGCGAGAGAAATTAAGCGCCAGCGTCACTACCGCAACGGAAATAACGAATATAAGCCCTGCCATAGTAGGAATATTTCTTTCGTGCTTAGCCGCATGGAGCTTAGTGAAAATCTTGGCTTTTTCACCGGTGGTTGCATCGGTTCTCGGTTTCTTCCACCATTTCTGGCGATAAGCAAATGTCGTATAAAGCGGCGTCAGTATCATGCTCAGAGCAAAACCGGAAAAAGCCATAAACAGCAGTTCCAGTAGCCGGTTGCTTTCAAGCGTTATTATGAATGTCTCGTTCATACTGTCTGCCTTTCTTGGTTTTTATGTTTGCTTTCGCTGTTCATTCGACTCTTTTATTATACCTGTTTTAATGCGCTCTCGGAATCGAGAAATCGTTTATCAGCATATCGGTCACTTTGCCGAAAAGCGGCGCGGCCGCGGCAGCTCCTGCGAAGTAATCGACATGCGGTTTATTGACGCGAATCATAATCACGTATTCCGGTTTGTCGCCGCCTACGAAACCTATGAAAGTTCCATTGAAAACATTGTCTATATAAGTTCCGCCCGGCCCCGCTATCTGCGCCGTACCGGTTTTGCCGCCTATGTTATAACCGGCACGTTTTAAGCTGTAATAATGAGTATTGACGCTGGTTTCATGCATTTTCCGCATTTCGGCAGAAACCTTGGGCTTTATTACACCCCTTTTCTTTATCCATGAATCAGAGCTTTTGCCGTTGTCTAAAAGGTGTGGCTGGTAATAGGTTCCGCCGTTTATGGTTGATGCATATGCCGCGGCCATCTGAAGCGGCGTAACGGTGAAGCCTTGCCCGAAAGCCATGTTCGCATATTTTATATTCAGGCCATAACCATGATCCGGGTCGGGTACTACACCCGGAGCCTCATAACCCTGCTCTATTCCGGTCTTCTGACCAAAGAAATAATGATTCGTTAGATAATCATAGTCCGTATCGCGGGCTTTCTTGTTTATCTCGCCGCCACCCAGTTGCATCATTATCCAAGTGGCACCGGAGTTAAGAGAATAGCTCAGGATGTCCTGTATCGAGCGTGTTTGGGCACCGCCGTCTTCCGCGACGTCGGTTATAGTATAGCCGTCCACAGTGAACCTGGCCGGATCATAAAATGTCTGGTTAGCTTTTATAGCTCCCGTATCCAAGCCTGTCGCTACTGTCAGCGTCTTCATTATCGAGCCTACTTCCAGGGGTGAACTGACAGCAGGATTAGTGAATAGCGACTGGTCCTTGACATCAAAATATTTACTAGGATCATAGCTGGGATAATTTGCCATGGCCTTTACGGCTCCGGTGTCAGGGTCCAATACTACGACGCTTCCGGACTTGGAATTTACCGTAGGCAGATGTTCTTTCAATAACTGTTCCACTTTTCTTTGCATGCCTATGTCTATGGTCAGAGTTACATCCTTGCCGGACACAGGATCTTTGGACACGTTGTCCTGGTTAGCGACCAGGGGCACCCCTTTTATATCGGTAATGGCCTTAAGCATGCCATCGGTTCCGTGCAGGGTATCATTCATATACTGCTCTATGCCATATACTCCCTGTCCATCGTCATTGACGAATCCGAGAAGCTGCGAGGCCAGGCTTCCCTGAGGGTATACCCGGATGGATTCCGCCCGGAGACCGATTCCTTTAAGATCAAGCGCTTCTATCGCTTTCTTCTTGTTCCCGTCCAGCTTCTTTGCCAGGACGGCATAGCGGGTATCACGCTGCATCTCTTTAAGGTAATCATTGGCATTCCCTCCGGTGATACGGCTCAGTTTATCGGCCGCATCTTTCTTGTCCTTTACATATACCGGGTCCGCGAAAAGCGTATAAACATCCTCGTTTAAGACTATAGGAACTATGCTGCTTCCGTCATGCGCCTTAATGATACCGCGTTCGGCCGGTATGCCGTATTCTTTCAGTTGAGTAGCCATCGCGGCCTTCTTATAATGGTCGTGCTGGATTATTTGTACATAGAATAGCCTCAGGACGAACACGACTAAAATCAGAACCAGCAATCCGTAGAATACATCAAATCTCAGATTGCTGAAGGAAACTCTGACTTGCTTCGTGCGATTAGGTAACAATGGCCTGCCTCCTTGTCTATTGGACAGTGGCCGTAGGAGCTACCGATACCAGATTCTTGGCAACCGGACTTTTGGCCACCCGGTCCATGGACTGCAGTCGGGCTGCTGAAAGTTCCAGTTCGTCATGGTCCTTCTGCAACTGCGAATACTGCTCCTTGAGCTGGTTTATCTGATATCCGGTCGCATTCGTTTTTGTTACCTGCGTCAGATACAGAAGCCCTAGCAGACAGCTGAGAAGTACCAATACGATACTGTTGCTCACCGGCCCTATGGTCTTAGCCTGCTCGGCCATACTCACGACGTTCTGATGACGCCTGGCGAAACGCCTTCTGCCCATACTTATAGAGCTTGAGTATGTCATTAAATTCTCCTTTTTGTTTTTGTTTTTGTTTCCCTCCCGGGCGGGCTGTCGCCCGCCCGAAAGTCCGCCGTTATAGTACGCGTACGTGTACTTTATAGGCGCGGGAGGTACTTTTTACCTGGATAGGCATAGACTCCCTTTCTTTTTGTTTTTATTTTCGCTGCGCCGCCCGGAACTTAGCGCTCCGGCTGCGCGGATTAAAAACAACTTCATCTCTGCCCGGCTTGACCGCCTTTTTGGTCAAGATGCGCAGTGTGGCGTCATACCGGTTTCCTCCATAATCTTTGAAGGCACGCTTTACCAGCCTGTCTTCCAGACTATGGAACGATATGACCCCTATCCTGCCCATACGGGAAAGTAGTGCCATCCATAGATCCAAGCTTTTTTCCAGTAGATTCAGTTCATCGTTTACAGCTATCCTGACAGCTTGGAATACGGCTGTAGCAGGATGTTTTCGGCTCTTGCCTGACTGAAACTGAACAATTTTTTTCGCCAGCTCGGCGGTAGTCTTATACGGTCTATTATCTATTAGACGAGCAGCTACCTTTTTGGCATTCCTTACCTCGCCATACTCTTTAAGTATCTTAGCCAGCTCATCTGCGTCGTATTCATTGACTATGGTTTCGGCCGTAAGGCCGGATGACCTGTCCATACGCATATCCAGCGGCCCGTTACGGGTGAAGGAAAAACCTCGGTCCGGATTGTCAAGGTGCGGGGACGATACGCCCAAATCTGCAAAAACGATGTCGTAGCTTTTTCCCTCTTTCAGCAGACTTTTGCTTGCTGAGAGAAAATCGCTATGGATTATCTCCACGCGGTTGTCGTCGGCAAAGATATCCCTGAGAGCTTTTATAGCTTCTTCATCCCTGTCGACCAAAGTCGCCGAGCCTTCGGGTCCTATCTTGTCCAGCACCATACGGGCGTGTCCGCCGCGGCCCGCGGTCAGGTCAAGATACCGGTCCCCCGGCTTAGGTTTCAGGCAGCGAATCACTTCACCAGCCAGCACCGGGACATGTTTTTGTTCGTTCATGGTGATCCTATTTGTTTTTATTTTTATTTTTGTTTTTGTATAAAGGTCACCTATTCAGCAGTCAGCTTTTTGTTTTTGGGTTGTTTTTGTTTTTGTTTGAAACGCGGCTATTGATGTAACAGCAGATAAACTTCTCGTGTTTATCATGAGTTGCTCTTACAAACCGTGATTCTTTGAGAGACTTATGTGTGAGGTGGAGTTTTGGGAGGTGTTTAAATAGAAAGAGCGAGGGTTTTTAAAGTGGTTACCCTAGAGTTCCACTTACTGACTGCCGAATAGCTGACCTCAAACTTTGGAAAGTTTGTTGTTACTATTATTTGTTAAGGTACTATCCCTTGGCTACGGCCTTGTCGGCTTCTTCCGGCGACATCAGGCGCCAGTATTGACCTACTCCGACAGCGACTATTTCCCGATTTATACCGCTGTAATCCAGCAGATGCTGTTCCAGCGTTATCCGGCCCTGCTTCTGGTCCGGTTCGACATCTACCTTGCCCGTACGGAACCGTACGTTCAGATCGGCTATCTTCTCGTCAAGAATGTCGCCGTCTAACATCGGTTCTACCCTTTTATCCCAAACTTCCTTGGGATATAGATGCAAGTATCTGCCGAAACCTCGGGTCACTACTGCTCCGGTAGCAAACTGATGCCTGAGTTCCGGCGGAATGGTCAGCCGGCGCTTGTCATCTAGTTTCCTCTCAAAGTAGTCTACTGTGGCCATAGAAGTTATTTAGTTACGTTAGTGGTTTTTATTTTTGCCCCAGCCTTGTTTTTAAAGGACTGGGCTGTTCGTTAGGATAATTGTTTTGATTACCTACGATTACCCACTAACAAGAGTTTACTACCCACTTCATCCCACATACAAGAGTTTTTGACTGTTTTCATAGATAAAATACCCATAGTTTTCCACAGGAGTAAAAAATGCACTATATATGGTGTGTAACAGTTTTAAACCACACTAGTGAAGTTTATTTACAATTTGTCAATTAATTCATCAAAGCTGGCTATCTGGGTTATATCTTTCCCTATATCTGATAGGTCATCCTGCCAATCACTCCGTTTCAGATAATATCCTTTGCAATTCTTCGGTATACCGTCAAATACACGCAAGCGATCGTCCACGAATACCACCTCACTCGCCGGACTTATTGTGTCTAAGGGTACATTGAACAAGCCGTCCTTGCTACGCCAGCTGTCTATGTCATGGCTTTTCTTGGGGTGAAATATAATTATGTGCGGTATATTATCAAGCCCCGCTCCTTGCATTTTGAGCTCCTGCCAGCGTGCATCTCGGGCATAAGTAAGTATCATGTACTGCTTGCCTGCATGTTCCAGCTTGTCCAGATACCTTTTAGCATCGGGAAAAACCAGCCGGGCCGGGCCGGCAAGCTTCAAAAATTCCTGTTTGAAACGTTCTAATACGCCATCGCCCATATCTTCTAGGGTAGCTAGCGGGCTGTATGGCACGGCGCGGGCGAATGATCTCTGCTGGTCTTCTTTTATCTTGCTGAAATCGACTCCCAGGTTATGGCAAGCTTCTTCTGCAATAGACATAGCCATGTCAACGTCCAGAAGAGTCCTGTCAAGATCCAATATATACAGTGTGTCATCCGCCATCAGAGATTCTCCATAGCCTGTTCAAGAACTTCGGCTAATTTCCGTCCATTATGCCTGACCAGGGATCTGACTGCGGCAATTTCATCGTTGCCCGGAGCGGCTACCTTTTCGGTGTCTGATATATCGGCTGCTATCAGGAGATAATCGGTTTTTTTATCGGGCTGGCCGACCGGTTCCTCGCCTTCCCGCAAGCAATCTTCGGCTATCTTAGCCGTGTTGTATATGAGAGCGTCCGGTTTGAGTTCTCCGGCGATTCGGCGGGTTTCGTCTATATAATCCGTGGCTCTGAAGCCCCCTGTATGCCCCCGCCTGTTTACCAAATTGGATATGAATATTACTTTGGCTTGTGTTGCGTTTATAGCCTCCGTCATGCCTTCCACCAGCAAGGCCGGTATGATCGAGCAGTAGAAATTCCCCGGCGCTATAAGGATGAAATCCGCTTCATTTATAGCTGCGCGGGCAGATTCGGAAAGCTTTGCCACAGGCTGGAGCGAAAGGTTCGGTTTGCTGTCTTTGAAGTCAACGTTAGCTATCTTATAAACCCCGGCCGTTTTTTCTCCTGCCAGCTCCAGGATCAGCCCGCATTTATCATTAGTCGAAGGTATTATGTCAGCTTTGACCCCTAGTATCTTTCTGGCTTTGTTTATGCCTTTCTCCAAATCGTTTTCTTGCAGTTCTTCGGCAGCCAGAATAAGGTTGCCCAGACTATGGCCTTTCAACCCGCCGCTATCAAACCTGTAGGAGAATAGTTCCGCTATTTCCGGCCTGGCGGAAAGCGTCGTAAGGCATTGTCTTATATCGCCTACCGCCGATACCCCGAGGTCGTTTCTGAGTCTGCCGGTCGAACCTCCGTCATCGGCCATGGACAGCACGCCGGTCAATTCTGCGACGGAATCCGACAAGGATTTAAGAACCACGCTTGTACCGTGACCGCCGCCAATTACCACTATTTTTTTATCTTTATCCATCATGCGCCTATATGATACCCCATGACCACTCTGCCGTCCGCTTCGGTCAAATCAATGTAACCGAACTTGCTGTAAGCCTTTCTGGCGGCTATGTTATCTTCGGCAAAATCAAGCCAGATAGCCCGGTTCGGGTAAAATCTTTTAAGGTCGTCATGGGTCGCTTTCATGAACGGTACGGCCAGGCCTTTCCCGACACAGCCTTCGTACAGGCGTATGCCGAATGTTAGGTCATAACGGGGGTCGATAAGTTTGTTTTCGCGTCTTCCGAACCATACTATACCGCCGACATCTACTTCGACCTTATTCCTTTTTCTTATTAGCAGGTACACTATCCTTTCTTTCTCGGCCCATTTTCTGTAGGCATCTATATTCTTGAACCGGCCTTCCGCATCCTCATGACCTTCAAACTTCATGACATGAGGCTGCCGGGACTTGGTTATTATCTGCACAATGTACTCTTCGGGTACGTCCTTGGCTTTAGAAACTACTATCTCAAGTCCTTCTTCAACCAGTCTGTCCGGTAGCTTACTAGGTATGTTTTTCATAATAATTACTGCTTATCTACCCCATATTAATCCATTGAGTACATTTTTTAACCATTTGTGCTCAAAGCCCGTGCACTTGTTATTATTTTACACCACATATGGTCTCAGCCCAGCTTGCGAATCCACTCGGCGAACCACTTGGCACTGGGCCGGACTATACGCTTCATGCCATTCTTCCTGTCTACATGGATAAGTCCGAATTCAGGCCACCAGCCGTACGCCCATTCGAAATTGTCTAGAAGGCTCCAATGGAAATAGCCGCGCAGGTCGACACCTTCGCTAAGAGCTCTTTCCATCGCTACGAGATTTTCCTGTATCCACCATCTGCGCAGCTCGTCGTCTTTGTCGGCAATACCGCTTTCGGATACGAACAAAGGTTTTTTGAACTTGGCCCAGGTGCGGAGCAATATGGGGTATAAACCCTCGGGCTCGGCATACCAGCCCAAGTCGCTTATCGGCACCTTCGGGTTCTCTCTTTTCCCAAGGCCCGTGTAATAATCGCTGAAATAATAATTCACTCCTATAAAATCCGTTTTTCTCTTAACTCTTTTCAAGAACCACCAGTTCCAGACATAGCGCATTATCTTGGTAGACGCCTCGTCCAGTATGTTATGAGGGTGCTTGGCCTGTATATTGGCAAGTATCATCGCCAATCCCACCTGCATAGAGGGCCTATGGCTCTTGATTATCTTATAAGTACGTTTATGGACCCGGGTCATGTTCCAGTAGACCTTGGTGAATTTCCAAGGGTTCCTATACTGCGGCGGCCATTCGCCCAGCAGATAACCGAAGCTGGCATAATTGCTGGGTTCATTTATCGTTAGCACGTATTCTATATCATCCAGCAGGCCTGATTTGCATATTTTTTCAACGAACCGGTAGAAATATTCCAGGTTGGATTTTTTCTCAAAACCACCGATATCAGCGAACCATACCGGCAAGGTCCAGTGCCAGATGTTGAGAAACGGCTCTATCTTTTGCCTTCTGAGCTCTTTTATATAGTTCCTGTAATAATCTATGGCCTCTTTGTCCCACTTGCCCTCTTCGGGCTCTATGCGGGACCATTCAATAGTAAATCTGAAAGCGTTCAGATTGAGCTTTTTTAAGAGTTCAAAGTCTTCTTTGTATCTGTTGTAATGGTCTACCCCCAGGCCCGATACGTAATTGGAAGGCTCTTCGGCCTGGTCTTTGAATCTATCCCAACTAGGTAGCCAGCCCAGGCGTATATGCGCCGTCTGCGCCAGGCTGGACGCATTTTCCAGCTCCCATACCGTCCATTGGTTATGGTTACGCCCCTCTACCTGGTGTGCTGAAATGCTGGCGCCCCAGAAAAAATGTTTGGGGAAAATTTCGGCGTTTTTTTCTTCTTTCATTTTTATTTAGGCTTAAGTTCAATAATAGTATAACAGATGAGAGCTTGATTTTATCATCTATAAGGCT
Source organism: Saccharimonadales bacterium (SeqCode) (assembly GCA_036278875.1). Lineage (GTDB taxonomy): Bacteria > Patescibacteriota > Saccharimonadia > Saccharimonadales > 2-12-FULL-41-12 > JANWLD01. The sequence goes on along the minus strand of DASUKF010000015.1, from coordinate 9,861 downwards.
TTAGAATATCTCTTCAGATATGGGTATTTCCAATGTACTGTCCGTAGACCAGTTCGACATAGCAACCCTTGAAAAGATTTTTTCCCGGGCTGAAAAGATAGAAAACCTGCTAAAAGACGAATCCTCGACCGCAAAATTAGCTAAAAAACACCTGGCCAAACAGGTGTGCACGCTTTTTTACGAACCTTCGACCAGGACGCGGCTGAGTTTTGAAACGGCGGCCTTGAAACTGGGTATGGGAGTAGTTTCTACCGAGAATGCCGCCGGCTTCTCATCGGCGGCCAAGGGCGAAACTCTTGAAGATACGATAAATGTTTTGAACAATTACCATCTGAGCGCCATAATTATCCGCCACACCGATACAGGGGCAGCCGAAAAAGCGGCGTCTGTCAGCAAGGTTCCGATAATCAATGCCGGAGACGGCGCGGGAGAGCACCCCACACAGGCTCTGTTGGATGCATACAGCATCAGAAAACACTTCGGAAGGCTCGATAATCTAAGGATTACTGCTGGAGGCGACCTCAAATACGGGCGTACCATACGTTCGCTCTGCCGCCTGCTTGCTCTCTACCCCGGCAATCATATCAACTTTATATCCATACCCGAACTTCAGATAGGCGATGATATAAAGAAGCTTTTAAAGAAGTCAGGAACCACATTTGACGAGATAGACGACTTGAATAAAGTATTCCCGGAAACCGATGTTGTGTATTGGACCAGGCTGCAGAAAGAGCGTATAAAGAATGCCGATTCTATAGATTACGACAAATTTACCCTTACAAAAGATAATGTTTCAAAATTGCCTGAAAAAGCTATAATACTCCACCCACTGCCCCGAATACATGAGATTACGACCGACGTTGATAATGACCCCCGGGCGAAGTATTTCGAACAAGCCGGCAACGGCCTGCTGATACGCATGGCGCTGCTGGACATGATAGCCTCTAAATAGATTTTTCTTTTAACGCTTTAGCCAGCTTCATGTATTCGCCGTAAGTTATGAAGGTTTTTGTATCTTTCACTTTATCTACGAAAAGTATCCCTTCCAGATGGTCTACTTCATGCTGGATGACATGCGCCGGTAAACCCTCGAAGGTTTTATGATGAAGCTTGCCTTTCTCATCCCGGTACTTCAGCTTGACCTTCTTATAGCGCGGCACTTTTGCGAACAAACCGCTTTTTAATGCGCCGCCGCTAATACAGCCCTCCCATTCCTGTTTTCTGCGTCCGTGAACTTCAGTAATTTCCGGGTTTATAATTACCAGGTCGAACTCTTCGGCTTCCTCTCTGTTCTTCTTCGGCCGTATGGAAATGACCGCCAAAGCCATATCTTCACCAACTTGCGGCGCGGCCAGACCGACGCCCATTTTTTTGGAAATCAGGAATTGTTGCATCTCTTTTATAATTTTCCGGGTTTTTGGCGATTTGATTTCAGCGACCGTCAGCTTCCTGGCTTTTTGCCGGAGAATAGTGTTCCCGAACTCGGCTATTTTCATCTAAAGTTCGGTTGATTCGCCTACTGTGAGCGTGAGGATTTCAAACGGCTGGTTATATCTTTTTGAGAAACCTTTGTAAATTTCCGCATTTACGCCGAACACGTCGTAGTGTATAGCTATCGCTTTTTCTGCCCCCGTATCGCGCACGAACATGAATGCGTCCTTGGGCGAAACATCCGGGCCTATAATCGGCAGAGCCAGATATTTTACCTTGAGTCCAGGTAGTTCTATACCGTCTCCCGGGTGAAAGAATTCATTATTCACCAGATATCCGGTATTTTGGGGGCCTTCGCTCCCGTCAGGCATAAGGCAATGCGGCAGTTCCCTGGCCTGAACCTGAAAACCGCCTACAGAAACAGTATCGCCATCCTTGATTATCTTCGGCGAACCGGCCATCTGCTTTGAAGTGCTTTCATTTACATAGACCGGCATCTGAGATGAATATTTCTCGGCTATATCTTTGTCGAAATGGTCTGCATGCTCATGGGTAAAGAATATGGCATTGATATCACCTAAATCTTCTACGCTGCGGTTTTCGGCGAAAGGCCTGGCTCCCGGATCTATCAATATCCGCGTCCCGTCCAGCTCCAAAAGCATACAGCTTTGCTCGTACCTCGTAATTTTCATATATCTTATGATAGCAAGTTTACTCAAACCCTGTTAATTTTTAATGCGACTAGTCTTTTGCCTATTTGGAACCTTATCGTTATGAATAAGATCAAACATGCCACCAACAAATATATGGTAAATGCCGCGGAGGCAAAATCCCAATTCTTAAGCGTTAACAGAGTAATAGCCGAGGCTGTGGCCGCATTCAGATAGACCAGCCAGCTTTCAGTTTCCGGGGCTTTAAAGCCTTTTACGAGAGTGGGCAATGTCGCCAAAGTATCAGTGATGATAGAAAATATTATCGCCAAATTACCATCATTCGTAACCAGCCAGGCGGCTATGCCTATTATAGATAAGGCGGCACATATCCAGTCGAATTTTGTAATTTTCCAAAAAGATTTCTTGTTTATGAAAGATGCGATGAATACTAACAATGGTATAAAGCCGAAAACAAACGCCAGTATCAGTGCCGTTTTACTAGCGCCCTCCTGGATCATACCGGCCAAAGCTACTGCAGGTATGAGAGTCCATAGGAACCACGTAACCCTGTTGGGTTTGGTACTCCCTTTAAGAGTATCGAGTATGTAGCCGCCGCTTCCTATGAAGTCTATCAATACGGCCAGGATTATGAATCTCTCGTCAATCATTGCCGGGCGAACCACTCCCGAGTCGCAGTTTCGTCCTTCTTCATCTGATCTATGAGTTCATCAATACTTCCGAATTTCATATTGTCGCGCAGCCTGTCCAGTATTTCGACTTCTATTTTACTATCATATAGGTCTATCAGGGGGAAATCTAATATATGTGACTCCAGGCGATGCTCCGTTTCGTGCAGTGTTTCCGGCGCGCCGATAAAGATTATCGATGGCAATTTCTTACCGGAGAAGGCACTCTCTACCTGATTATCATCAGTAGATATAAGCCCGGTATAACCTATGAACAGCCCACTCACCGATTTATCAGTGAACTCTATGTTCGCCGTCGGGTAGCCGAACTTTGTTCCATTACGTTTATGCCTGAATACTTTTCCACTTGTTTTCATGAATCCTAGATATAATAGCAGTTTTACATAAATGTCCGTTTAGCGGTTGTCGACTATTTCAATCAATATTCTAATAGCCAAGTAGATTATTATTCCGGCTATAGAAAGCCATGACACTCCTCGTTTCAACCTTCTGCCGGGTTCTGACACATAGTCCATAGCCCGGTTCCCTACGCGTTCATCGGCGTATAGTTCCGTATTTTCAGAAAATTCACCACCTATGTTTCGGATTAGTTTGAATATATTTGCCAGCTGGCTTTTGGTAAATTCAAACGCGGGCGCATAAAAAAATAGATTATCGTCAACAACTTCTATGTCATAGTTGCTTGCTTCGTCCACCATTAGAGCCATCAGTTCGGGCGTTATGAAATACAGTACGTCCAGACCGTAATTCTGCGGCGCATAGACATCGAAATGCTTGTTAAAGTCTCCTTCCAAAGTGAATTTTTCGGAGCTTTTGAAGGTCGTCCCCAGTGTGCTGATACCAAAATGATTATTGGCCTTGCTGTCGAAGACTACATTGGGCAGCCTGCGCGGCAATTTTATCATTATCACGCCTTTATCGTATTCCGAGCGGTTTTTCCCGCTGCCCTGCATGTAAGAATAGTTAAATATCTTGAATTCCCGCTTGCCGTAATTTCCTTCTATCATACAAGTTGCCCTGCGGGTATCACCCAAAGAAAATATTACGCCTGCAAATCCCGGGTCTTTCTGTTCCCTCAAAAAATAAAAACCGTTAGCGGTGGCAAAGTCGGCAGCCCTCAGTTGTTCTCTCGTCTTCTTTGCCGTTTTTAACACTAATACGGCAATGAATATCAAAATGCAAACCAGACCAAGGATTATATAGACGACACCTCCGTTTGAGGCTACCAAGATTCCGGCAAAAAAGATCATGGCAACAAAAAACATAAACATTATCAAAGAAAACAGGCTGATTGAAGCAAAAAGCTCGTTCATTACTCTGTGCCAAATCTTAGTCAGGGGCAAATCATCTTCAACCGTGGCAAAATTCAGATTGGTTTTTGTTTGTTCGTTGTTCATGCCTCAATCATAGCAGTTTTACATAATCGTCCGTCTATGGTATGTTCTTATCCAGGTATAAAAAACAAAGGGAGATAAATATATGGCTACGCCTTATGGTGCATTCGCCGAAGTTGATGAGACTTTCGGCGTAGGAAGACAATTTGAAGCAAGAGGAGGATTTGCTATGGTCCGGCCCTTGTTAAGAGGTATTAATGTGGCTCCGGATTCCAGCAATGGCAGCCACGCTCCTGCAGAGCTTAACGGCTCAGCTCATACTGCACACGAAGGAGGCTTAGCCGCCCCCGAGCCGCGTGCGGCCAGCGCCTTTTTGGTGGGCGACTCAGTAAGCGTCGTTTCTTACGTCTAAGTTTATTCGCTTTCGTCCAAAGCGAATATATTACCGTCCGGGTCTTTGAACCAGGCGGCTCTGAAAGTATCTTCCATGACATGTATATCGCCCTCATGGGTGACATTAGGCATATCATATTTTTCAAACTCTACGCCTTTTGATTTCAATTCTTCTACTGTTCCTGGCAGATCGGGAACGCTCCAACCGGCATAAGTCGCCTTGTTACTGCCGGCATAGCGCGGCGACTCATAGACGTACAGATGGGTTTTGCCGCATCTGTATCTTACGCCTCCCGGGTCGCTCTCTCCACGCAGACCCAGCTTGCCCTCATAAAATTCTTTTGCTTTTTCTATATCTTTTACCGCCACCGTCGGCATTATGCTCATATCGCTCAGCATATTCCCCTCCTTATATTAGTTGATGAAATAATTTTTATTATATTTCTGATTATACGCCCGTCTTCTGAGCTTTTACAGCAGGTGGGAAAGCAGGACTATCGTCATCCCTGTAACGGCTACGGCGGTAGCGGCTATTTTCCGCCATAAGTAGTTGCGTTCACCCAAAAGTATCACACCCGAAACCACCATCAGTATCACGCTCATAGCCGATATATAGCTGGCTACGCTCAGGAGTGCGCCCGAAGCAAGCGCCAAGGGAAATGTATATCCGGACAGTGCCCGTAGAGACATCAGCTTAATCATTCTTGGATCTATAAGCAGTGATTTATTAAACCTTTGCTTCCTGGTAAGCAAATATGCCCACATCAATAATGCCGCGATAACACTTGCCGGCGGCCAATAATTAAGCAGTCCAACGCCGTTTATCATCAACTTTTCATTCAAATTCAGGAAGCTGATTATAAGAGCCGCGCTAAGTCCCCATTCCACGCCTTTAAGCCGCACCGTTCTGCTGCTTCTCTGACGGACTATTATTATCGCTAAGAATATCAATACTCCTCCGAAGATACGGCTCCAAACCACATCTTCATTCAAAAAAAGTATGCCTAGCAGCGTAGTTATGAGTATTCTCAAGTTATAGATGACCGGATAAACGCTGGCTTCCAGATACTGCAGTGCCTTTGTGTTGGTTACCTGCAAAGCTATGCCTAAAACTACCTCGACTATGAAACCGACGTAATATTTTGGCTCATACGCGCTGAATCTCGGCGGCATGGCAATCATCAGCAATATCGCCGGTACGGCTATACCTGTCTGCATGATGGTCGCCAGCGTGAACCTGTCTACTTTTTCCAATAAAGACCGCCGTAGTACCAGATTGAATCCGGTCAAACCGAGCACATGGATAAATAGCAAAAATAGCCAGAGCATCTTGTATAAATCATAGCATTTATAATGTAATCGTATGGAGAATCGTTATTTTATCGCTTTTTCTCTGCCGGATGATGTCGGTAGAATCATTACGGATGCCCAGAATGAACTGCTGGATGGATATTTGGTAATGCAACCGTTCCAGCCGCACATAACCTTGGTTCCGCCCAACGTTCTGGATAAGATTCCCCCCGAATCAATCTTGCCGGACCTGAAATCAGTTGCTGGCAAGTTTTTGCCTTTGCGTATAAAACTATCCGGCTTCGGCATGTTCGAAAATCGTGTCCTATATATCACTGCCACGGGTCCCAAGCTTGCGGATCTGCAAAACTCACTGATACAGACCTTGCCTTATGAGGCGCAGTCCAAGTCAAACCGGGGTTTTATACCGCATATTACCCTGGCGCAGGCAAAACCGAAGCAGGAACTATCTGGTGAGCTCATACATAAATTAAAAGATATAATAGGCCCTAGTCTGCCACTGGTTTTTGAAACAAAAAATATCAGTAAGTTCAAATGGCTGAGACCCCGTACGTACGAGGACAAGGTTATCTAGGCTTTTTTCAGTAATCCTTGTATTTCGGGCAGGTCTATAATCTCAGTATAAGCATCCAGTTCGCCGTAAGACAGAATCCCTATGCCTATCTTGTCCGTCGGCAAGGTATAAAGCGTAATATGCGTCGGCTGTACAGGCAGATTGACATCATATTTGCGGGCCAGTCTTTCAAAAAATGCGTCAATTCCAGCTACTTCAGCCATAGCTATGATGCTCTTTCTATCTTCTTTCCTCACCAGGCGCAATTCCTTGGTCAGAATGAAGTCCGTCATCGGATATTCCTTGGTAAATTCCTCAAATTCTTCTATCATCTTCTGTTTTACTCTTTCTTTGTCCGGTTCATTGACCATTTCTTTGAGCCTGCCGACCCACACCAGCGATATATGGAACTCCGGTTTTATGACCAGTTCGCTACCGTCTATCTTCAAACTACGCGGTAACTCGCCCAGTTTCAAATCTTCCAAACGTATGTATCCGTACCCGTTCTCAAAATAATCGTGCGGCCATTTCATGCATAAAGAATAGCATTTTCCAAAAATTCATAAGCAATTTATTTGATAACGACAAAGTGTTATAGTGGTCGGATTATGGCAAAGAGAAATGGATTTCAAATAGTACATAGGGGCGCCGAAATCAGAACGGTGCCCCGGACACCGGGCGCACCAATGCCTTTGCTTGGAGCAGATGTCGTACCGGCCCTTTTAGAAGAAGATACGGTTCCGCCCATGCTGGACAGTGAGGGTGTCCTGGCTGCAACCGGAGAGATAGAAGTCGTAGGTGTAGACGAGCTAAGCGGGCCTGTAGTAGATCCGATTAACTCCGAGCCTATATTCGCTTAAATTCCGTCCGGATTTATAATTACCGACTGCTGTTCTTTTAAGAAATATGTTTTTGAGCCGGTTTTTTTAAGCCCCTCTTCAATCTTTTCTACCAGTTCTTCCGGCTTGTAGAAATAAGTGCCTTCAAGCGGTCTGTAGTGGGTAAAGACCGCTGCATCCACTAAACCAACCCCCGGATTAATCCTCTTGGCTGTATGGCCATAGTGCCATTTTGCTATCAAATGCGCTCCGGCGGACGAACCGGCTACGACTTTTCCCTCCAACGCCTTTTTCAGGTCTATTCCTGCAGTTTTTATTGTGCTCATAAGCTTCAACGTACTGCCGCCGGCGAAGTATATAACGTCACTTTCAGCGACTTGTTTAGCAAAATTATTTTCATCCGCCACGGTAAATTTAAATTCGTTTCCCGGATTAGCCGCTTGGAAATTTTCTTTGTCGTTTTTCTTAAGGCCAGGCCAATCTTCTTTATCACGGGAAAAATATACCAACAAAATTCCAATATTTTTCAGCCCTTCCGCCATCTGCCGGTAAAATTCGACGTTTTCCTTCTGCCCTATCGTCGCTCCACCGTGCAAAATGTATTTAGAGGGCATTTAAAATCTCTGATATTTGGTTCTCAAGCGATTTACCTGCAGACATGCGGTTGTCGATAGCGATGTGCGGGAATGGCGGAGGCATATCAACCTTCATAGCCTCTATAAATTCATCGAATCTCGCTATCTTTTGCGTATCTCGCTTTGAATTTCTGGAACTGATACGCTGCCACAATGTTTCTCTGTCCGACCTTACCCATACCAGCCTTACCGTTTCACCACCAAGCTCTTCTACCCAATTTTTCCATGCTTCTGCGTCATGTATTCTTCCGGTAACTGGTGCGGACAGCAGGACCGGACAGCCGTGCAATCTGATTTCGCGCGCGGTTTCGGTCATCCCCTGGTATTCATAAATTTTTATATTCTCGTCATACCATTTGCCTTCCCGCTCCCCTTCTGAGCGGCCTGAATTCACCAGCATTTTAGAGACGAGAGGTACATACATAGTATCTTTGTCCAATAATGCCGGGGCAGGTTTAATTTTAGAGAGCAGAAGTTCTGCAACAGTAGTCTTTCCGGCTCCGACCGGCCCGGCAACTACCCATACATCGGCATTTTTCATGTTTCAATAATACCAGTATTTAATCAAGCTGCGCGATCACTCGGGCGGGAGCACCATCCAAGTTCAGCTTGATTGGCAGTGCATAAACTGTAAAGTTTCTGCCGGCTAGCTTGTCCAAGTTCGTAAGATTCTCAATTATCAGTATCCCGCCGCCTAGTAAAATTTTGTGAATATTATGCGGCGGATGGTCCGGTCCGGACATATCCATGCCGATCATTTTTATTTTCTTTCCAACCAGATAACGCGCGACATCTTCCGGAATATCCGGATAATCTTCATAGTAGCTCGATTCCTGGTAACGGCTTACGATTCCGGTATGAAATAGTACGATGTCACCTTTTTGAATGTCTATCTCTTTTATAGCTGCCAAATCGAATCCGTTTTCAGCATTCACATAACAGCCACGCCCGATAAATTGCTCTATAGGTATGTCATCCAGCTTTTTGCCATCTGCAAGCATATGAAATGGTGAGTCAATATGAGTCCCCACATGAGTTCCAATGGAAACTAAGTGGTCATTGTATCCATCTTTATCAAAAGTGCCAGCCGGTTTTATAACAGTCTTAGGGTCGCCCGGATATACCGGCGTATTTTCACTAACCGGAACGGACAGATCTACGATTTCCATGGCTATTTTATTTTTGCAGTTATATCCGATGATTTGATTCGGTCTTGTTTGGTGGTGTCGCGGTTTCTTAAAGTTACCGTGTCATCTTCGAGCGTGTCGAAGTCTATTGTAACGCAGTATGGTGTGCCGATTTCGTCCTGCCGGCGATAGCGCTTGCCTATGTTTCCATTGTCGTCGTACATGACGTTGCCGAATTCTTTCTTCAGCATCTTATAAACTTCCCGGGCTTTTTTGACCAGCTCCAGCTTGTTCTTTAAAAGCGGCGAAACGGCAACTTTTACAGGGGCTAGGTTTTCCGGCAACGCCAGATAAGCACGCTTTTCGCCCTCAATTTCATCCTCTTTATACGCACTGACAAGCACGGCCATGATTGCTCGCTCTAAACCGAAGCTTGGTTCTATCACGTGCGGCACGAACGGTTTGGAGCCGTCCTTCGGCCGGTATTCCATATTCTTGCCGGAGGCCTTTTGGATATTACTCAGGTCGAAATCCGTTCGGTATGCCAGACCCAGCAGTTCGTCGCGTTTGTGCGGAAAATCAAACTCAAAATCTATCGTACGTTTGGAATAATGCGCTCTGTCGCCAGCCGGAACTTCCAGCTCGTGGACTTTGTCTTTCGGCAGACCAAGTTTTTCCAGAAACTCATGAATTGCTTCAACCCACTTATCAAATTCTTTTTCCCAAGCCTCAGGGCTGATGAAATATTCTATCTCCATCTGATTGAATTCCCGGCTGCGGAACACGAAGTCGCGCGGGCTTATCTCGTTACGGAACGCCTTGCCAATCTGCGCGATACCGAACGGCAGATCAGGATAAAAACTGTCGACTATATTCTT